>JAQXFY010000031.1 GCA_029006015.1 bacterium
CTCGCCCCAAAGCGTGTAGATCATCAAATCAAACAGATTATCCGCCTGCATGGAAACCTTAAGCCCCTCCACCTGGTAATTGGGGTTATCCAGGTAGTTGGAAATCATGCGCGTGGTCAAAAACTCCCACGTGGCGGTATACGGCGCATCGAAAACCAGCGGTTTTATTTTCCCAATCTGCCCCACCGCCTGCGCAGCCTGCTGGCGGATGACTTCCCTCGCGCGCACAGGGGGCAGGCAAATGGCCGATTCCTCCGTCACCCCGCGCTTGACCGCCGCCGTTACGACGCCCGGGATAAGCTGCTCCACTTCCCGGCAGGCCGCCTGATCGCCGGATAAAAACAACGTCGGAATGCCCAGTGCCCCGGCCACCAGCGCCATTTGCCCGGTTTCGCCGATTTCATGGCCGCATACGGTCAACGATTTTACATTGACATGATCCTGCGTATGATGAAGGTTGGCCTGTTTGGTATTCTTTTTTGCATGCTGCCCTACGATAAACATGCCATCGAAATGTCCATCCTCCAGGCAGAATGTCGGCCCAAAGCCACGGCCCAGCAGTACCTCGGCCCGGGGGTGCAAAAGCTCAATATCAATGGCGCCCTGCCCATGCCCATCGGCCACCAGGATATCATGATCCCCGGTAGACAGAATGCCCTCGATGCAGGCGTTAATCTCCATCGTGGCCAGTCGCACGCTTTTTTCGTAGCGCGGGCTGGTCCGGTTGGTATAGGCATCAAACTCCACCACACCGGATACGCCTTCCATATCCGTCATAATAAAAAACCGCATGCCCACTCCCCCTTTATTTTTCCATGCCATCCAGATCCGATAAAATCTGTTTAAGCTGCGCTTCCAGCGCAGCGGCATCATTGGGTAAATTTTCGATCAATTCCTGCTGTATCTGGGCAGATTTGGCCAGCATATCGTTTAGCTTGCTGCTGGGTTTGACCGCCACGCCGACAGACCACTCGCCCTGGCCATCGCCGGCACGTTCGCCCCCATTTAAATCCGCTTCCGGCTGCTTGTCTACGTTTTCCGAAGGTGCAGTTTCCTTGCCATCCGGCTGCAAGGGAGGGCATTTTTCCGATTCAACGGGGCCGATGCCGTTTTCCTGCACGGCATCTACCTGCGGCACCCCGTTTTGCTGCGCTCCGGCCTCATCCCCATTTTCCCGAGGGAGCTCTTCGGCATCCGCAGAAAGATTTTCCCCATTATCGGTTGCATCCAGCGGCTGCTCTTTGCCGCCCTGCGGCGTGCATACCGCGCCCTGGCAGGCATCCCCGGCGGCACTTTGCTGCGTGCAGGCAGCATCGGCCGCGTAATATTCCCCGCCAAGCGCCTGCGCCAGGGACTGAAGCATATCGTCCACCTCGGCCTGCTGCATATGGCCGGCCTCGGGGCTTTCTTCCTGTGCAATCAGCCGGTCGATATGCGCCAACAGTTCCTGCAGGCGGCTGCGCAGGGCCACCAGGCCGGCACGGGCATTGTCCCGCTGGGCGGCATATTCCTGCAGCATTTGCTGCTGGCGCAGCTCCTGCTGCGCAGCCTTTTCGCGGGCGCTGTCCAAAATACCTTCGGCTTCCTGCCTGGCCGCTTCCTTGATGCGCGCGCTTTCCCGATCCGCGCAAATAATGGCATCAGCAATATAAGCACGCTGTTCCATGATACGGGCCGTCTCCTGGCTGAGGGCATCCCGCTCCTGCTCGGCCTGCTGGGCACGCATGCGCGCCTGCTCCAGCTGCAGGCGCATATTTTCAATGGCCTGAGCCTGTTCAACCTGGATGCGCTGCATCTGCTGCGCCATGGCTTTATCGCGCTTGCCCAAGTAACAATCAACCTCCCCGGCTTAAAAGCTCCTGCTTGAGGGCATACAGCTTATCGGACAAATCCACCTTAAAGATATGGGGGTTCTTCAGGCGCTTGTATTCCTCCCACAGCGTGGCCATTTCCTTTTTGGCATACTTTTTAATCTCGTTCAGCGGCGGCAGATCGCACACCACCTCGCCCTTCCTCAACACAGGCTGCAGCAGCGGGCGCGCGGTAAAATCCGTCAGCGTCATGCGCTTCCAGGTTTCCACGGGATCAAAGATGGTCAACGGCCGGCTTTCGTCGATCACTTCATCCTCCAGCGTTACCAGATCGGCGGTAGCCATGCCATCGGCATCATACAGGCGCCATACCTGCTTGACACCGGGGTTGGTGATTTTCCACTGGCTTTCGCTGATTTTGATCTTGGGAACCAGCTGGCCGTTTTCTTCAAGGGCGCTTAGCTTATACACGCCGCCCAGGGCGGGATTGTTCTTAGAGGTAATCATCTTGGTGCCCACGCCCCAGATATCAATGGCGGCCCCCTGCGCGCGCAAATCCCAGATCAATTCCTCATCCAAATCGCCGGAAGCGCACACGATGGTATTGGGGAAGCCAGCCTCGTCCATCATGCGGCGGGCCTGCTTGCTCAGATAGGCCAGATCCCCCGAATCGATGCGGATGCCGACGGGCTCATGCCCCTTGGCGCGCAGTTCGTTAAACACCTTGATGGCGTTGGGCATACCGCTTTTAAGGGCATCATAGGTATCCACCAGCAGCATGCAGCCGTCCGGGAAAACATCGGCATAGGCGCGGAAAGCCTCCAGCTCGCTGGGGAAGCTCATCACCCAGCTATGGGCATGCGTGCCCTTAACCGCCACATCAAACATTTGCCCGGCCAATACGTTGCTGGTGCTGTCGCATCCGCCGATGATGGCCGCGCGCGCGCCGTACAGCCCCGCATCCGGCCCCTGGGCCCGGCGAAGGCCAAACTCCATAACCGCGGTATTTTGCGCTGCGTAAACCACGCGGCTGGCCTTTGTGGCAATCAGCGTTTGATGGTTGACAATATTCAAAAGTGCGGTTTCGATCAGCTGTGCCTGGGGCAATTTAGCCTTGACGCGCACCAAAGGCTCGCCCGGGAAGCAGATGGTGCCCTCCGGCATAGCATCGATATCGCCTTCAAAGCGGAAATTTTTCAGATACTCCAGAAAATCCTCATCAAAGATATGCAGGTTGCGGATATAATCCAGTTCCTCCGGCCCAAAGTGGATATCGCGGATGTATTCCACCGCCTGCTCCAGGCCGGCCACTACCGCATATTCGGAAAAATCGTCGATGTGGCGAAAGAAAACATCGAATACCGCCATTTCATCCTGCTTGCCACAGCGCAGGTATCCCTGCATCATGGTCAACTGGTAAAGATCGGTCAGCAATGTTAAATTACGCATAAGTTATGTTCCCTCCATCAATTTCCGATAACCATACCGGGCGCCCGCGCCCTTACCCCTGCGCCGTTTGGCGGCAGCGAGCCGGCGCGCCCCCATCCCAGCCCTTAGGCTTCCGACGTGGGCTGGGAAGTATCCCCATCGGCTTGATCCGGCAGGTTATCGGGCGCCGGATTCTCCTGGGCAGGCAGCGGCTCTTCCTGGGCAGACGCCTGCTCCTGCTGGTCGGGCAGCTGCGCCGCTTCCCCGGTGCCATCTTCCAGACGGGGCCCGCCATCCTGCGGCGCCTTGCAGCTGCCGTCGCACGTGCAGGGCAAGCCTTCCCTGCAACCGCAGGTGCAGGTGGGCGCACAATCGCATGTGCAGGGTACGCTGCGCCGCTTAAACAGCACGATGGATGCCGCAATAACCAGCAGCAGGCTGAGCATGGAGGATACGCGGATGGGCCCCCACATCAGCGAATCGCTGCGAAGCAGTTCGATAAAGGTGCGCCCCAGCCCATACAGGCCAAAATACAGCGCCGTCACGTTGCCCACGCGCGGGTAATAGCGCGGCCGTAGCTTTTTGGCCGGCACGCCCTCCGCCTGGGGTTTTTGCAGCGCGCCCTGGCGGCGGAACGTGCAGCCGTTGAAATACCAAAGCAGCGCAAGGAAAACCAGAAAATCCCAGGCCGATTCGTAGAAGAAAGTGGCCTGGTACCACATGTTCCTGGCATCAATAAACACCGCATACGGGAAAAATTGCAGCGCCGGGTTGATAACCGGGTTGCCATAGGCCTCCTGATTGAAAAAATTACCCCACCGCCCGATGCACTGCGCCAATACCAGGCCAACAACAATGCAATCGGTCATGCGCCAAAGGTTGATTTTTTTCCATTTGGCATAGATTATAACGGCAATCAATCCGCCGATCACCGCACCATAGATCGCCATGCCGCCTTCCCAGAAGCGGATGATTTCCTCTGGATGGCTGAGATAATAATCCAGCTCGAACAACACATAATAAAGGCGCCCGCCGATCACCCCCATCGGGATAGCCAGCAGCGCTACATCAAAAATACAATCGGCCTTGATGCCGCGGCGCGGCGCCAGGCGTGAGGCGATCACGATCGCCAACAGCGCCCCCAACGCAATGACAATGCCATACCAGCGCACGGTAAACGGCCCCAGCTGAAAAGCAACCCCTATATCGGAGCCGGTGGACAACAGGGCAGATAAATTCATCTGTACCCCCTCCTTAGCGTTCATTATAAGCCGGTTTTCCCGCAGGGTCAACAAACGCGGGGCCAGCCCGTTTGCGTATAAAAAGCTTCCCTGAAATCGCCCAGCCGGTCCTCCCGGATGGCGGCGCGGATCTGTTCCATTAAATGGATCAAATAGCGCAGATTATGCAGGCTGGCCAGCCGGGCGCCCAGCATTTCCTCGGCCTTGAACAGATGGCGTACATAAGCGCGCGAAAAGTGTTTGCAGGCATAGCAATCGCACGCGGGATCGATGGGCGAAAAATCCTCCGCATAGGGCGCGTTTCGGATGGTCAGCCGGCCCTGGGAGGTAAAGACCACGCCTGTTCTGGCGGTTCGGGTTGGCAGCACACAATCGAACATATCCACCCCGCGCAGCACGCCTTCCACCAGGCAATCCGGGCTGCCCACCCCCATCAGGTAACGGGGCTTATCCCGGGGCAACAGCGGCTCGATGGTTTCCAGCATATCATACATAACGGGCTTGGGCTCGCCCACGCTAAGCCCGCCGATACCGGTCCCCGGGAAATCCATATCCGCAATGGCCTTGGCGCTCTCCCGCCTGAGGTCGGCATAGACGCCGCCCTGCACAATGCCAAAAAGGGATTGCTCCCCTTCATGCCCGGCATGGGCCGCCTTGCACCGCGCCGCCCACTCGTGGGTGCGATGCATGGCCATCTCCGCTTCCTTCCGGTCGGCATCGCCCGGCGCGCACACATCAAAGGCCATCATGATATCCGCCCCCAGGGCATGCTCGATATCCATAACACCCTCCGGCGTAAAGCGGTGGCGGCTGCCATCGATATGGGATTGAAAGGTAACCCCCTCCGGCGTGATTTTGCGCAATCCGGACATGGAAAACACCTGAAAACCGCCGCTATCGGTCAGCATGGGGCCATCCCATCCCATAAACGTATGCAGCCCGCCCGCCTTGCGGACAAGCTCATGCCCGGGCCTGAGATACAGGTGATAGGTATTGCTCAATACCACGCCCGCGCCGATGGCATGAAGCTCCTCCGGCGACAGGGATTTGACCGTAGCCTGTGTGCCAACAGGCATAAACATCGGGGTTTCATATGTACCGTGCGGGGTAATCAACTCGCCCAGACGGGCCCCCGTCTGCGCGCAGCGTTTAATTTCGCGCCACCTGACCGCGTGCATAGCTACCTCCCAATCCGGCATGGCAGCCCCATCGGGGCGCGCCGGGCACCTAAACATCAATATCCCGTTTATTGTATCACGATATACGGGCCGCTCACAAGAACACCCCGGGATTTCTTCCGGGCTGTTCGCATGTAAACGGGCTTTCAGGCATCTGCCGGCAGGCGGACAAAATGCCCTTTCTCCACCTCTTCCCAGCGGCTGTTTTCATACAAAAAGGCGCTGCGGCTGATGCCCGGCGGGTTAAGGGGAATATCGGGGCTGGGCTGCGGGTTGCAGGCCAGCAGCATCCGGGTATAGGGGTGCACGGCATGCTGCATCAGGCAATCGGCCGGGGCCAGTTCCACCAGCCGGCCATGCAGCATGACGGCGATACGGTCGCACGCGCGCCCCAGCAGGCTAAGGTCATGGGCAATCAGCAAACAGGCCATGCCCTTTTGCCGGGTGCCGGCAAACAGCTGCATGATCTGCGCCCGGATGGACACATCCAGCGAGGAAACCGGCTCGTCCGCCACCAGCAGCTCCGGCTCCATCGCCATGGCCCTGGCAATGGCGATACGCTGGCGTTGGCCGCCGGACAGCTCGTGCGGGTAGCGTGCCAGGCACGATTTTTCCAGCCCCATCTGCCCGGCCAAACAAACAATTTTTTCTTCGATTTCTTTTCGATCGCCGCACCGGTGCTGCACCAAAAAAGGTTCCGTCAGGATGCGGCGCACCGTCAACCGGGGGTTTAGCGAGGAAGCCGCATCCTGAAAAACCATCTGGCGCGCGGCGGCCAGTTGTTTTTTATCCTTTCCCCCGGGATGCGTTACATCGCGGCCCTTATACAGGATGCGCCCGGAGGATACGGGATACAGCCCCATCAGGCAACGGGCCAGGGTGGTTTTGCCGCAGCCCGATTCCCCCGATAGCCCCAGCGTTTCCCCGGGGAAAACAGCCAAACCGACCTTATGCACCGCATCCAGCGCGCGGCCATCGGGCAACGCATAGCGGCAGGAAACATCGCACAGTTCAAACAGCGGGGCCGGCATCGCCTTGCACCTCCAACCCGGGTCCCTTATTCCCTATCCCCGCCGGCGGCCTGACGCGCGGCGCGCGCGCATCCAACAGCCAGGTGGCGGCAAAATGGGTATCGCTGATGGCAAACATGGGCGGGGCCTGTTCATAATCGATTTGAAGGGCATACGGGTTGCGCGGGGCAAACGCATCCCCTTTTGGGGGCAGAATCAGCGAAGGCGGCGCACCGGCAATGGAATAAGCACCTTCCCCATCCGTCGCCCCGGCGGCGGCAGACAGCAGCCCCCATGTATACGGATGCCGCGCATCATAAAACACCTCGCGCGCCGTTCCCTGCTCGACCATGCACCCGGCATACATGATGCAGATCCTGTCGGCCATGGCCGCCACCGACAGATCATGGGTAATCAGCAGGATGGCCACGCCGGTTTCCCGCTGTAATTTTTTCATCAGCGCCAGGATTTCGGCCTGTACGGTCACATCGAGCGCCGTAGTCGGCTCGTCCGCAATCAAAAGCCGGGGGCTGTTGATGAAGGCCATGGCCAGCACCACGCGCTGGCGCATGCCCCCCGAAAGCTGGTGCGGGAACTGGCAAAAGCGCACCTCGGGCCTGTCGATGCCCACGCGCTCAAGCCAGGAAAGCACGCAGGCTTTGGCTTCCCCGGCGGGGACACGGCGATGGACGCGAATGGCTTCCACCATCTGGCGGCCGATGGGATAAGTAGGGTCCAGCGAGGAAAGCGGATCCTGAAACACCATGGCCATCTTGTTTCCGCGGATGCGGCGCATGGGTTTTTCCCCCAGGCCGGTCAATTCCGTGCCTTCAAAGCGGATATGGCCTTGCACCCGCGCATGGCCCGAGCAAATGCGCATCAGGTTGCGGCAAAGAACGGTTTTGCCGCAGCCCGATTCGCCGACGATGGCCAGCGTTTCCCCTTCCCGTATGTTAAAGGAAACGCCGCGCACCGCCTGTGCCAATCCAAGCGGGGTATCAAAGGCCACTGTTAAATTTTCCACCTCCAGCAGCGGCTGGGGCGCACTTACTCGATTGTCCATTCCGCAACATTCCAGAAAATGCCCACGCCATGGTGCCCAAGCACGGTATCGGCCTTAATGCCGGAAAGCCCGGGCTTGGTTACATAGATGGCATCGACATAGGCAATAAAGGTATAGGGCATATCCTTGGTCATTTCCTGCTGAAACTGCCCATACAGCTGCTTGCGCTCGGCTATGTCATCGGTTTGCCTCGCCCGGGTCAACAGCTCGTCAATACGGGCGTTGGAATAGGCGCTGTAATTGGCGCCCTTGCCGGTACCAAACACCTTGTAGGTATGGTCATCCGGGTCAAAGGGGCTGCCCCAGCCGATCAGGTAGGCTTCCTGCCCGGCCCAGTCCACCAGGGCATCGACCGATACCTTGACATCGGCGCCCACGGCCTTAAGCTGCTGGGATACAATGGTGGACATATCGATGCGCACCTGATCGCCCTGGCCGTTGTGCAGCACAAAGGCCAGTTTTTGGCCGTTTTTCTCCCGAACGCCATCCGGCCCCATTTTCCAGCCCGCCTCATCCAGCAGCCGGGCGCATTTTTCGGGATCATAGGTAAACTTTTCGATATCGGGGTTGTTGTACGGCCCTGCCTGCAGCGGCGAATATGCCGCCTGCCCACAGCCCTTCAGCACGGTATCGACGATGGCCTGCCGGTCAATGGCATAGCACAAAATGGTGGGCAGCTCCCGGTTTGCCTTGAAAAAATCGCTGTTAAAATTATACAGGATGCCGCGGTAATCGGCGGTTTTCATATCATACACGGTATACCCCTTCGTGCGGAAGCTGTCCGCATCCTCCGGGGTGACCTGCGCCAAATCCAGCTTGCCCGATTTCAGCTGCAACGCCCTTGCCTTGCTGTCCTGCACGATTTTAAAAACAACGGTCTCAATACGGGGAACCCCGCGGTAAAAATCCTGGTTGCGAACCAGGGTGATGCTTTGCCCCACCGCCCATTTTTCCAGTTTATAGGGGCCGGTGCCGATGGGGTTTCGATTAAAATCATCCGTAGCCAGATCCTTGCCCTCCAATAAATGGGCGGGCAGGATGCCGATGGTCAGATAATCCAGCAGCGCAACATTGGGTGCGCACAGCGTGATGGCCACGGTATAATCATCCGGCGTTTCTATTTGGGTAATATCCTCAAAATTAGAGGCGTTTTCCGAAGCATTTTCCGGGTCCATGATGGCCTCCAGGGTAAAACGGACATCCCTGGCGGTAAAAGGCTGGCCATCATGCCATTTGACGTCCTGCCGCAGCCGGAACGTATACGTACAGGTTTTTTCGTCATAGCTCCAATCCGTTGCCAGATCGGCCACCACCTGGTTATTGCCATCATGCCTGGTCAGGCCCGTAAAGAGCAGCAGGTTGATCTCACCATGCTCATACAAGGCAGGGTTGATGACGGTATAATCGCCGCTGCCATATACCAGGCGGCTTTGGGGTAACGGGCCGTCTCCAGAGCCTTTGGCGCACCCACCAAGCCCAATGGCCAGCACCAGCATCAGGACCATAAAAATCGAAAGGCTGTTTTTTTTCATCGGTTCCACTCCTTTTTTACAGGGCGCCTACAGGTTACACTCGCCCTTTGTGTTGCGTTTGCGGATAAAATTCCCCACCTGCGCAAAGCCAATCAGCGTTAAAACCAAAAAAATACCGGGGATCAGGATAATCCACCATTGGGCGCCAAGCAGCGCGCGTTCCGCCCCGGACAGCATGCTGCCCCAGGAAGGGCAGGTAACCGGCAGGCCGATGCCCATAAAACTAAGGGTGGCTTCCGTGGCGATGGCAGTGCCGATGCCGGATACCGCCATAAACACGATGGAGGCGATGCAGCCCGGAAACAGGTGCCAGGAAAACAGATGCCAAAAACCTGCGCCCATACACCGGGCCGCTTGTACATAGCCGCTGTTTCTGGCCTGCAGCACATCGCTTCTCACCATTTTGGCCATGTGCATCCACCCCGTAGCGCCGATAACAACCGAAACGGAAAGCACATTGGCCTCCCCCAACACCGCCTGCAGCAGGATGACGATCAGGATAGAAGGGATGGACATCGCCATCTCGGCCACGCGCATCATCCCCTCATCCAACCAACGCGGCGCCAAGGCGCTGATGCAGCCGTATATAGCGGCAATGGCTACCGAAATGGCGGTGGACAGCAGGCCGACGGCAAGCGACGTCCTGCCGCCAAACAAAAGCGTGGACAGGATATCGCGCCCCATGCTGTCGGTACCCAAGGGATGCTCTCCCCCCGGCGGCGCATAAACCGCCGATAAATCCAGTTGATCGGGGGCATATGGCGCGATGATGCCGGCCAACAGGCAGGATATTATCAACAAAACCAGCCAAGCGATGGAAAACCAGGGCACCCCGCGCAGCTGGTGGACATGCACCCTGGCAAGGGCAGCTT
>JAQXFY010000032.1 GCA_029006015.1 bacterium
TACCCCTTAAAAAAGATGATTAAGCTGGCCAAGGACGGCATCTATTCCTTTTCCTACAAGCCGATTAAACTGGCGGGCGGGTTGGGGCTTTTGATGCTGATCGCCGGGCTGTTATGGTTGGTCATCGCCGCCATTGCGCGCGCCGCGGGCCCGGTTACCATTATTGTATCGTGCATGCTGATGATCGCGGGCGTGGTGCTGGTGTGCATGGGGCAGCTGGGTGAATACGTCGGCCGTATCATGGAAGAGGTAAAGGGCAGGCCCAAATACCTGGTGCGCCGCGGCCCGGATGATTTTAAGGTGGGCAACAAAAACTAGGGTAAATAGCAAAGGAGTGTTTTATCATGAAGGATGCACGCATGGAAAAACTGGCCAAGGTGCTGATCGAATATTCCTGCAGGCTGCAAAAGGGCGAGCGTGTGCTGATTGAAGCCACCGATATCCCGGAGGCTTTTGTCTGCGCGCTGGTGGAGGCGGCTTACCGTGTGGGCGCCCTGCCGTATGTGCAGCTTCATTCCAGCCGGGTGGAGCGCGCCCTACGGCGGGAGGCAACCTCCGAGCAGCTGGCCTTTGCCGCCGGTATCGATGCCAAGCAAATGCAAGGCATGCAGGCCTATATCGGCGTAAGGGGCTCAGATAACGGATATGAATATGTGGATGTGCCTACGGATAAAAACGCCATCTACCAGCGAGATTATTCCACGCCGGTGCACAGCCTGATCCGCGTGCCGCACACCAAATGGGTGGTGCTGCGCTGGCCGACCCCGGCCTTTGCGCAGTCTGCCGGGATGTCCACAGAGGCGTTTGAGGATTTCTATTTTAACGTGTGCTGCCTGGATTACAGCCGGATGGACCGCGCGATGGATGCCCTTAAGGCGCGTATGGAGCGCACGGACCGTGTCCGCCTGACCGGGCCGGATACCGATATTTCCTTTTCCATCAAGGGCATGCCGGCGGTCAAGTGTGCGGGGGAATGCAACATCCCCGATGGCGAGATCTATACTGCGCCGATCCGGGATTCGATAAACGGTACCATTACCTTCCACAGCCCCCAGCTGCGCGACGGCTTTTTGTACCGCGATATCGCGCTGACCTTTAAAGACGGCCGCATTGTGGAGGCACACGCCAACGATGATGTGCGCGTCAACGCCGTGCTGGATACCGACGAGGGGGCGCGGTATGTGGGCGAATTTGCCATTGGCGTCAACCCCTATATTACCCGCGCCATCGGCGATACGCTGTTTGATGAAAAAATCACCGGCTCCATCCACTTTACGCCGGGCAGCTGTTATGATAACGCCGACAACGGCAACCAATCGGCCATTCACTGGGACCTGGTGCTGCTGCAGGATGCAGCCTCGGGCGGCGGGGATATCTGGTTTGATGGCGAGCTGATTCGCCATGACGGCCGCTTTGTGCCCGAGGATTTGCAGTGCCTCAACCCGGAGGCGCTGATGTAGAAAGGAAAAACCGGGCGGGGTACCCCGGAAAACGCAGGGATGGGCCGTGCCGGCCCGGGCTTGCAAAGGACGCCGGTGCCATCCGATACATGCGGTGCCGTTTGTGCAGGCGGATATGGCTGCCCCGGCATGAAGTGCATCGCATTTAGCCGGATCAAATGTAAAAACAGGGGCGCGCGCCCGGGATAAAGGCAGCGCCGTATGCAAGGAGGAAAAAAGATGATACAGTCCATCGCCCACGTTGCCCTGGAAGTGCCGGATATGGATAAGGCTTTTGATTTTTATTGCGGCATCATGGGCTTTACCCACAAGCGTACGCTGTACAATGCCGATGGCAGCCCGTCCATCCAGTTCCTGGAAATTGCACCGGGCCAGATGATGGAGCTGTTTTATGCCGAAGCCCCCAAGGTGGCGGATGCTTCATGGTACCGGCATGTCTGCCTGTTTGTTTCCAATGTGCAGGAGGAAGTAGCCCGCATCCGCGCGCTGGGTGCGCCCATCGATGTGGAACCTTGCATCGGCAAATCCGGCTTCTGGCTGGCCTATACGCGCGATCCTTTTGGCAACGCCATTGAACTGATGGACCCGGTTCCGGCGGCGGAGCAGGCCTGACAGCGCATGGGCCATGCCGCTGAATGCGTGCAGAGCGGATGGGTACAGATAGATACAATCAGGCTTTTCCCCCGGGGAAAGCCTGATTGTTGCATACGGCTGATTGAAACAGCGGGTTTGCCGGCGCGAAATCGTGGCAACAGCGCGCCAGGCGGCCCTTGTAGCCAAGGCGCTGCGGCGGGGCCGAGGAAGGCGGCCGGCAGATGGAAACCCGGGGAAAAACGGCTATTGGCAGGCCGCAAGGCAAGGTGCATCATACACATTGCAATTTAAGCAAAAATATGGTAAACTAGCCTTCGATTTTGGCATAGGGGTTTTGCCCCGTGAAGGAGGATTCCACCGTCATGAGCTACGAGCTGTCGCAGCTGGAAAAAAACAAGGTCCGTTTAACCATCGCAGTGTCGCCCGAGGATTTCCAGAAGGGCTTGGATAAGGCCTATCATCAAATGGTGGGCAAAATTACGATCCCCGGCTTCCGCAAGGGCAAGGCGCCGCGCCGCGTTATCGAAAATTTCTATGGCGGCCCCAGTATCTTTTTTGAAGATGCCCTGCGCGCCGTTTATCCCGATGCGTATGCCAAGGCGGTGGAGGAAAGCGGCATCAATCCGGTGGATGCGCCCGAGATTGACGTTGAAAAAATCAGCGTGGAGGAGGGCGTTACCTTCCATGCCGATGTGTGGGTATATCCCGAGGTGGAACTGGGACAATATAAGAACCTGCCCGTTGAAAAGCCCCAGGCCGTGGTAACCGATGATGATGTCAATGCCGAAATCGACCGCGCGCGTGACAGCCGTTCCCGTTGGGTGACGGCCGAGCGTGCCATTGAAAACGGCGATACCGTGACGTTCGATTTTGAAGGCTTTATCGATGATAAGCCCTTTGAAGGCGGCAGCGCCAAGGATTTCACGCTGGAAATCGGCTCCGGCCGGTTTATCCCGGGCTTTGAGGAGCAGATGGTGGGCCTGAGCGCCGGCGAGGAAAAGGATCTTTCGGTGACCTTCCCGGAGGATTATCACGCCGAGGAACTCAAGGGCAAACCCGCCATTTTCAAGGTGACCATCAAGGAAGTCAAAACCAAGCAGCTGCCGGAACTGGATGATGCCTTTGCGCAGGATGCCGCCGGGTTTGACACGATGGATGAGTATATCGCCGATGTGCGCAAGCACCTGGAGGAGGCTGCTGTGCGCCGCGCGGATGCCAAGTTTGAAAACGACCTGGTGGATGCCTGCGTGGCCGACAGCAAGATGGAAGTGCCCCAGCCCATGGTCGAGCGCATGATCGACAGCATGGTGCAGGATATGCAGTACCGCCTGATGAATTCCGGCATCGGGATGGAGGATTATCTGAAGTACACCGGCATGTCCATGGAGGACTTGCGCGGCCAGTATGCCGAAACCGCGCTCCAGCGCGTCAAGGGCCAGCTGGTGCTGCAGGCCATCCAGAAGGCCGAAAACCTGACGGTGGATGAAAACGACATCGAAAAGGAAATGCTAGAGATTGCCGAGCGCATCGGCCAGCCGGTGGAGGAATATAAAAAGCGTATCAGCGAGCGGGAGAAGACCTACCTGGCCGACGACGCGCTTTTGAAAAAGACGCTCCAGCTGATGAAGGACAATGCCGCGCCCGCCCCTGTGGCCGCGCCCAAGCCGGCGCGCAAGCGCAAGGCGCCCGCCAAGGCCAAAGCCGCTGAGGAGCAGGCTGCCGGCGAGGAAACTGCGGATAAGCCGGAGCAGGCCGAAGGCGACAAAGAATAACAGCCATAAGCCATTAACCGAGAGGGGGTTCGCCATATGAGCTTGATTCCCGTTGTTATCGAACAAACCAGCCGCGGCGAGCGCAGCTATGATATTTATTCGCGCCTGCTGCAGGATCGCATTATTTTCCTGGGGGAGGAGATCGACAGCCATACCGCCAATGTGGTGGTGGCGCAGCTGCTTTTCCTGGACTCGGCCGATCCGGATAAAGATATCATGTTATCCATCAACAGCCCGGGCGGCTCCATCACCGCGGGCATGGCCATCCTGGATACCATGCGGTATATCAAATGCGATGTGGCTACCATCTGCGTTGGCATGGCGGCTTCCATGGCGGCGGTTCTGCTGGCGGGGGGCACCAAGGGCAAGCGCAAGTGCCTGCCCAACAGCGAGGTTATGATCCATCAGCCGCTAATGGGCGGCCTGTCCGGCCAGGCAACGGATATCGCCATCCATGCCGAGCATATCGTGCGCACCAAGAAAAACCTCAACGCCATGCTGGCGGAGTTTACCGGCCAGCCCCTGGAGCGTATCGAGCAAGATGTGGAGCGCGACCATTATCTGTCGGCCGAGGAAGCCAAGGAATATGGGCTGGTGGACGATATTATTTACCAGGGGACCGGCAAATAAAGGGCCCTTTATAAGGAGTAAACATGAACCGTATCAACAATGGTGATGGCGACCGCCCCCGCATCCGCTGCTCTTTCTGTGGAAAGACGCAGGACCAGGTGCGCCGGATGATCGTCGGGCGCGATGTCTATATCTGCGATGAGTGTGTCGAAGCCTGCTACGAAATCGTATCCGAGCAATCGGAGGAGGAGCTTGGCCCCGTCGAAGAAAAGGCAGAGCTTAAGCCCGCGGAGATCAAGGCCAAACTGGATGAGTATGTTGTTGGGCAGGATGCCGCCAAGCGTGCGCTGGCTGTGGCCGTGTATAACCATTATAAACGGCTGAAAAACAGCAAATCCCGCGATGCGGACGCGGTTGAAATCCAAAAAAGCAATGTGGTGCTGCTGGGGCCGACGGGGTCGGGGAAAACCTACCTGGCCCAGACGCTGGCACGCATTCTCAACGTGCCTTTTGCCATTGCGGATGCTACCAGCCTGACGGAAGCCGGATATGTGGGCGAGGATGTTGAAAACATCCTGCTGCGCCTGATCCAGGCGGCGGATTATGATATCGAGCGTGCGGAGCAGGGCATTATCTACATCGACGAAATCGATAAGATTGCCCGCAAGGGCGATAATGCCTCCATCACGCGCGATGTATCGGGCGAAGGCGTGCAGCAGGCCCTGCTTAAGATTTTTGAGGGCACGGTGGCCAATGTGCCGCCGCAGGGCGGGCGCAAGCATCCGCATCTGGAGTTTTTGCAGATCAATACCACCAACATTCTGTTTATTTGCGGCGGGGCGTTCGATGGCATTGAAAAGATCGTCGAAAACCGTGTCGGCAAAAAGACCATCGGCTTTGGGGCGGAGCACGCCCATGTGCAAACCAATCTGCTGGGCGCCATGCTGGCCCAGGTCAAGCCGGAGGATTTGCTTAAATTTGGCCTGATTCCGGAATTTATTGGCCGCCTGCCGGTTATGGTTCCCTTGCAGCCGCTGGATGAAAGCGCGCTGGAGAATATCCTGACCAAGCCCAAAAACGCGCTTGTCAAGCAGTATCAGGCACTGATGGAGATGGACGGGGTGGAGCTGTCCTTCGAGCCGGAGGCGCTGCATGAAATCGCCAAGGTGGCCATTGCCCGCAAGAGCGGCGCACGCGCCCTGCGCGCCATCCTGGAGGAAATCATGCAGGATATCATGTACGAGCTGCCTTCCCGCCAGGAAGTCAAGGCTTGCACCATTACCAAAGAGGTTGTGCTGGAGCACGCGCAGCCCAAAGTGGAGTTTTTTGAGCAGCCGACCGACGGAAGCGATCTGCTGCCGCCCAAGGTAGCTTCCAACCAGTAACCGCCCAAGCGGATATCGCATGGCCGCGGCATAACGCCGCGGCCCTTTTTTGTGCAGGGGGCTTCCTTAACCGGGGGCGCCGGCCGGTTGAGGAGCCATTCCAGCGCCGGGCAGCCGGCGATCCTGCTTATCGCAAAGGTGCTGCAACCAGAGAATATGATATAATATGCCCATCGGAGGGATGTATCTCATGCTCAAAACGCTGCCGCTGCTCGCCATGCGCGGGCTGCATGTATTCCCCCATACATCGCTTTTTTTTGATGCCGGGCGCGAGGAAAGCGTTGCTGCGGTGGAATGGGCTGCCGAATCGGAGGATAAGCAGCTTTTCCTGGTTGCCCAGCGCGATCCCGCCTGTGAGCAGCCGGATAAGGCTGCGTTATACGATATAGGCACGCTGGCCCGGGTGCGCCAGGTGCTCAAATTGCCGGATGGCCATGTGCGCATCCTGGCCGAGGGGGAGGCGCGCGCACGCCTGATTCAGCGGGAAAAAGGGGATGGCTATCTGGCCGCCACCATCGATGTGTTGGAGGAGCAAGAAACACCCTTAAGCGCCCGGGGCGAAGCGCTGATGCGCGCCATCGCCGCGGTGATGGAGCAATTTGTTAAAAAGACAAACCGCGTTTCCGCTGAAGCTGCCGGTATGCTGGAATCGGAGCTCGGGCCGGGGGCGTATGTGGATGTTATTGCCGCCAATTTGCTGGTGCGTTTTGAGGATAAGCAGCGCATCCTGGAGGAGGAAGGGCTGGAAAGCCGGATGCAAGCGCTGCTGGGCCTGCTGGACAGGGAACTGGAAATTGCCCTGATGGAAAAGGAGATTCAGGCCCGCGTTAAAAAACAGCTGGATAAAAACCAACGCGAATACATCCTGCGCGAGCAGATCCGCGTTATCCGCGGCGAGCTTGGCGAGGAAGGGGAGGGGGAGAGCGATGCCCTGCGGGACAAGGCCAATGCTCTGCCCCTGCCCCAGGATGTGCGCGAGCAGGTGATGAAGGAGATCGCCAAGCTGGAGGGCATGCCGCCCGGCTCGCACGAGGCAACGGTTTCGCGCAACTGGTTGGATTGGGTATTGGCGCTGCCCTGGCTGGTGACGGATGACCCGCCCATCAATCTTCCGCGCTCCCGCGCCATTCTGGAGCGGGATCACTTTGCCCTGGAAAAAGTAAAAGAGCGCGTGCTGGAATATTTGGCGGTGCGCAAGCTGGTGGGCGATAGCCTGAAGGGACCCATCCTGTGCCTGGTCGGCCCGCCGGGCGTGGGCAAAACAAGCATTTCCCGCGCCATTGCCGAGGCGATGGGGCGCAAGTTTGTGCGCATGTCCCTGGGCGGCGTGCGGGATGAGGCGGAGATTCGCGGCCATCGGCGCACCTATATCGGCGCGGTGCCCGGGAGAATCCTGTCCTCCATGCGCCAGGTGGGGGTCACCAACCCGGTATTTTTGCTGGATGAAATCGATAAACTGTCTTCCGATGCCCATGGAGATCCGGCCAGCGCCCTTTTGGAGGTGCTCGATGGCGAGCAAAACCATGCCTTTGCCGACCATTACCTGGATGCGGCATACGATCTTTCGCATGTGGTGTTTATTGCCACGGCCAACTCGGCCGATTCCATTCCCCGTGCGCTGCGCGACCGGATGGAGATGATCGAGTGCCCGGGCTATACCGATGAGGAAAAAAAGCAAATTGCGCGCCGGCATTTAATCGGGCGGGAATATGCACGGCATGGGCTGGCGCGCCAGCAGATGAGCATTACCCCAAGCGCGCTTAGCGCCCTGCTGGATGGCTATACGCGCGAAAGCGGCGTGCGTCAGTTGGAGCGCCAGATCGCCACCATCTGCCGCCGGGCCGCGCTGCGCATTGCCGAAGGGCAACAAAAGGTAACGGTAACGGGGAAAAATATCGAACAGTTTCTGGATAAGCCGGTTTATCACCGGCAGGAGGCCGCAGCCGCAGCGGTGCCGGGGGTTGTCACCGGCCTGGCATGGACGGCGGCAGGGGGCGAAACCCTGCAGGTGGAGGCGCTGCGCCTGCCGGGCAACGGCCAGCTTAAGCTGACCGGGCAGATGGGCGATGTGATGCGGGAATCGGCGATGACGGCCGCCAGCCTGGTGCGCGCCATCGCGGGCGATTATGGCGCGGTATGGGATGGCACCAAGGAGGATTGGCACATCCACATTCCGGAAGGCGCTGTGCCCAAGGATGGGCCTTCCGCCGGCATTACCATGGCGCTGGCCATGCTGTCTGCCCTGACGGGCCGGAAGGTGCAAAGCGGCGTGGCCATGACGGGGGAGTTGACGCTGACCGGCCGTGTGCTGGCTGTGGGCGGTATCCAGGAAAAGGTGCTGGCGGCTGCGCGCGCGGGCATGACCACCGTGCTTTTGCCCCGGGATAACCTGCGCGATCTGGATAAGATCCCCCAAAATATCAAGGATAAGATGACCTTTGTGCCCGTTGGTTTGTTTGGAGAGGTAGCCGACAGGGCGCTTGAAGGGGGCGTACAGCATGGCTGAGTTTAGCCCGGTAAAGTTTATCGCCAGCGCAGAAAAGCTGGAGCAGCGAAACCGGCTGCGCATGCTGCCTGAAATTGCGCTGTGCGGCAGAAGCAATGCGGGCAAATCCTCGCTTCTAAACGCATTGTGCGGCAATAGCAAACTGGCGCGCGTCAGCTCTACGCCGGGGCGCACGCGGCTGATTAATACGTTTGAGGTGGAAGGCAGGTTTTATATCGTCGATCTGCCGGGGTATGGGTATGCCGCAGCCTCCCGCAAACAGCAGCAAAGCTGGGGCGGCACCATGCCGGAATACCTGGCGGGAAGCCAGAGCCTGCGCCTTGTGCTGATGCTGTGCGATATCCGGCATGAGCCCGCCGAAGGGGACCGGCAGCTGTCTGCCTGGCTGGCGGCACAGGGCATCCCGTATCTGGTGGCCGCCACCAAATGCGATCTGGTGCCCAGGGCATCCTATGACAAGCGGCGCATGGACATGGCCTTTGCCTTGAAGGTGAATTTTGTCACCGATGTTATCCCGGTATCGGCCAAAACGGGCGCCGGCCTGCACGAGCTTGCCAAGCGCATGGAGGATGCGGTATCGGGCAGGGAGTGACGGGGCTGCCCGACGGCTGGGGCCTGTAAGCACAATGGAGTGCGTGGGCGAAAAGCGGCTTTGGCAGCGCGCAATATATAGATACGAAAAAGGCCTGGGCAGCGGATTGCCCCGGCCTTTTATTGGCTGGAAGCGGCCTTTTGTGTGGCAACATGATACGAAAGGGAAATTCGGAAAAACAGATAGCGGCGCGCGGGGCTGCGGGCCTTGGATCGGAAAGTGATGCAAGGGTGGCCTTGTTCCTGGGGGCGATATGGGATTGCCTTTGGGGACGCCAACGCCGGGATGCTTGTGCGGCTTTTGGAAAGATGCAAGAAAATGCCGGGTTTGCCCCCGCCCTTCTGGACGGGGAGGGCGGCTTGGAGTATAATGGCACCAGCACATAACAGGGAGGTTTTTCTATGTTGACATTGCAGCAATGGCGCCCCAAATCCAAGCTGGAGGTTCCCGAAACGCCGCTTACCCGGGCCAAGTTCCCGGTCATCGATGCACATAACCATCTGCGCAGCGTAACCGATGCGGCGGAATTGGTGGACAAGATGGATGCGTTTAATATCGCCACCATCGTTGATTTGGACGGCACCTACCATGGCGGGTTTGACGCCCAGATGAAAAAACTGGTGGAGCCCTATCCGGACCGCTTCCGCGTGCTGTGCCAGGTGGATATGGATCAGATCGATGATCCCGATTTTGGCCGCAACATGGCCCGCCATATCGAGGAATGCGTCAAGCGCGGCGCCGCCGGCGTCAAGTTCCATAAAACCATGGTTGGCCTCAAGGCGCGCGATAAGGATGGCCATTATGTAAAGCCGGATGACGAGCGCCTGCGCCCCATCTTTGAACAAGCCGCCAAGCTGGATGTGCCCGTGCTTATTCACGTGGCGGATCCGGTGGCTTTCTTTGAGCCGACGGATGAAAATAACGAGCGCTATGAGGAATTGTTCGAGCACCCGACGTGGACGTATTACAACGTTGGTACGCCCGGTTTTTATGAGCTTTTAGAGGCGCAGGAGCGCATGCTGGAGCAAAACCGCGAAACGACGTTTGTCGTTGCCCACATCGGTTCCTATGCCGAAAACCTGGCGGCGGTATCCAAAATGCTGGATCGCCACCCCAATATGTATGTGGATACGGCCGAGCGCATTGCTGAACTGGGCCGCCAGCCCTATTCTTCGCGCGATTTTATCATGAAATATGCCGACCGCGTGCTGTATGGCACCGATCTTGTGCCGAACGCCCACAATACTTCCTACAACTACCGCTTCTTTGAAACCAAGGATGAGTACTTCCCCTACAACACGCTGGAGGAGCACAACCAGGGCCGCTGGATGATTTATGGCATCTACCTGCCGGATGATGTGCTGCATAAGGTATATGTGGACAACGCCAAGAAGCTGTTTTTCAAAAACCGCTGATCGCGCATGATGGATGCCCGGCCGGCCATTAGGCCGGCCGGGCTTTGTTTGGGGGATGAACGTACATGGGCGTCATCGAACAGATATTGGAGCCGGTTTCCCTGCCACGTGGGGCGTTGGTCAGGCAAAATTTTGCGCGCGATGTGGTTGAAGATATTCCGGGGGAAATCATAGCCGGGCTGGAACGCGGTGGCTTTGAAGCGGGGATCCGGCCGGGCATGCGCGTGGCCATTACCGCGGGCAGCCGGGGCGTGGCAAACGTGGCGCTGGTGATAAAAACCGTTGTATCCTGGCTGAAGAAAAAGGGGGCGCAGCCTTTTATCGTGCCTGCCATGGGCAGCCATGGCGGTGCGACGGCTGATGGCCAGGCCCGCCTGCTGGCCGATTACGGCATTACGCAGGATACGATGGGCGCACCCGTTTTAGCCAGCATGGAAGCGGATCTGATTGCCGTGCTGCCGGATGGGCTGCCGGTATACCTGGATCACCATGCCAACGGGGCGGACGGCATCGTGGTTATCAACCGTATCAAGCCCCACACCGCTTTCCGGGGGGACTATGAAAGCGGCCTGATGAAGATGATGACCATCGGCCTGGGCAAGCAGCGGGGCGCCAATTTTTACCATGCCAAGGGCTTTGGCCATATGGCCGACCATGTGGCCCGGGTTGGACGGGCGGTGCTGGAAAACAAGAATATCCTGTTTGGGATCGGCCTGGTTGAAAATGCCTATGATGAAACATGCAGGGTTGCCGTGTTATCGCCGGGGGATATCCCGGTGGAAGAGCCCAGGCTTTTATTGGAAGCCAAGGCGCGGATGCCGCATTTGCCCATCCGGCATGCCGATGTGCTGGTGGTGGATACCATCGGCAAAAATTTTAGCGGCGACGGCATGGACCCCAATATCACGGGTACGTTCCCCACGCCCTATGCCAGCGGGGAGTTTTCGGCCAATAAAATTGCGGTGCTGGATTTATCCGATGAAACCCATGGCAACGGCTCCGGCGCCGGTATGGCCGATTGCGCTACCCGCCGCGTGCTGGAAAAATTCAGCTTTGAGCAAACCTATCCCAATGCGCTGACCAGCAATACCCCCTGTGTTGCCCGCCTGCCCATGATCTTTGACAGCGACAGGCTGGCCATTCAGGCGGCCATTAAGATGGCGGCCGGGGCGGACAGGCAGCATATTCGCCTGCTGCGCATCCCCAATACCCTTCATATCGGCCAGGTATGGGCTTCCGAAGCGGTGCTGGAGGAAATCGCCGGCAAGCCGGGCATCGAGGTGCTGGGCGAGCCGCAGGCCATGGCTTTTGATGAAAACGGTAATCTTTTGTAAAGGAGTGCGGGCATGAACACCGTTCAAATGGAATACCTTCGCCCCGGCCAGGTGGTGGAGGAGAAAAAGCGCGTGCCGGTTGTTTATTTTCCCGTCGGCCCGCTGGAGTGGCATGGCCCCCAGTCCCCTGTTGGCACGGATGCGCTGATCGCCGGGGAGGTGGCGCGCCGCGCTGCCGGGATAACGGGTGGCGTTGTGCTGCCGACGTTTTATTGGGGCGTCGATTCCATCCGCAGCCCGCAGGAAAAAAGCGCCCTGGGCCTGCCGGAGGAGGGCGCCGTGCGGGGAATGGATTTCCCGGCCAACTCCATGCGCAGCCTGTATGTGGCCGAGCATATCTTTGCCACGGCCATTGCGGCTTACCTGGATGTGCTGGTGGCGCAGGGGTATCGTTTGATTGTGCTGGTCAACGCCCACGGCGCGGGCAACCAGGTGGCCACCCTGCAGCGGCTTGCCCAGGAATATACGCTGCGCGGCCCGTCTACCGTGCTGTATGCGCGCGGCGCCTATGCGCAGCAGCAGGATGACATTACCTCCGGCCACGCCAATCAGCTGGAAACCTCCTTTGCTATGGCGATGGCGCAGGAGGATGTTGATCTTGGCACGCTGCCGCCCAAAGGGGTGCCCATGCGCATTCCGGATTATGGCATTGCCGATTCGCTGGCCTTTTCGGGCCAGGCGCTTGAGAATTTTGTCATCCGCTATGATCCGCGCGGGGCCAGCATAGAGCAGGGCGAGCGCCTGCTGCATTTTAGCGCACAACAGCTGGCCGGCATCGTAACCCAGACGCTGGCCGGCCTTTCCCATCAATAAAAGGAGTGATTTGCATGCTTAGAACCGTACATTTTGAGCACCTGCGCCCGGGCGAACTGGTGGAGGAAAAAAAGCGTTTCCCCGTGGTATACCTGCCCATCGGCCCGCTGGAATGGCATGGCCCCCATCTGGCGCTGGGTATGGACCCCCTCAATGCCGCGGCCATCAGCGAGCGCGTGGCCCAGCGCGTGGGCGGCGTTGTGCTGCCGACCTTCTATTGGGGCACGGAGCGCGAGCGCAGCCCCGAAATGCTGGAGCACATCGGCTTTGACCGGGATGATTGGGTTGTCGGCATGGATTTTCCCAAAAACAGCATGAAAAGCCTGTACATCAATGAAGATGCCTTTGGCGTGGCCGTGCGCGAATACCTGCGCGTGCTGGTGGAGCAGGAGTATAAGCTGATCGTCATCATCAACGGCCATGGCGGGGAAAACCATATCCGCACGCTGGAGCGCCTGGCGGCGGAATTTACCGCGACAACGCCGGCCAAGGTGATGTATACCATTACCACCTTCCTGCCCGAAGGCGAGCAGGATTTTGGCCATGCCACGCGCGTGGAAACCTCCATCCTGACGGCACTGCATCCGGAATGCGTCGATCTGGGCACCCTGCCCGAAAAAGGCACCGTGCTTCACAACCAGGATTTTGCCATCGTCGATGACCTGACTTTCCGCGGCTTCCCGACGCCGGAATATACCGTGCGCGACGACCCGCGCGAGGCCAGCCGGGAACTGGGGGAGAAGACGCTGGCCTTCTCCGTGGATACCATTTCCAAGATGGTAACGGATGCCTATCAGCAGCTGGATAAATAACAGGCAATGCGCTGTGCGGCGCTTTTGAGGCTTGGAAAAGCAAATGAACCTTGTGAAGGGGCGATTGATATCGCCCCTTCTTTTTATGATGCCAGCCCATGGAAAGCGGGCAGCATAACCGGCGGGCAGCACCGGCAACCCTAAAAACCCAAAAAGGGCAGCCGTAAGCCGGGTTTTTGGTTATAATCGGGCGCTTTTTTGTGAATTGGGGATATCCATGCGGCCCAAATTGTGGTATCATATGAATTTGATATGGCAACCGTGTTCAGGCCATGGAAAGGAAGGAAACGCATGCCAAGTGCCCTGGCGTCAGCCGATTTGCATATGCACACGCACCATTCCTGCGATGCCCATGATTCGGTGGAGGATATGGTGCGCTCCGCGATGGAAAAAGGCCTTCATACGATCGCCATTACGGAGCATATCGATTGGCATCCCAATGATAATGGCTATGGCGTGTTTAACTTCCAGGCGTATAGCGATGATATCAACCGCGCGCGCGACAAATATGGCGACAGGATTACCATCCTCAAGGGCTTTGAGGCGAGCGAGGCAAACTTGTACCGCCAGGCCTATGCCGATGAGCTGAGCCGGGATTATGATATCGTGCTGTGCTCCATGCACTGGGTGGGCGGTGCGCTTTGCGGCGATCCGGCCGTCATGGATGCGGGCGCCTGGCCGCACTTTATCGAGGCATATCTTTTAAACCTGTTGGCCTGCATTGATATGGGTGGCTTTCAGGTGCTGGCGCACTTTGATTTTCCCAGGCGTTATTATGGGCAAATGCCCATGCCGGAGGATTTGGTGCGCGAGGTGCTGAAAAAGGCCGCGCAAAAAGGCGTGGCGCTGGAAATCAATACCTCCGGCATCCGCAAGGGGTATCCCGATACCCTGCCGGGGAAGGAGTACATCCGCTGGTTTGAGCAGTATGGGGGGCAGCGCGTCACCTTTGGATCCGATGCCCACCGTACCTGCGATATCGCGGCGGATTTTGACCGGGCAATCCAGGCCATTGAGGGTACCCGCCTGCTGGTGGGCACCTATAACAAACGGCAGTTTCAGCCGCTAATCCCCAAACCGCTCACCGGCATGGTGGGCGGGGAATAGCCTGTTGGATAGCCTGTCAGGGAATAGAAGGGAAGGGTTTTATATGCATTTATCCAGGAGAAGCACATCCGTTGCGCCTTCCATGACGCTTGAAATTGATTCCAAGGCCAAGGCCATGAAGGCCGATGGGCATGATGTTATCGGCTTTGGTGCGGGCGAGCCGGATTTTCCTACCGCCAGCTGGATCAAAGATGCTGCGCGCCGGGCGCTGGATCTGGACATGACGCGCTATACTCCGGCCGCCGGCACGGAGGATCTGCGCAAGGCCATCTGCGATAAGCTGCAAAGTGATAATCAACTCAGCTATTCCCCCGCCCAAATCGTGGTGTCCAACGGCGCCAAACATGCGCTCTACAATGCGTTTATGGCCATCCTTGATCCGGGGGATGAGGTTATCATTCCCGCGCCTTACTGGGTCAGCTATCCGGAAATGGTCCGCCTGGCGGATGGCGTGCCGGTGTTTGTGCAAACCCGGGAGGAAGAGGGCTTTAACATGACGGCGGAGGCCTTTGAAAAAGCCATTACCCCCAAAACGCGGGCGTTGGTGCTGACCAATCCGGGCAACCCCTGCGGCAACTTGTACCGGGATGAAGAAATAAAAGCGCTGTGCCGCGTTGCCCTGGCGCATGATCTGTGGATTGTTTCCGATGAAATTTATGAGGAGCTGGTATACGATACGGGCCGGCCGATGTCCATCGCCGCTGTATCGCCAGAGGCGTATGAGCATACCATCATCATCAACGGCTTGTCCAAATCCCATGCGATGACGGGTTGGCGCATCGGATACAGTGCCTCCCCGCGGGAGGTGGCCAAGGTGATCAGCGCGATGCAAAGCCACTGCACCTCCAACCCCAACTCCATCGCCCAGTTTGCCGCTGCGGAGGCGCTGCGCGGCCCCAAGGAGGATACCGCCCTGATGCGGCAGGAGTTTAAGCGCCGCCGCAATGAGATGGTTCGCCTGATTAACGAAATTCCCGGCGTGCATTGCATGATGCCGGGCGGTGCATTCTATTGCATGATGTATATCGGCGATCTTTTTGGCAAAAAGCATGGTGATGCGCAGATCGACGGTTCCATGGCGCTGTGCAACAGGCTGCTGGAGGCTAAGAAGGTGGCCATGGTGCCCGGCATTGCCTTTGGGGATGACCGATGGGTACGCCTGTCCTACGCCACATCGATGGCCAATATTACCGAAGGGCTGCACCGGTTTGCGGAATTTGTTGGGGAGCTTCACGATTAATCCCCGATGGCTGCCGGGCGGCCGATGAAGGAGGAAATGCCGTGAACGAGCGCACGCGCGCTATGGCAGCCGCCGGATTGGGCGGTTTTGCGGGCCTGGTTATCTTTCAGGCGCTGGGCGGCGTTATGGGAATGCTGCTAATGGCCATGGGGCTGGAGCTGAGCGGTGTGTCCCTTTTAATCGGCAATACGCTGTGTGGCCTGATTGCCCTGGGCGGTGTGGGCTTTATCATGCGCCGTTTGGCAGGATTGGGTAAAAACGGCATTTTACCCCCAGGGCTGGGGCTGTTGACGGGCACGCTTTGCGGTGGCCCCGCCATTTTGCTTTTTTCGGCCGTTACGTTGCTGTGGATGCTGCTGTTAAACCGCATGGGCCTTCCGGATTTTGCTGCCGGGCAGGATTTGGTGGAGGGCTCCCCCCTGTGGCTGCAGATTGCTCTGGCGGGGCTGGTCGTACCCGTGTATGAGGAATACTTTTACCGGGGCGCCTTGCAGTGCGCGCTGCAAAAGGCAACGGCCTCGCGCTGGGGCGCCATTCTTTTTACCGGCATTTTGTTTGGGGCTTCTCACGGCTCCATCCAGGCGCTGCCGGCGATGTGCCTGATGGGCATTATGCTGGGCTTCACGGCCTCTGTAACGGGCTCGTGCTGGACATCGGCTGCCATGCATGCGGTATATAATATGCTGGTTATTTTGATTGGCTATTTCCAAACCGGGGACGAGGCTATCGATTATGGCATGCCGATCTGGCAGGCGCTGGTGCAGGTGTTTATCTTTGCTGTGGCCATGGCTGCCCTGCTTGCGGTTTGCGCCCTGCTGGCGCGCAGGCGCCGGGCGCTTGATCCATCGCGCTTTAAGTCGTTTGATAAGCCGGCCGGCTGGACATGGCTGGTGCTGATTGCCCCCATGATGGTGGCAGCCGGGCTGTTGGCGCTGGATGTGCTGCGGGTGTATGGCCTATTGCCAATATAGAGGCTGCTGTTTTTGCTTGACAAAGCATGGTGGCCAAGGTATATTGCACAAATAAAGAGGGGAGAGAAACGCTGTTATGTTAAGGTTTAGCCCAAAGACAAATTTATTGGAACAATCTGCAACGCGGTATGTTTTGCAGGATGTGGCCGAACCCAATTTATATCCCCACCTGTTTGATTACAATTCGGTGCCCAAAATTCCGTTTAATCACCGTATTGTGCCCATGGATATGCCGGAGGATATCTTCCTTACCGATACCACCTTCCGCGATGGGCAGCAATCCACCGCACCGTTTACGGTGGAGCAGATTGTGGAGCTGTTTAAGCTGATGAGCAAGCTGGGCGGGCCAAGCGGCATTATCCGCCAGAGCGAGTTCTTTATCTATACCAAAAAAGACCAGCAGGCGGTGGATGCCTGCCGCAATCTGGGGCTGGAGTTCCCGCAGATCACCAGCTGGATTCGCGCCAATGAAAAGGATTTTCAGCTTGTAAAGGAATTGGGCATCAAGGAGACCGGCATCCTGGTTTCCTGCTCGGATTATCATATCTTTAAAAAGATGAATCTGACGCGCGGCAAGGCGCTGGATAAGTACCTGGGCATTGTAAAAAGTGCGCTGTCGCAGGGCATCGTGCCCCGCTGCCATTTTGAGGATATCACCCGTGCGGATTTCTATGGTTTTGTGGTGCCCTTTGCGCGGGAATTGATGGCCCTGTCCAAGGAAAGCGGCATTCCCATCAAGATCCGTGC
>JAQXFY010000033.1 GCA_029006015.1 bacterium
ATACCCTTCCATGCGCCGCTTGCGCGAGATAATATCCAGCGCGGTATTGCTGCGCGGATGGCCGACATGCAGCCCCGCCCCGGAGGGGTAGGGGAATTCGATCAGGGTATAATATTTAGGCAGGGTATAATCAGCTTTAGCGGCAAACGCGCCGCTTTCCTGCCATATTTTTTGCCACTTGGGCTCAATTTCAGCGGGATTGTAGCTGCCGACAGGCATGGTATGGCCCCCTTCAAGCGCGAAAATCAACAATCTATTATAAGGAGGCTGGGGTTGGCTTGTCAATGATGGGGCATGCCCAATTGCCCGCCGGCCGCTGGTAAAGCCAGCCGGCCCCCGTTATTTCCAAGCGGGCAGGCATATAAAAAAGGGGGATGCCCCCCTTTTTCCTGTTTTTCATCCATCGCACCATGGCAGCCGGGAAAAGCGCGTTTGCCGGCACAGCCCGGCCATGCCAAGCGGCGCTGGCCCATTAAATAACCGTGGAATGCTTCCATTTTCCCAGCATGATAAAGGCGCCCGCCATGGCAAGCCCGCACAAGGAACCCAGCGGAACGGCATAGCCGACGCCCGCCATGCCAAGCCCCAGCACCGTGCCCAGCAAGTAGGCCAGCGGCATGCGGAAAGCCAGCGCACTTAGGATGGAGTTAAGCGCCACATACAGCGTATGGCCGGCGCCGGTAATCAACCCGTTGAGGCAAAATACGATGGGCACCACCAGGTAATCGTAGCTGATGGCGCGCAGATAGGGCACGCCATAGGCAATGACGGCCTCCTCCTGATCGAAAATGCGGATAACGGCTTCCGGGAAAATCTGCATGATGGCAAAGATAACCACGCTGATGGCCATCACGATGCCGATGCCGGTGTACATGGTTTTAAGCGCGCGGTCGTTTCGCCCGGCGCCGATATTTTGCCCGGCCATGGAGGCAACGGAAATGGACATGGCGATGGCGGGCAGGATGGCAAAGCCATTGACCTTGCCCACGATGCCCGCCGCAGCGGAGGCATCCACCCCAAATCCGTTGACGATAGCCGCCATGACCAAAAAGGACAAGCCGACCACGGAATTTTGAATGGAAGTTGGAATGCCGATGGTAAACAGCAGCTTAAGCTTGGACGGCACAATACGAAAGCTTTTGGGTTTAAAATCAAACACAAAGCCCTTTCGCGCCAGGAAAACAATGGAAAAAATCATGCTGATGGCCTGCGCGATGATGGTGGCCCATGCCGCACCGGCCGCGCGCATATTGAACACCCCGATAAAAAGCAGATCCAGCCCGATGTTGACCCCACAGGCGATGGCAACAAAAACCAGGGGCGTTTTGGAATCGCCCAGGCCGCGCAGCACAGCGCTTATCACGTTATAACCAAAGATAAAAATGGTGCCCAGCATGCAGATATCCAAATACGCCTTGGCCTCCGAAAAGGCTTCGGGCGGCGTTTGGATCAGGTGAAGCACGCTTCCGCCCAAAATCAGCATGCCGCCCGTCAGCACGATGGCCATCAGCAGCATAACGGTAAACAGCGTGCCGATGGTGTGCTTGATATCCTCCTGCCGCTTGGCACCCAGATACTGGGCCACCAGCACCGTGCCGCCCGTAGCCAGCCCGACGACCAGGTTGGTAACAAACATCGTAATCTGGCCGCCCAGATTAACGCCGGAAATACTGTCGGAGCCATTAAGCTGGCTGACGATCAGCATATCCGCCACGTTATAGATGGATTGAAGCAGGTTGGACAACAAAAAGGGCATGGAAAAACGCACAAGGTTTTTGGCCACGCTGCCCTCGGTCAGGCTGCGTTCAAAAGCGCTTGCACGGCCTTGTTCCCCCACCCCGGGGGATGGCTGCCTGCTGTCTTGGGAGATATGTGGTTTGGGCATCTTATCTTGCACCGATTTCCTTTCCGAATGAACAAAAACTGCTAACCTGTCCATTCTAACAAAAGGAAATGCAGCCTGTCAATCGGAAAAAGCAGGCACGCCCCGGCTATCCCCGGCCGCATCCACACTCCCCCGGTGCCCCCGCACATAAGCCTGCCGGCAGGCGATGGCGGCATCCAACCAGCCGGCGGGCGGCGTTTGTGCTGCGGCCCCATGCCCGGCTTCCCCCGAGCATGGCTAAACCCGACCTGCCACCCTTGATGGTTGCAAGGCGGCCCGGGGGTATCCATATCCGGCATCATCCAGCGCCGGGAAGGGCTATACAGGCCTTTCCTCCTGCACCGGGCCGGTGCTTTGCGGGCCATCCACCTGGGGGGCGCTGCTTTGCGTTGGATCGGGCTGTTCCGGCCCCGGCTGAGGTTGTATGGGCAATGGTTCCCGCGGCATGGTGGGGATATCGCCGGATACCGGGTCCACCCGCATAACGGTGGGGCTGTCGGCCACGGTGCGCGGCAACGCCGGCGCGGCAACCTGCCATCTGCGGCTGCTTGCTGCGCCAACCAGCGCCAACAGGCCCAAAAGCGCCATCAGCCCCTCCGTCCAGGCAGGGCCATGGCGAAGCATCGCAACAACCGGTACGATAAGCGCAGCCAGGCAGGCGACGATAACCGGCCAGCGGTTTTTCATGGTCAACCCAAGGATACCGGCCAGCAGCAGCACCAGGGCCTCCACCAGCTGGGCCATCAGGGCCGGATGGTGCAAGGCGGCCCGCGTCTGCGCTGCGGCGCCGCCTGCCACGCCAAGCCCCAGGCAAAACCACACCAGGCGCGCAACGCCAAGCATAACCAGCAGCACACCGGACAGCGTCAGCAGCAAATTTCGTTTCATCATACTTCTCCTTCTTTCCGCCCAGCCCCGCAGCTTATGCCGGCCGCCACGCCATCCATCAAACCCCGGGCAAACCGGCAACGGCTTTTCCCCGCCTTGGCGGGCAATGTTTCCATCCTAAGTTTCCCCCAAATGCCCTTTATCAAACCCCGCCGGTTTCCCGAACATCAGCTTTTTTAAACGCCAAACCCCATTGCCGGGCAAGGCCGCAGGGCGGTATATCTCCGGCGCGGGCAACAAAAGCACCCGCGATGCGGCCCCATATCAAACCATTATGGTCTTTCCATGCAAAGCCCCGCCCTGTTTTGATGCCCCGGCCGCAAAGCATCCGACCCCGCAGGCATAGCTGCGGGGCCGGAACAAAGGGCATATATTG
>JAQXFY010000034.1 GCA_029006015.1 bacterium
CGGGGTGCCGGACAGGCTGGAGGCGGAATCCCGCTCGTTTCATGAGCGGGTGTATGAGGGGTTTGAAAACCTGGCGCGCGCGTATCCCGGCCGTATTGCGGTAATCGATGTAACCGCCCCCAAGGCGGAGGTGCATCAGGCGGTGATGGCCGCGGTGCAAAAGTATTTGCCAATACGGGCATAATCGTATATAATAAGGCTATCTAAGAATAACCTTCAATAGAGTAAGGAGGGTACATATGAAACTGATCATGGCTATTGTGCAGGATGATGACGCCCAGCGTGTGATCTCCAACCTGATGAGCGAAGGGTTTAGCGTAACCAAGCTGTCTACCACCGGGGGTTTTTTGCGTGTAGGCAACACCACCTTGATTTTGGGCGTTAATGATGACCGCGTCAGCGATGTGGTCAGCATTGTGGAGCATACCTGCCGCAGCCGCAAGCAGATTGCGACAACGCCTTCGCCGGTTGCCGGCTCTACGGGTGCATATGTGCCGTATCCGGTAGAGGTTATGGTGGGCGGCGCCACCATCTTTGTACTGCCAATCGAGCAGTTTAAAAAGATCTAACTTTTTATGGCTGCTATGGCGTTTGACTGGTTGGGGCAACAGGCCTTGTTGGGGCGCCTTTCCCAGGCGCTGGTAACCGGGCATGTTGCCCATGCTTATTTATTCCTGGGCCCGGAAAAGTGCGGGAAACGGACGCTGGCCCGCCATTTTGCCCAGGCCATTTTGTGTGCCCATCCGCGCAGCGATGGCTGGGGGTGTGGGCAATGCGCGGATTGCCAGCGCTTTTTAAGCGGAAACCACGCGGATTTTATCGTGGTGGAGCCTGCCGAAGGCCGCAAAACCGTTACCGTGGAACAGATACGCGGGCTGGTGCGCACGGTGGCCGTAGCGCCTTATGAAGGCAAAAAACGGGTGGTGCTGTTACCCCGGGTGGATGGGATCGCGCCTGCTGCCCAGCATGCCATGCTTAAAACCCTGGAGGAACCGCCCCAGCACACCGTCTTTTTGCTGACGGCAAGCGCGGCCGATCGGGTGCTGGCCACGGTTCGCTCCCGTATGGCCCTGCTCCGGGTGCCCCCTGTGCCAACAGGGGATATAATAGCCATGCTGCGCAGCCGTGGCTTGGATGAGGAACAAGCCCGCAGCTTTGCCGCCATGGCCGATGGCGCACCCGGGCGTGCGCTTGATATCAGCGAAAATCCCCAGCAGGCGGCGCTGCGCGATCAGGCGCTGGATATGCTGGGGGATTTGTTGTCCGCAGGCCAGGCAGAGATTGCACGCCTGGCGGCTGGGCTGGCCGCCATCAAGGAGGATGTGCCTGCGGTGCTGGATGCCTGGCTGTCCGTCATCCGGGATGGATGGCTGATCAAAAACGGCCGGCCGTGCGCCCAGGTGGATCGCCAGGTATGGACGCAGAATCAAATTGCCCCTTTGCCGGTTTTACGACTGGCTGCCATGGCCCGCGCGATATTGGAGGCTAAGCGCAACCTGGAGGGCAACGCATCTTTTCAGATGACGGTGGATGCGCTTTTAATCGCCTTATTGGAGGAAGAATAGTTGATGCAAATCGTTGGGGTGCGCTTTAAAGATGGCGGCAAGATTTATGATTTCCAGGCAAACGGCCTGGAGCTTAAGGCCAATGACGCCGTTATCGTATCGACGGCGCGGGGCATGGAATACGGCTGGGTAACCGGCGATGCGCGCACCGTTACCGAGGAAGAGTATGCAGCCTATAAGCCCGTGCTTCGCCTGGCGACGGAAGCCGATAACCGCCGCCTGCGCGATCTGCGTGCCCGCAAGGCCTATGTATTAAAGCTGGCACAGGAAAAAATCACCGCCAAAAAGATGGAAATGGCCCTGGTCGATGTGGAGATCGGGTTTGAAGATAACAAGGTGCTGATTTACTTTACCGCCGATGGCCGCGTCGATTTTAGAGAGCTGGTCAAAGAACTGGCTCAGGCGCTGCGCACGCGCATTGAGCTTCGGCAGATCGGCGTGCGGGATGAAGCGCGCATGATGGGCGGCCTGGGGCCCTGTGGCCGGGAGTGCTGCTGCGCGGCCTTTTTGCCCGATTTCCAACCGGTATCCATCAAAATGGCCAAGGACCAGGGGCTGTCGCTTAATCCCACAAAGATATCGGGGTTGTGCGGCCGGTTGATGTGTTGCTTGAAATACGAGCAAAGCAGCTACGAAGCACTAAAAAAGCGCATGCCGCGCACGGGCAAGGAGGTTTCCACCCCCGATGGCAAGGGAACCGTGGTGGAATTGCAGATACTGGCCCAGCGCGTAAAGGTAAAACGCCCGTTGCCCGAGGGCGGCTGGGAATTTGCCGAGTATCCGTTGGAGGAAATCCATTGGCAGCGCGAAGCGGAGTCTGCCCCCAAGGCGGAAAATAAAAATAATCGTTGAAATTCGCGCGCAATGTTGGTATACTGAATAAAACGTCCTAGGGATGTAAGGAGGGTTATGGTATGGCTTTTGTTATTTCGGACGAGTGCATCAGCTGTGGCGCCTGCCAGGGCGAATGCCCCTGCGAAGCCATTTCTGAAGGCGATGGCAAGTTTGTCATCGATCCGGAAAAGTGCAT
>JAQXFY010000035.1 GCA_029006015.1 bacterium
CTAAGATAACGGCGGATTTTTTCGTAATTGCCGATTTCCGCCCCGCCGATGATAACGCACCGTTTCATATCGCCACCTGCTTTTTTTATCCTTTATGCGGGCGCCAAAAAGGCGCCCGCGCCGGCTCAATTTGCAAGATTGACCCGCACATCATCCAGGGCAACCTCGCCCTTAATCAAGCCCTGGGCACGCATCCAATCGATATTTTCCTGCCAGCATGCATCCGATTGCGAAAGGAACCGGGCCTGATCCGTTTCCATCAGGGGCAGCAGGGTTGCCATGCTCTTGCGCTCCACGGTTTCCGAAAGCGGGAAATTTTCCTCATTCTGGTTGGAAAGCAGCGTTTTAAGGGCCGCCTCCGGATCGGCTTTCATATCGCTAAAGCCTTTGGCGCAAGCGCGCAGAAAAGCGCTCAGCATGTCCGATTGTTTTTTAATGGCATCATCATTGGCCAGGAAAATGCCCTCATAATAAGTGGGCACGCCATAATCATCCAGATCAAACCAATTAACGGCAAAGCCTTCCTCCTGCATCTGCGGCACTTCATGGTTGACAAGGCACCCGATGGTGGCATCGACATGGCCCGTGGTCATGGAGCTCATCAAATCAAAGCCGACATCGATCATGGTAACATCGCTGTAATCCGCACCGGCATGCTGCATGATGCTGCGAATAAGCGCTTCCGAAAGCTCGGTTCCGGCATAGCCGATGGTCTTTCCCACCAGATCGCCGGGCGAGGTAATGCCCTTATCCGCCAGCGAAAGCACAATGTTGAGCGGGGCCTGCACCACGGCGCCAATGGATTTTACCGGCACCTGCTGATTGGCCCGGGCCTGGATGACATCCTGCTGGTAGTATAAGCCAATATCGGCCTGGCCGGCCGCCACCAGCGAAATGGCGTCATTGGCGTTGGAGGGAAAACGGATGTTGACTTTCAAGCCTTCTTCTTTGAAATACCCTTTTTCAATGGCTACATACAAAAAAGCATGCAGCGCATTGGGATACCAATCCAGTACGACATCCACCTTCTGAAGGCCTTTATCCGGGGCATTCAGGCACCCGCCCATCAACAGCAAGCAACACGCCAGCATCAAAACCAAAGCACGTTTCATCACAACAGCAACTCCTTTTTAAGATTCTCCCCGCCAGCGAACCACTTTTTTCTCCAGCAGAGAAACAAGCCCAACCGCAAGCATGGCCACCGCGGATAACAATACGATAGGCGCGAACACACCCGCACCATCCAACTGCGTCATCATCCGGCGCGAAAAATAGCCAAGGCCGCTCTGGGCGCCCAGCCATTCCCCGATAGCTGCGCCGATAATACTCATCGGAACCGCCATTTTGATGGCGGAGAAAAAATACGGCAGCATGCAGGGAACCTTGATTTTAAGAAAAATATCCCGTTTGGTTGCGCCATAGGTCAACAGCAGCTCCGCCATTTCCACCCTGGCGGATTGCAGCCCGTCGTAGACCGTGATGGTAATGGGAAAAAACGTGATAAGCACCGTTACCAGCACCTTGCTCCAAATGCCATAGCCAAACCAAAGCACAAACAACGGGGCAAGGGCCGTCGTGGGGATGGTCTGTGAGGCCACAACCACCGGGTACAGCGCCTTTTGCCAAAATGGGCTGGCATCCATCAAAATGGCAAGGCCCAACCCCAACACCAAAGAAATTACCAGCCCGATAAGCGTTACCAGCATCGTAGCCGGAAGGTGGACCGTAAACAGGGGGGCGCGAAGCTCCCACAATTTTTGCAGGATCTGCAGCGGCGTGGGCAGGATATAAGCCGCGTTTACTTTCATCGCGCCCAACTGCCACAGCATGAGCAGCGCAAACAGCATAATGAGGGCCGGCAGATTGCCCTTTCCCCTTTTTTTCATTGCGCCACCTGCTTTCTTAGCATGCCCACCAGCTGTTCCCGCAAAGCCACGATATCGGGCCGAGCCAGATCCTGCCGTGTGCGGGGATAACCCAACGGCACCGGAATCTCGCGCAGCAGGCGGATGGGGGTAGCTTCCACCACCAGCACGCTGGAGGAAAGAAAAAGCGCCTCCTCAACATCGTGCGTAATAAAAAGAATGGTCTTTCCATGCCGCTGCCACTGATCCAGCAGCCACTCCTGCATCGAGATTCGCGTCAGAAAATCCAGCGCGGAAAAAGGCTCGTCCAGCAGCAACAGGTCGCTGCCGGTAAGCATGGTACGGGCAAACGCGGCACGCTGGCGCATGCCGCCGGACAGTTCCTCCGGCCGTTTGTCCCGGCAGCCGGCCAATCCCACATCCGCCAGCGCGGCATCGATGCGCCCGCGCTGCTCTTTTTTGGAATATTTTCCCTGTATCTCCATGGGCAGGGCCAGGTTTTCCCCGATGGTCCTCCACGGAAACAGCATATCCTTTTGCGGCATATAACCGCAGTAATGCTTGTGGCCGGCAATGGGCGCGCCATCCACGCTGATGCTGCCGCACTTGGGCTGAAGCAGGCCATTGATGATGCGAAAGATCGTACTCTTTCCGCACCCGCTGATACCCAAAATGCAATGAAAGGAGCCGGCTTCCACGGAAAAGGAAAGCTGATCGAGGATATAAAAATTTTCCCCCGGATAGCGATATGAAACGCCGTCAAACGCCAGCACGCTCATACACGCACTTCCCAGGCCATATCCCAAAAGCCAAGCTCATACCGGCTGCATGTAACAAAAATCTCCGTCAAACGGACCAGCTGTTCCGGGGTGACATCCGCCGCCAGCTTGTCCATCAGTTCGATCAGCGCCTGGTTTGTAGCCGCATATTCATCGGAGGCATAGCCCCGAATCCACTCCCCATAAAACGGATGCCCGGCAGCACCGGGAAGGGCAGCCAGCGCCTGGCCGATTTCCGCATAGCTCCAGGAGCAGGCCAGGATGGCCGCCACAATGTCCATGGGGCCGCCGGCATACGCCACCGACAGCATATAGTGGGTATAGGAAAGGTTATCCAGCGCCGGCTTGGTGGACAGCACCTGCTCCTCCGTAATGCCAAGGCGCTCCATATAGGCGCGATGAATGTTCATTTCGCCGCCCAGAATGGCTTCCACATTGCGGGCAAAGGTGCGCATCAGCTCATGATCCTGCGCCTTGACAACACCCAGCGCAAACACCCGGGCATAATCAAACAGGTAAAGATAATCCTGCAGCATAAAATGCCGGAATTTTTCCACCGCAAGGCTGCCATCGCCGATGCCGGTTACAAAGGGATGGTGAAGGCATGCCTCCCAAATGGGCGCTGCGGCTTGATGCAGGCGCCCGGAAACGGATGAATGCCGCCCTTGCATTCACTCCACCCCCCTGATAAATTGGCTGTGCACATCAAAGAGGTGGTTCATTGGGCCGCGCCCCTTGCCCAAATCCAGCATGGCGGCCAGCGCACCGGAGATATAGGCTTTTGCCTGGCGCACCGCTTCCGTAAGCTCCAGCCCGCCGGCCAGATTGGAAGCGATGGCGCTGGAAAGCGTGCAGCCGGTTCCGTGGGTGTTGGGGTTGGCGATACGGCGGCCATAAAACCAATACCCGGCGCCATCCTTCCAAAGCAGGTCGTTGGCATCGTTAAGGCCATGCCCACCCTTTAAAAGAACGGCGCAGTGATAGCGCTGGCTGATGCACTGGGCAGCAAGCGTCATATCTTCTTGGCTTTCAATCGCCATATCGGACAGGATCTCCGCCTCGGGGATGTTGGGGGTAACCAGTTCCGCCAGGGGCAGCAGCTGGGATTTCAGCGCATCGAGCGCCTCATCCTGCAGCAGCTTGGAGCCGGAGGTTGCCACCATAACCGGGTCCACCACGATATGGCGCGCTTTGTATTCCTTCAATTTTTGGGCAATAACGCCGATCAGCGCTGCCGAGGACACCATACCGATTTTGACCGCATCCGGGAAAATATCGGTAAATACGGCGTCCAGCTGGGCCTGAAGGAATGCAGGGGTTACTTCCAGGATGTCTGAGACGCCGGTTGTGTTCTGGGCAGTCAAAGCGGTAATGGCGCTCATGGCGTAAATGCCATGGGCGGACATGGTTTTGATATCTGCCTGAATACCGGCGCCTCCGCTGGAATCGCTTCCAGCGATTGATAATGCTGTTCTCATGATTTTTCTCCTTTCGCTTGCCAGCATTACTTTTATTAAGCGACAGAGAGTGGTGCCCCCGGTCTGCCGCTTGAAGGCCCCGCCATATGCCTATATGGCGGAGGCGAACTTCCAAAAAGCATCAAAATCCGTAAAATCGGTTATATAGAAATCGGAAATATTCCGAATGTTTTCCTGATCCTGGGCGCTTGCGGCATCCTCCACCGCGATGGTTGCAAAACCTGCGGTGTGCGCCGTCTTAAGCGCAAAATAAACATCCTCAAATACGGCGGTGTGTTGGATATCGGAAGCAAGGCAGCCGGCAGCGGCCCGGTAGATATCCGCCTGGTATTTGCTGGTGCCAAGCTCGCCACAAGTCAGCACCGTTTGAAAATAATGGCCGATTTGAAGGCGGTCTAGCGCCTGCTCCAGCAGGGCGTGGTCCCCGGCTGTTACGATGGCCATGGGAATCCGCTTCCGGCTAAGTTTATATAAAAAATCGCCCACCCCATTTTTAAGCATAACTTCCCGGCGATAAAAATCCGAAACAACCTCCAGAATACCGCTTTGAATGCCGGAAAGCCCCTGCGGCAGCGCATAACGCTTTTTCAGGTATGCACTGCTTTGCTCAAGCGTCATTGGAAAAAGAATAGCGGAAAGATCGTCTTCGGGAACCACTCCCAGTTTCCGAAGATATCTTTCACCGGTCTGGTTCCATATCCGCATGGAGTCAAGCAGGGTTCCATCTGCATCAAAAATCGCCCCTTGAATCATCAGATTTCCCCCTTTTTATCCGGCTTGGGCGTTTGCCGCCGCGTAGCGGCAAACGCCCGGCCGGTCACTCAAGCGCTGTATACGGCAGCCCGGATTATTTCAAGCGGTCTTGGATCTGCCCCAGCGTTCCGTTATGCTGCAGCAGATAAACCAAAGCGCCAGCCAGCAGCGAGCCCGCCACCGTGGAAATCAAAAACGGCACAATGTAGGCATAAAAGGCCACGTTGCCGGCCGAAACACCCATAAAGCCTATCGCAATGGGGTAAGCCAGCAGCCCGCCGATAACGCCGGTTCCAAAGATCTCGCCGGCCAGCGTGGGAACAAGCTTTTTAAACTTTGCATACACCAGGCCGCACAGCAATGCGCCGCACATGCTGCCCGGAAAAGCAAGCAAACTGCCAAGGCCCAGCAAATTGCGCAGCAGGCTGGCCAGGAATGCCGTACCCAGGCCATACCAAGGGCCAAGCAGCACCGCGCAGATGACATTGACCATGTGCTGAACCGGCGCGCATTTGCTGCCAAACACCGGGAAAGAAAACATGCTGCCAACTACGGCAACGGCGCAGAGGACGCCGGCAACGGCGATCCGAAGGGCTTGATTGCGTTTCATGTAAAATCTCCTTTGCTCTTGACGTGGAGGGCGGCAAGCACAACAAACAGCCTCCCTCATGGGGGACAGCATGGCATCCATCATCCTGCTGGTCGGTCGAGACTTACTGGTCTCCTCTCACGCCGGAACACGGCTTCCCATCGCTGTTTGTCACATCACAGGGCGCTCCCCCTCTGATGGGCCCCTTTCCAAGGGCGTTGTGGCATGCACCCCCTTTCAAAGCAAATGCCGGCATGCCGCAGGGCATGTAGGGTTACTGAACCATTTGTTCCACCAATTCAAGCAGCATACGGCACTCCCGCTCAATATCCTGCGCGGCAAAAATGCCCGAAACCACGGCGACCCCGCGGATATCCGTATCCGTCAACCCAAGGATATTGTGCCGGTTGATGCCGCCGATGGCTACCACGGGAATGCTTACCGCATGGCAGATGGCGCTAAGTTCTTGCTTGGAAAGCGGGCGGGCATTCAATTTGGTGGTCGAACCAAAGACGGCGCCGCTGCCCAGGTAATCTGCGCCGGCGCGCTGTGCGCAAAGCGCCTGCTCCACGGTTTTTGCCGTTACGCCGATAATCAGGCGCTCCCCACCCGCCATGGCGCGTATATCCTTTGCCTGCATATCCTCCTGCCCTACATGGACGCCGTCCGCGCCGCTTTGCAGGGCAACTTCCACATTATCATTGATGATAAGCGGTACGCCGTACCTGCTGCAAAGCGCCTTCATGCGGATAGCTTCCGCAAGAAAATCCTCAAAGGCCATATTCTTTTCCCGCAGCTGTACGCAGGTAGCCCCGCCTTTTAGCGCCAGTTCCACCTGTTCATCCAGCGTTTTATCGCCCACCCAGCTTCTGTCGGTAACGGCATACAGCCGAAGCATGGCTTCAGTAAATTTCATACTTTGCCCCTTTCTCCAGTTGATCCGGGGTTAGGTTGTACATGGCATCAATGATATAGTTGCGGTAGCTGGCATTGCCATCCGGCGGGGCCAGGCGGCTATGGGCTATCTCGCCGCAGAGCCCCATGGCGCACACCGCGGCCAAGGCTGCCTCAAGCAGTTTTCCGGGATTGGCGGATACATACGCCCCGATCAGCGCGGAAAGCTGGCACCCTGTACCGGTGACCGCGCGCATCATGGTTTGGCCGTTCATCACCCGGTAAGCAGCCCGGCCGTCCGTAACAAAATCGACCGCGCCGGTCAGCACCACCACCGCCCCGGTTGCGTGCGCAAGCTGGCGCGCCAATTCAAGCGCCGCTTGAGGGGAGGGCTGTTCGGCTTCATCCACATCGACGCCGCGGTGCGCCATGCTGCCCTGCACCAGCGTTGTGATTTCGCTGGCGTTGCCCCGGATAACCGCAACCCGTACGTTTTGAAGCAACCGCTGCGCGGCCTGTTTCCTTAGTTGGCTGCCACCCACGCCCACGGGATCCAACACCACCGGATGGCCCAATTTGTTTGCTGCCTGCCCGGCTTTCAGCATGGCCTCAAACTTTCGCGGGCTTGGCGTGCCCATATTGAGCACCAGCGCATGGCATGCCGCGGTAATCTCCGCCACCTCGTCCAGATCATCGGCCATGATGGGCGATGCGCCGCTGGCCAGCAGAAGATTGGCGCAATCATTGGCGGTGACATAATTGGTCATGCAATGCACCAGCGGGCTTGCGCGGCGATTTTGATTGAGTATTTCAGCCAGCACTTATTTTTCCTCCGCAAAACACACAAGGCGCCCCGTGACGGAGCGCCCCAATCCCATGCATACGCTCCCTACGGCGGCATTATCCGCATCAGGTTATAGGGTCGAAGGTGATTCCTTCCTCTCAGCCTGTCCGCACAAGCTCCCCCGGCTATTGAATCAAAAAAAGTACCACCTGATGGTGATACCCCGTAAAGAATGCATATGATGTACTCCCTACGGCGGCATTACCCGCATCAGGTATAGGGTCGAAGGTGATTCCTTCCTCTCAGCCTGTCCACACAAGCTCCCCCGAACGCCCAATAGCATAACACCACCGCAGGAAATTGTCAATTTGCAGCCAAAATGCAGGCCATTTGGGAATGCCCGTATTGCAAAAAAGCCATAGCCTTCCTGCGATTGCAACATACAGGCAGCATTTTCACAGGCCATATGCCGCCTGCAGCGCACAGCCTTTTTCCGGGATGCACGTTCAACCCAAAGTGAAATTATGGCTTATCTCCGTGCGGGAAGCCGGGCAGGCCGCGGCGCGGCGGATATCGCCCCGCAGGCCCGTTTACAACAAGGCTTGCCGCGGCATCCCCCATCATGTTTTCAGGATGGCTTTGATAATCGCGGTTTGCCAACGATCCGGCAGCAGGTTAAGCAGCCTCAGCAGGATGTTGCGGTTAATATTGTATACAAACTTCGGCCGGCGCGCTTCTAAAGCCCTGCAGGCAACGCGGGCGATGGCTTCCGGGGCGATGTTTTTGGCCTCTACGCTGTCAACGATCCGCTTAAACTTTTCGGCGTTGCAATGATACAGCTTTGTGTTATCGCAAAAGCGGTCGAGCGCCCGCGTGGAATCGCCCAGCAGGCTGGTTTTGACCGCGCCGGGGCGGATAACCGATACCGAAACCCCCAGCAGATTTACCTCCATACGCAGCGAATAAGCATATTTTTCAAGAGCCGCCTTGGTAACGGCATAAATTCCCGTAAAGGGCAGCGGATCCAACGGCGCCAATTCACTGGTTGTGATGAGGATGCGCCCATTTTGCCGCAGCAGGGGCATAAACTGTTTGTTGATGCGGTACACACCAAAAAGATTGACTTGAAAAATCCTGCAAAAACGCTCTTCCCCCATTTCCAGAAGGGAATCCAAATCATAAATGCCTGCCGTGTGGATGATGGCATCCAGGCTGCCTGCCGATGTTTGGATGCGCTCAACCGCCGCTTGGACCGAGCTTGCATCGGTTACATCGCAGCGGATAAAGTGCAGGCCGCCGGGCATCTCGCCTTCCTGATAATCAAGGCCGTAAACCTGATATCCCTTTTGAAGCAGCAAATTGCATATGGCTTTGCCCATACCGCCGTTTGCGCCCGTAACCAAAACCGTTTTCATGTTTTCCCACCCGTTGCTCCATTCATTTGCCATCCATTGTACACCCTTTATGGCCGGCATGGCACATTCATCCCTGCAAAGAACACGGATGATAACATGTTGCGCCGCACGGCGCTTTGCCCCCGCCCCGGCTGCAAACGGGGCAGCCAGCGCCTTTACCGGCCGCGCCCTATGCGGTGCCCTGCTGCCGAAAAAAGGCAGCGCCACGCTGCTATTTTATACAAAAAACCGCCGCAGGCAATACCACCCCGCAACGGCGTAGCACAAAGCTACACCAAAGAGACTACGGCGATCGATATTTACTTAATCCAATATATTATCCTTTTAAAGGCATCTCAGCACGCTTGTCCTTTGATTGCTCTTTTTCGGCATACATTGCCTCATCCGCAATACGAAGCACGCGATCAATGTCATCGGAATTAAAACATGTACCGGTTGCTGTACCTATGCTGACGGACAGCGCATACGGATAATTTTCCGAAGCATTTTTTCCTTCTAAGTTTTCATGTATCCGTGTTTTTAAATCCATGATTTCATCCTGTACACAGTCACATCCCGCAATTAAAAATTCATCCCCGCCATACCTGCATACAAACAACTTAGAGGTTGCTTCCTCACAACTCTGCCGCACCGCATCAGCCACATCCACTAATGCACGGTCCCCTTCCAGGTGGCTGAACCTATCATTGACCTGTTTAAAATTGTTGATATCTATCATCATAAGAAACAGCTTTGTTTCCGAATGATGCTGCATATAGTTTTCACAATATTTATTAAAGCCATATCTGTTGCTAAGGCCTGTCAATGCATCCGTAAGGATTTGATTGTTTTGCTCCGTCAAGGAAACAACAACAATGGAAATGGTAATTCCCACCTGATAGCAACCAACACCATAGAACAGCATTTGTATAACAGCAGCAATCACCGGCGCAATGATAAAAAACAACAGCGGAATAATCTCTTTGCGTTTCTTTTTATCCCGTTCCTGAACAATTTTATAGGCAACGATAATGTTTGTTATCACCAAATAGGCCCAGGATATGATCCAGTGAAAGTAGACCCCCACCTCTCTGGTATACAGGTTGTTTTCATCTATTGTGAACAGCCAATTTGTAAAGGGATTGATAAGCGTCACAATCGAAATGATGATAAAGGGAATCATCCAGGGAAACAGTTCTTCTTTGTAATTTTTAATAATTTTAAGTTTCACAAAAACATAAACCTTCCACAAAAAGCTAATGGCGGATACCGCTTCATAGAAAATCATATTGCTAAGCTCGATGAATAGCCGTGCACCCATAAAAAATTGTCCGCGACAAATCTCTGCCACCATGTCCGAAGCACACATGACAACAGTTGTCCACAATATCAGGCTAAAGGTTCTGCCATCGGCCGACAGCCGGCCGCTTTTATAGCGCATTTGAGTTGCAAATAAAAGCAGAATGATGATACATATCAAATTGATTTCAGTATAATATATGACGGTCATGTTATCACCACGCTATCAGATTGATATAGGAATCGGCCGGCCACGCTGGCATAGCATATGAATTGGGTCGTTTAGTTCCATGTCAAATTTATATTGCGTTTATTCAGCCATAGCACCGCCCCACCGGCTTCCTGACCGGTATTTTCCGGCGATGCAATAAAGAAATCCTGCCGTATTTCTCCTATGTGGCATTATATCATATCAAATAAAAGATTACCATTGGCCTATCAAAAAGCCACGGATGATAGAGCACCTTGATATACCTCAGACAAACCCGGTCATAGACGAAATGCACTTTGGCCATTACATGATGAAATGCCGCTTCGGCCCACTCCCCACCGGGCCGAAGCCCAATCACAACACCGTGGCTTTTATTCTGGCCTTTTCCCCGCGGGGCATAGGCAATTCGGATAGGGTTTCCCTCCTGACCGCAGCTAAAAAGTGGCTGTTCCACACTTAACGCAGGAACATCCGCAGTAGTTTTCCATAAAGACCGCGCCGGTACGGCTGGTAGCGCATGGGAAGGTCCAGCCAGGTCTTTTTATCGACGATGCTCTTTGAATGAGAGAACACATCAAAGCCTGCTCTACCATGATAGGCGCCCATACCGCTTTCGCCAACGCCGCCGAATCCCATTTCGCTGGTAGCAAGGTGAATGATAGTATAGGTCAGTTCCGTGTATCCACCGTTTCCTATGATATAAACCGCTTTGGGTTGTTTTTTCAAGGTTATGTACCTCCGTTCAATCGTTTTTGGTTGGTTTCAAAAGCGATTGATACGGAGGGCTGCGGCAGCCGACAGAGC
>JAQXFY010000036.1 GCA_029006015.1 bacterium
CCCTGCGGGATGCTTACCGGGTGGCGGTCCCCGATACCGCCGCCGCCACGCAGCTTATCATTCAGTATCCGCAGCTGTTTCAGGATTACGAAATTGTAAAGGGCAAGATGGATGATGTTTTCCTGGCTGTAACGGGCAAAAAGCTGACGGGAGGGGCCGACAAATGAGTGCGCTAAAAGCGTTGATTAAACGGGATACCAAGCTGTTTTTCAAGGATAAAGGGATGTTTTTTACCTCCCTTATCACACCGCTGATCCTGTTGGTGCTGTATGGCACCTTTTTAGGCAATGTATATGAGCAAACCTTCCGGAATGCGCTGGAAGCGGCCGGGGCATTGGCGCCGGATAAACTGATCGGCGGCTGTGTGGGGGGCGAGCTTGTTTCCTCGCTGCTGGCGGTGTGCTGCGTTACGGTGGCTTTTTGTTCCAATATGCTGATGGTGCAGGATAAGGTTTCCGGGGCCAGGCGGGATTTGACCATCTCCCCGGTAAAACACAGTACGCTTGCCCTGGGGTATTACCTGTCCACCCTGGGGGTTACGCTGATTATCTGCTATGCTGCCATGGCGGTTTGCCTGGTTTATATCGGTGGCGTGGGTTGGTATCTAACGGCTGTCGATGTGCTGATGATTGCACTGGATATTTTCCTGCTGGTTATGTTTGGCACGGCTTTATCCAGTATCATCAATCACTTCCTTTCCAGCCAGGGGCAGATATCGGCGGTAGGCACCGTTATCAGTGCGGGCTATGGTTTCCTTTGCGGGGCCTATATGCCCATTTCCCAATTTTCCGAGGGGCTGCAGAAGGTTATTTCCTTCCTGCCCGGCACATACGGCACGTCCCTTTTGCGCAACCATGCGCTGCGCGGGGTTTTTGAGGAGATGGGCCATCAGCATTTCCCGGCCGAGGTGGTGGAGGCAATCAAGGATTCCGTTGATTGCAACCTGTATTTCTTTGGGCATCAGGTGGCAATCGGCACCATGTATTTGGTGCTGGGCGGCGCAGTCATTATGCTTGTGGCTGCCTATGTGCTGCTCAACCTGCTGCGGGGCAGCAAACAAAAATAAATGGGGGCCTTTGCTGTGGATAAATATGGCAATGCCTTTCTGCCTGCGGGGCGTTTTAAGGCCATGCAGTAAGCTGTGACCGCACGTTGCGGTGTGCGGATAGATGGGCTTGCCATGGAAAACGGATACAAGCTGGATTGCGGAGGCGCTTATATGGGTGTGGAATGGCTCAACGTGTATGGCCTGGCGATTATGATGGTGGTCATGGTGCCCAATTTTGTTTTTATGCTGGAGTGCAAAAACGGCTATCAGCATATCTAGCACAATAAAATCGTGGAGCTTTTGGAACAGATAGCCAGGTTTGGCTGCTTTGGCCTGATGGTATTTAATATTCCGGGAACCTGCTTGGGGTTTGTATCCAACCGGGCCATGGCGCTGTATCTTATCGTAAATGCCTGCCTAGTGATGTGTTACTGCGGAATATGGTGCATCTGTTTTCGTAAAAGCGGCGTTTTCAGGGCGCTGTCGCTGTCCATTTTACCGTCGGCCATCTTTCTTTTCAGCGGGGTTATCAGCCGGTCGGTGCTGTTGATTGTGGCGGCGCTTATTTTTGCGCCCTGCCACATTATCCTCAGCTATAAAAATGCCGTTTTGGCGAAAGAGCAATAAGCAACATGGGGCGGCGCTTAACGCGCCCTGGCCGGCCGCCGATTGGGGAATAGGGGATGCGGGTGCTGGTATGGGCAAAAACGCATGCCCGTATCCGATGGCTTTTTTAAAACCCGGCTTTTAGGCGGGGGAAAAGTAAGCGATGGCCACTGTATCATATTCTTCCACGGTGCAGCCTGCCTGCTTTAAGCCATCGGCTTGGCTTTTGGGAAAAATGTACACGGTGCCTGCGTCAAGATCGTTTTGATAATACACAGGAAAGCCATATCCGCTGCTGTCTGTTCCGCTGGTCAGCAGCGCCCAGGCCTCATACCCGGCAAACGCCTCATCCTGATTGAGGCCGCCGGGAATGCGGCCCAGGCCGCTAAGACGGATAAAAAAGCCGATGCCAAGCAGAAAAAGCGGCAATACACGGCCCCACCGTACCCTGCGGCACAGGGTCATCCATGCCCGGCATGCTGGGTTAAGGGTTGCCATAAAAACCGCCCTTTTTCTGCTTGGCAGCATCATATTGTGCTTTTATGGGCCAGGGGGCTTGCTGCGGCTTTGTCAGCCCCCGGCCAATTCCTGGCGGGCACGCGCGATGTGCGCAAGTACAGCCTCGGGGGCGGGGCCGCCGGGCAGGTTGCGCCCTTTCAGGCAGGCTTCCAGGGAGATGGCCTGGTAGATATCGCCCTCAAACAGCGGGCACTGCGCCTGATAGGCTTCAAGCGGCAGGTCTGCAAGGTTGCACTTTTGATGTATGCATTCCCGAACCAGATGGCCGGAAACTTCATGGGCCTGGCGGAAGGGCAGGCCTTTTTTTACAAGGTAATCGGCCACATCGGTGGCATTTGCAAACCCATCCAAGGCGGCTTGTTCCATGCGGTCGGTCTGGAAACGCGCGGTTTTCAGCATGGGGGGGAAGAGGCCCAGCACCTTCATAACGGTATCGAAGGCATCAAAAAGCGGCTCCTTATCCTCCTGCATGTCCTTGTTGTAAGCCAGGGGCAGGCCCTTCATGGTGGTTAAAAGGCCCATCAGATCGCCGATGACGCGCCCGCTCTTGCCGCGGGCCAGCTCCGCCACATCGGGGTTTTTCTTTTGCGGCATGATGGAGGAGCCGGTCGCATAGGCATCATCCAGCTGGACAAAGCCAAATTCCTGGCTGCTCCACAAAATCAGCTCCTCGCACAGGCGGGAGATGTGCACCATCACCATGGAACAGGCGTAGACAAAATCCATAACAAAATCCCGGTCGGATACGCCGTCCAGGCTGTTGGGCGTAACCTCGGTAAAACCAAGAAGCTGCGCTACCCGCGCGCGGTTGAGCGGGTAGGTGGTGCCCGCCAGCGCGCCGGAGCCCAGCGGCATGCGGTCGGCGCTGGTATGGGCGGCGGTAAAACGGGCGCCATCGCGCTTGAACATCTCGTAATAGGCCATCAGGTGATGCCCCAGCGTGATGGGTTGGGCGCGCTGCAGGTGCGTG
>JAQXFY010000037.1 GCA_029006015.1 bacterium
CCCCAAGGTAGCCACCTACGATTTAAAGCCGCAGATGAGCGCCTATGAGGTAGCCGACGAGGCGGTTGCGCGCATCCAAAGCGGCAAGTACGATGCCATGATCTTAAACTTTGCCAACTGCGATATGGTTGGCCATACCGGCGTGATGGATGCCGCGGTGGCCGCCGTGCGCGCTGTGGATGAGTGCGTAGGCAAGGTGGTATCGGCCATTTTGGCCGCCGGCGGTCAGGCCATCATCACGGCCGATCACGGCAATGCCGAGCAGATGTGGGATCCGCAAACCGATGGCCCCTACACCGCACATACGGTCTACAACCGCGTGCCGTGCATTGTGGTATCGCCCGAGCATAAAGGCGCCGCCCTGCGCGAAGGCGGGTGCCTGGCCGATCTGGCGCCGACGCTGCTTACCCTGATGGGCCTGCCCATCCCGCAAGAAATGACGGGCAAGAGCTTGTTGGTATAAACCATCCGGCAGCATAAAGAGCATAAAAAAGGAACGCCCTGGGGGCGTTCCTTTTTGCTGTTTTGTATTTGGCCAGCGTGCCTGGCGGGGCGGCCACCGGGCTTATAATTCCCGCCGGCCTTCCAGCGCCTTGGACAGGGTAATATCATCGGTATATTCCAGCTCCCCGCCGATGGGTACGCCGTGGGCAATGCGCGATACCTTGATGCCAAGCGGCTTGATGAGCTGGGCCAGGTACATGGCGGTGACATCGCCCTCGACATCGGGGTTGGTCGCCAGAATGACCTCGCGCACCGTGCCGCCCTCAAGGCGCTGCAAAAGCTCCCGAATACGGATATCATCCGGGCCGACGCCGCTCATCGGCGCGATGACGCCGTGCAGCACATGGTACTGCCCATGGAATTCGCGCGCACGCTCCATGGCCAGCACATCCTTGGGATCCTTAACCACGCAGATAACGCCGCTGTCCCGCCGGGGATCGCGGCAGATATCGCAGGTTTGCTGATCGGTAAACATGCCGCAAATGCTGCAAAAATGCACCTGCTGCTTGGCGGCTACGATGGCATCTGCCAGGGCGTTGACCTGCTCGGCAGACATGCTCAGCACATGGAAGGCCAGCCGCTGCGCGGATTTGGGCCCGATGGAGGGCAGGCGCGCAAACTGGTTGGCCAGGCGCTGAAGGGGTTCAATAAGCCCGGCCATGGATTAGAACAACCCCCTGGGCAGGGCACCGCCGGTCAGCTTGCCCATTTCGCTGTCAAACATTTCCTCTGCCTTTTCCAGCGCGGCGTTGACGGCAGCCACCACCATATCCTGCACCATATCCGCATCCTCCGGGTTGAGGGCATCGGGATCGATCTTGATTTCCGTAATGCGCTTGGCGCCGCTGGCTACCGCGGTGACCGCTCCGCCGCCGGCGGTAGCTTCCACCGTGCGCGCGGCCAATTCCTCCTGCTTTTGCATCATATCCTGCTGCAATTTCTGCATCTGGCGCATCAGCTGCTGCTGGTTGATGCCACCCATTCCACCCATGCCGGGCCGGCCGCCCGGAAAACCGCCGCCTCTTGCCATAAAAAACCTCCCTAATCAGTTGGTTATACCCACAATGCGGGTAATTTCACGATAAAAGATATCCATCTGCTCGTCCGTGCCGATGGTCACGCGGATATAATCGGCTATGCGCGGGGTGGCAAAATAGCGCACCAAAATGCCGGCTTCCCGCAGCTTTTGGAAAATTTCGCTGCCGGATTTGCCGGGGTAGCGCATAAACAAAAAGTTGGATGCCGATGGCAGCACTTCAAACCCGGCTTGCCTTAGGCTGGACGCAATGCGGTCCCGCGTGTGGCGCACCTTGCCGGTAATTTCCTTAAAATATTCCTGATCCAGCACGGCTTCCGAAGCGCCGGCAATGGCCAGGCGATCCAGCGTGTAGGAATTAAAGCTGTTTTTAATGCGGTCCAGCGCCTCCACCAGCGGCTTTTGCGCCAGGGCAAACCCGCCGCGAAGCCCGGCCAGCGCATAGGATTTGGACAGCGTGGTGATAACCACCAGGTTATCGTACTTGCTGATATACGGCACCATGGATTGCCCGCCAAAGGCGATATAAGCCTCGTCCACCACCACCACGCGCCCCAGCTTTTGGTTGTACTCCAGCAGGCGGCAGATATCGCTGGCCGGCATGGCGATGGAGGTGGGGGCATTGGGGTTGGGGATGATGATGCCGCCGTTTGGCACCAGGTAATCCTCCACCCGGATGGTAAAATCATCGGCCAGATTAACCTTATGGTAATCGATGCCGTACAAACTGGCGTATACCGGGTAGAACGAATAGCTCAGATCCGGGAACAGCACCGGGTTGCCCGGATCAAAAAAGGCCTGGAACGCAACGGCCAGCACCTCGTCCGAACCGTTGCCGACAAAAACCTCCTCCTCCTTAACCCCCATGGCGCGCGAGAAGGCCTGGCGCAGTCGCACGCAGTCCGGGTCCGGATACAGGCGCAAATCGCCATCCGCAGCCTCGCGGATGGCTGCCAGGGCACGGGGGGAAGGGGGATAGGGGTTTTCGTTTGTATTCAGCTTGATATAGCGTTTATCCTTGGGCTGCTCGCCGGGAACATAGGGCTCTATTCTGGCGGCAATACGGCTCCAGTACTGGCTCAAAAGCGTTCGCATCCTTTCTATGAATACTGTATTATACCATGCGGGGCACCCCCTTGAAAAGCGCCCGTTTGCAAAGCTGGCGTGCCGGGGCGGCGTGTGGCCGGGCGGCAGATTTTTTCCTTCAGCCGCCCATGCGCGCTTTGGCAAAAGGCACGCTTGCGGGAAATATGCCGGCCGGGATTTTGGCAAACAGCAGGAAGGCGGCCCTTTTTGCCTTGTGGCCGCCCGCTGCCCCGCGTATAATAAACGGTAGGTTTGTTTGTGGAAGAGAGGCTGTTTATGATGAAAAAAACGCTGCAAAGCCTGTTGGCGCTGGCCCTTATCCTGGCGCTTTGCGCCTGCGGGTCGCCCGCCGCTTCGCCGGTGGCGGACAGCACCCCGGCGCCCTCGCCGGTGTTGGATAATACCCCGGTGCCTTCGCCGGTGCCGGACAATACGCCAAACCAGCAGCCGACGCCCGATGTCACGCCCGGGGCGACGCCGGTTCCCCAGGATTATTCCCCGACCACCGGCCGCGCGGGGTATTCGGCATATAACCCGGTAGCCGTTATGATCGAGGAATCATCCGCAGCCCGGCCCCAGGTCAACCTAAGCCAGGCCGATGTGGTATACGAGCTTAAGGTGGAAGGCGGCTTTACCCGCATGATGGCCATTTTTAACGATAACCTGCCCGAAAAGGTGGGCTATGTGCGCTCCATGCGCATTTATTTTGCGCGCCTGGCCACGGAATGGGACCCCGTGCTTGTTCACTATGGCGGGCCCAGTGGCGATAGTTCTATCAACATATACCAATATATTAAAAACAAAACCTGGCGCGCCTGGGTGGACGGCATGCAGTATGACGGTACCTCCTACGTTTGGCGCGATACATCCCGCAAGGCGCCCAGCAACGCGCTGGCCAACATCAAACTGGCGGCCGCCAAGGCAACCTCTTCGCCCAAGTGGGTGCATGCCTATTCGTTTACCGATACCCCCTACAGCGGCCCAACCGCCCATACGGTATCCTTTAACATGGATATGAAAAAGTACCAATACCGCTATGACGCCGCCACCAACAGCTATAAGCGTTTTCTGGATGGCAAAGCGTTTATGGATGGGGCAACGGGCACGCAGCTGTCCCCGGCCAATGTCATTATCCAATATACCAAGCATACACTGGTCGGCAATGCCGCCAACCATAAGCTGATCGATGTCATCGGCCAGGGCAAATGCCAGGTGTTCAGCGGCGGCGTCGCCATCCAGGGTACCTGGAAAAAGGGCAGCGAACAGGAGCAGACGCGCTTTTATGATGCCAACGGGCAGGAAATCAAACTGCAGCGCGGCAGCACGTTTATCCATTTTGTCGATTTAAACGCCAACGTATCCTGGAGCTGACGGCCGCCTGGCCATGGATACAGGCCCCCGTGCTTTTAGGTGCAGGGAAAGGAAAATGCCGGTACAGGCCGGGGCCCATAAAATGGTATTGCGTACGCCCGAAGAAGGCTATCCTGCTTCGGGTGTTTTCCTGTGCGGATGGCAGATTTTCTTGCATTTTTTTGAATATGCTGCATGCAGCAAACAAGAGGAACAAGGGGGGGCAGGCCATCAAAAATCCCATTGGAAACCAAAGGGCGCACTTTATACGCGCTTGTCGGGCGTATCGCACGAGGTGTCATCTTGCAGCGCCATAGCCTCCCTTGTGTAAAGGGAGGTGGCACGGCCAAGTCGTGACGGAGGGATTGTATGGGGCCGGCGCCTGTTGAGCGCGGGCGACGCAGGGCTTGCAGCCCATCAAAAAGGGCCGGGGTTGTTTCCGGCCCTTTTGGGGAATGATGATCCCGGGTTATTCGGCAAAGGTAATGGTCCTTGGATCGTAACTGGCGCAGGGGGCATCGGCGCCCGCCTTGGGGCGGCTTGCCTGGGCGGAGGGCCGACGGCAAACGGCGGTGCCATCCAGCGGGCTGCGGCACCGCGTTTCGCCACCCGGATCCAGTTCCTGGGCAAACTCCGCATCGCGGTATGCGGACGGCGGCCTGTGTGCGCGGCCGATGGCCAGAAAATCGGCCTGGCAGGTGTAATCGCGGTTCTTTTTGCAATCGATGGCGGTGCATTCCACGCGGGGCGGATCGCAGGGCATATCGTTGGGCGAAAGCTCCTGGCCGGCTTCCATGATGGCAAACTGCACGGTTTGCCCGCCCTCCAGCATATTAAAGTGGACATCCTCGGCATGGGTGCGCAGCATATGCGTCGCGCATGCGGCGCCCTTGGCGCCATCGGGCAGAACGCGGATCATCGGCGCAAAGCAGCGGCGCTTGCCGTTGAACGCGCATTCTGTTGCATTGCAGCGCATTTTATCCATGGTTCTGCCCCTTTCGGGCGCGGAAACTGGCGCAGAAGCTGTCGGTTGCCTCCTTGGCATCGGCTTTGCACGGGCATACCTTGATGCCGTCCAGCGAGCAATGCTCTTGGCCGATCTCGTTATAAAGGCAATCCTCCATCGAGCAGGCGATATTTTGTTTAAATTTGTGAGCCATAGCAGATTCCCTCCTTTCTTTGTGGGCTTAGTTTGCCCGGCGGGCCGATCGCCATGCCGGCTATTGGCATGGGAATTATTGTAAAGCGCCGCAGCAGGACTATGCCGCATTGTAAAGTCTTTGTTCATATTTTATATTAACGGCGCTTAACTTTGGTGGCGAATTATGCTAAAATAGGCGGGAATTTGAGAGAGAATGCCGAAGGGGAAAGGGGGATGGCCCGGTTGGGCGACGGGTTGTTTTGGAAACTGGTTAAAAAACGCTTGCCGATGTATTTGATTGGCCTTGTGTTTTTGCTGGTATCTTCTTATTTGCAGGTGTTAAACCCCAGGTTTATGGGCCAGGTGATCGATCAGCTCAGCGTGCAGGATATCGTGCTGCCCGCGGTTACCCACACCATCTGGCTGTTGTTCCTGGCGGCCTTTGGCGCCTTTGCCACCAAGTTTATCTGGCGCTATTATTTGATCGGCGCCGCAAGAAAAGTCGAGTGCGAGCTGCGCGAGATGCTGTTTGCCAAGCTGCAGCGCCTCAGCCCTCGCTTTTTTCATGAACGCAAGACAGGCGATCTGATGGCCTACGCCATCAACGATATCAACGCCGTGCGCATGACTTTTGGCCCCGCGCTGGCCCAGCTGGTCAGCGGGTTGTCGCTGGGCGCCATCGCCATTTATAACATGGTTGCCTTTGGCGATAAGCGGCTGGTGCTGGGTTCGCTTATCCCGATTATCGCCGCCATCGCCGCCATCGTTTACCTGGGCACGCATATCCGCGCGCGCTTTAAGCGGGTGCAGGAAAGCTTTTCCACGGTGTCCGACCACATGCAGGAAAGTATTTCCGGCATCCGGGTGGTCAAGGCCTATGTGCAGGAGGGTTCCGAGGCGGCGCGCTTTTCGGCTTTAAATGAGGATATGTACCAGGCCAACATCCGCATGGTGCGCGTATCCGCGCTGCTTAGCCCCTGCATCCAGGTATGCTTTGGGTTAAGCTTTGCCTTCAGCCTGATCTTTGGCGGGCGCCTGGTGCAGCAGGGCAAGCTGTCGCTGGGCGATTTTGTTGCCTTCCAGGGCTATCTGACGGCCATCGTCAGCCCGGTTACCATGATCGGGCGCATCATCAACCTGTACCAGCGCGGCCTGGCCTCCTGGCACCGGCTGGCGGAAATCTTTCATTACCCGGAGGATATCCAAAACGCCCCGCCGCAGCTTTTGTCCGATAAGCCTGTCGAGGGCGAGATTTCCTTTGAGCATTTGTCCTTTACCTTCCCCGATGGCGGGGGCGAGGTGCTTAAGGATATTAACCTGACCATCCATAAAGGGGAGACCATCGGCATCCTGGGGCGCACGGGCAGCGGCAAATCGGCGCTGATGCACCTGATTTTGCGCCACTACAACGCGCCCGAGGGAACGCTCAAGATCGATGGCGTGCCCATCGAGCATGTGCCGGTGGAAGTGCTGCGCGAGGCCATTGGCTATGTGCCGCAGGACGGCTTTTTGTTTTCCGCTTCCATCCGCGATAACCTGACGATGTACGCCCCGCCCGAGCAGGAGGAGGTTTTGGAGCGCGCCGTCGCCATCAGCCAGATGGCCGATACCATTGCCGAGCTGCCGGATGGCTACGATACCATGCTGGGCGAGCGCGGCGTCAACCTGTCCGGCGGGCAGCAGCAGCGCCTGGCCATCGCCCGCGCACTGGCGCGCCGGCCCAAGATTTTAATCCTGGATGATGCGCTGTCTTCCGTCGATACGCGCACGGAGGAAGCCATCCTGAACGGCCTTAAGCCCATCCTGGATACCACCACGGCCATCATTATCGCCCACCGGGTATCCGCGGTGCGCGGGGCTAACCGCATTTTGTTTATGGACCATGGCGAGATTGCCGAAATGGGCACACACGAGCAGCTGATGCGCAAAAAAGGCCTGTATTACGAATTGTATACCCGCCAAATGCAGGAAGAAGGGGGGCAGGGCGCATGAAAACGGCCAGGAAAAAGGTAAACCACAGGTGCCTGCGCCGCCTTGTCCGCATGACGGGGCCCTATGTTCCCATGCTGGTGCTGGCCATGGTGTGCGTGCTTATCCTCAACGGGGCGGAATTGGTTAAACCCTACCTTTTAAAGGTGGTTATCGATGATTTCCTAACCGATCACAAGCCCGAAAGCGGCCTGTATTCCATTGTCGGGCTGGCCATTGCCTATTTTATCGCGGTGCTGATGGGCGCTTTGGCGATGATTTTCCAGCAAAACATCATGAATACGGTGGGGCAAAAGATCATCCGCACCCTGCGCATGCAGGTGTTCCGCCATATCCAGCGCATGCCGCTTAAAACGCTGGACCGCTTTTCCTCCGGCCGGTTGGTCACGCGCGGCACAAACGATGTCGAAGCGCTGAGCGAGTTTTTTACCGATGTGCTGCTGGGGCTGCTGCGCGATGTGGTGCTTTTGACCGGCATTGTGGTGGTTATGCTCAACTTTGAGCCCAAGCTGGCCGGGGTATCCTTTACCATCCTGCCGCTTATCGTGCTGGTGGTATGGGGCATGCGCGCCATTTTGCGGCCGCTGTACCTGAAAATCAAGGGGCTGACGGGGCGCATCAACGGCTTTTTTGCCGAAAACATTGCCGGTATGGGCCTGGTGCAGGCCTTCAACCGGGAGGAAGCCTTTATGGGCAAATTCCGGGAGCTCAACGGGGAATATTATAAGGCCTCGCTGCTGCGGGTGGTCATCAACTCCGTCAACCGGCCCGTGATCGATGTTATCAACACGCTGGCGGTGTGCATCATCCTGCGCTATGGCGCCGGGCGCATCATCGGCGGCACGCTGGAAATCGGTGTGCTGTATGCCTTTACCTCCTACATCCGCCAGTTTTTCGAGCCCATTATGGATTTTGCGGAAAAGTACGATACCATCCAATCCGCCACCACATCGGCCGAGCGTATTTTTGAGCTGCTGGATGAAACCGATGGGCTGGAGGACCTGGATGCCGGCAACCCCATTGGCGAGGTTAAGGGGAAAATTGAGTTTGACCATGTGTGGTTTGCCTATAACGGGGATAACTGGGTGCTAAAGGATGTCAGCTTTACCGTGGAGCCGGGGCAGCACTTTGCCCTTGTCGGCCATACGGGCAGCGGCAAATCCACCATCATCAGCCTGCTGGCGCGCTTTTATGAAATCCAGCGCGGCACCATTTATCTGGATGGCGTGGATATTTCCACCATCCGCCTTCGCGATCTGCGGCGTAAAATCGCCGTTGTGCTGCAGGATCCCTTCCTGTTTGCCGGCAACATCCGCGATAACATCTCCCTGGGCGAAAATTTAAGCGATGAGCAGGTGTGGCGCGCCGTCAAGGCCGCATGCGCGGAGGAATTTATCGATTCCATGCCGGAAGGGCTGATGCAGCCCGTGCGCGAGCGCGGGGCTACCTTCTCCGTCGGCCAGCGGCAGCTGATGGCCTTTGCCCGCGCCGTGGCCCATGATCCCGCCCTGCTGGTGCTGGATGAGGCCACCGCCCATATCGATACCCAGACCGAGCAGGCGCTTCAGCAATCGCTGGAAGGGGTATCCAAGGGGCGGACGCTGATTGTCATTGCCCACCGCCTGTCGACCATCCGGGATAGCGACAATATCCTGGTGCTGGCCCACGGCCAGGTGCAGGAGCAGGGCAACCATGACCAGTTGATGGATAAAAAAGGCCTGTACTACCACCTGGTGGAGGCCCAGTATCAATCGCTGGCGTAGCAGTCCGCATGCCAAAGGCGCACCTGCGCGGCAGGGTGCCGGAACAAGGCTTTTTAACCGGTCGGTTTTGCTGCAAGGCTTTTTCCGTTCAGGGAAAAGCCTTGTTTTTATTTGCTTGACGCCCGAAAGGGGGGCTTTTTGCCGCACCCTGCCGGGCGGGCGCAAGAGGGGGGAAATCTCTTCCGCCTGCCGCGTTCTGCCCGGAAGCTCCCCGGGGCCTGCCCTTATCCCTGCCCGGGGAAGGCCGCGCGCCGGGGGCCGCTGTCGGGGGGTTCCGCACTTGAAGCGCCCCTGAAAAGCTGATAAAATGAAAGCAAGATTTATACGGGGGGTTAGGTACAATGCCGGTTTCGCGTCAAAAATTATATGAGTGGTGCAGCATCCCGGTGGACGAGTTGATGGATCATCCCGATCGCCGCCTGCCGCTTATGATTGTAGAGGATTCCGCCCAGATGGGCGAGGTAATGGCCGCGGAGCTGGCCGATGCCATCGAACAGGCCAATCGCCAGGGGCGTGCCTTCCGCTGCATCGTGCCCTGCGGGCCCAAGGCGTGGTATGCCCCCTTTGCCCGCATGATTAATACGCGGGGCATTTCCATGAAAAATGTCACGGTTTTCCACATGGATGAATGCCTGGATTGGCAGGGCAACCTGCTGCCCGAGGGCGATCCGCACAACTTCCGCGCGTTTATGGAGAAGTATTTTTACGGCCCCGTCGCGCCGGAGCTTGCCGTGCCCGCCGAGCAGCGCCATTTCCCCACGCCCCATAATATTTTGCAGCTGCGCCAGCTGGTGGCCGAGGCGCCCATCGATCTGACGCTGGGCGGCTGGGGGCAGGATGGGCATATCGCCTACAACCAGTCCCGCAGGCACCCGTATGCCACCATCACGCTGGAGGAGCTGCGCAACTCCACCCTGCGCGTACAGGAAAACAACTGGGATACCATCATGGCGCTGGCGCACCGCAACTTTGGTGCGGCGTATCAGTTTGTGCCGCCCATGTCGGTGACCATGGGCTTGAAGGAATGCCTGTCGGCCAAAAGGGTGCGGCTGTATTCGGATACCGGCGCCTGGAAACAGACGGCGCTGCGCGCGGCGCTGTTTTTGCCGCCCGATCCGGAGTATCCCATGACGTTGCTCCAGGAACACCCGGATGCCATGGTCATCGCCACGCGCGAAACCGCCAGCCACCCCATTTCCGAGCATCCGGAATGGCAGTTCCCGGGGATCAAGGGATGACCAGGCTTATATCCCCCGCATGGGGGTATGCGGCGCTGGTAGGCACCGGCGGTGTCGGCCATGGGCAGATGTTTGCGCTGGAGGGCGATCATACCCTGGGGCGCGAGGAAAGCCGCATGGGCGCGCTGCTGGAAGCGCGCGACTACTGCAAGCTGCATATCATCAGCCACTATATTGCGGCCCTGGGCGGCATGACGGTATACCCCGTGTCCGCCGTGGGGCAGGATGCCGCGGGGCAGGCCCTGCTGCATCAGATGCGCCAGGCGGGCATGGATACGCGCTTTATGCGCACCCTGCCCCAGCCGACGCTGTACAGCGTATGTTTTTTATATCCCGATGCAACGGGCGGCAACATCACCACGTCTAATTCTGCGTGCGCGCAGGTGGACGGCAGCTGGATGGCGCCTGCGCTGGAGGGTACCCCGGGCCCGCAGATGGTGCTGGCCGCGCCGGAGGTTAGCCTGGAAGCGCGAAACGCCCTGCTGCAGGCCGGAAGGCAAAAAGGCGCGTATACCGTGGCTTCCTTTGCCTCGGGCGAGGCGGAGGGCTTTTTATCCCGCGGCATGGAGGCACTGTGCGATTTGATCGCCATCAACGGGGATGAGGCTGCGGCCGCCGGCGGGGCGGATGCCTTATATGCGCGCATGCGCGCATACAACCCCGGCGCCGTGCTGTCGGTTACCCGGGGCGGCCAGGGGGCGGATATCTATGCCGGCGGCGCATGCCAGCGCGTGCCCGGCATTGCGGTGCCGGTGGTGGCTACCGGCGGCGCGGGGGATGCTTTTACCGCGGGGCTGATATTGGGCCATGCCGCGGGGCTGCCCATGCATAAGGCCGGGGCGGATGGCACCTTTGGCCAAACGGCGCTTGCAACCGCGCCGGAGCTGGCTACGCTGATCGCCGCGCAAACCGTGGGCTGCGCGGACAGCATCGCCCTGGATGTCAGTGCCGATAGCCTGCGGAGCTGGATCGTAGATAAAGCCTGGCCGGTAGCGCCGCGTTTTGCCGCGCTGTTTGGCCTGTAAAATCAGGAGGGGATTGCCCATGCTGTATACCGAAAAAACGCTGGATCAGGTTATTCCGGAGGGGAATATCATCGTCTTTGCCCCGCATTATGATGATTTTTTGTTTGGTATCGGTGGCCTGGCGCTGGGCTGGCGCAAAATGGGCATTCAAAAGAATGTCACCATCCGTCAGCTGTTTACGCGCAGCAACTATCTGGCCCACTCGGGCGCCGCCAATTTTGATCCTTCCACCCCGCGCGTGCAAAAGGCCACGGGCATCCGCCTGATCGAGGATTTAAACTGCATCGATGAGATATTGGGCCGTTTCCAGTACACCTACGAGCTGGGCGGGGAAAACGAATGCTTTACCCGCGATAAAAAGATGAGCGAAAGCGGCATGGAGTTTCCCCATGGCATGTACGAGGATTTCGACGATACCGACCGCGCCATTTTGCAGCGCATGATCGCGCGGGTGGAGGCCGTTGCCGGGCGGGAGGATACCGCCCTGGTATTCCCCCTGGCCATCCGTGAACATATCGATCACTTTATCGTGCGGGAGGCCGGGCTGGCCGTGGCGCGCCGCGGGGGCAACAAGGCTGCCTTTTATTTCCAGGAGGATAAGCCCTACACCGGCAATGCCGATGCCACCGAATGGCAGCGCATCACGGATTGGGTGGCATCCAATCCCCTGGAAGCCCGGGTATATCCTGCCGATGCCGCCCGCGTGGTGGAGCTGGCCTTTACCCATTATGTATCCCAGGTGGATGAAACGTACCGCCAGGGCGTTATGGACCGCGGGGCTGCGCTACAGGCGCAGTATGGGGCCGATAGCACGCTGGATCAGCTGTACCGCTACAACGCTTAACGCAAACAAAGGAGGCGAGTGCCTTGGCCCGCAGGTTTCGCGCAATTCCCCGCTGGGTATTCTGGGCCCTGGGGGCGGTGGTTATCGCCGCCGGCATTTTCCTTGGCCTGTATTCTTTGCTGGGGCGCACGACGGAGCTGACGCCGCTTTCGGTATCCCCGCGCGATGTGCAGGCCCCCTTTTCCAACGGCCTTTTGCAGCTGAGGAACGATAAACTGGTGCTGCACAACCCCCAGGGGGGCGATGCGCAGGAGTTTGCCGATGCCTTCCCCGATGGCAAGCTGGTGACGGATGTCCGCCTGGCCGCGGTGTGGAATGCGCAGCATGTTTATGTTTATAATATAAATGCCAGCCTGGTTTTAAAGCGCGATTACAGCGATGTTACGGTGCTGGCGGTGCGCCTGGCGCAAAACGGCATCGGCATCCTGACGCGCGATGGCGATAACCGCTGCCGCCTGGCCACCTTTAATTCCCAGGGCACTTTCCAGGATGAAATCGATCTGAAGGACCAGGTGCCGCTGGATTTTGGCCTGTACGGCCAGCCGCTTAAGGTATGGGTAACGCTGCTGGAAACGCAAAGCGAAACCCACGTCACCCGGCTGCTTACCTATGAAAAAGGGCAATCGCTAACCGGCAACGTGGCCGTGGCGGGGGAACTGGTTACAACGGTATACCCCATGAAGGATACCCTGATGCTGGTGGGCACCAGCCATGTGTTTGTCTACGATTATACGGGTGCCAAAAAGAGCGAGGTTTCCATCCACGGATGGCAAATGGAAGGCCTGTGCAGCGATGATCCGGAGCAGCCGCTGCTGATTTTATCGCCCCAGCCGGCCGCACAAACCCAGACCGACCGCCCGGTGCGTACGCTGTGGATTTACAGCCCGGGTAAGGAGGATACGCGCATTTCCCTTCCGGCCAACACGTTTTTTGCCGCCGCCGGGGATAAAAAGCTTTGGGTGATGGCGGGAACGACCATCCAGGCCTACAGCTATACCGGCGCTGCCGGCAAGGTGTTGGAGCTTGGCACAACGCCCGATGGGGTGATCCCCATCCCGGGCACGCGCCGCCAGGTGCGCGCGGTGGTCACCTCCGGGGATAACCTTTATATCGTCCAGCTGCCTTAAATACGCGGTGGCTGCTGCTGAACCAAGCCCCGCTGGAAACGGCCGGGCGGGATGGGCCGGTTGGGATAAGCCGGGCGCCATCATGGGATGTGATCTGGCCCTTTGGGGCATCCTGCATAGGGGGGAACCCGGATGAATATCATCGATCTGGTTTTTATCGGCGTGTTGGCGCTGTTTATTATCATCGGCGCGTACCGCGGTTTTTTGCGCAGCCTTTTAAACATTGCCGCCATTGTGCTGGCGGTGGTGCTGGCGCTGTGCCTGCGGCCGGGGGTTTCCAAATTCCTGGTCGAAAAAACCGGCCTGTACGAACAGATTTTGTATTTTACCGAGGGCGGGCAGATCATCAACAATACCGAATTGGCCACGCGCGATGTTGCCACCCTGTCCGAGGAGGAGACGGACCGGATCTTAACGTCCACCGGCCTGCCGTCGGCCATCGTCAAGCCGCTCAAGGACAATGTGCTTAAAAGTTCCTTTGACCGGCTGGGCGTCAGCACGCTGGCCGAATATATCAACCATACGCTGGCCAATATGGTCATTAATATCATCGCATTTTTAGGGGTGTTTGTCATTGCCTCCATCGCGCTGGCGCTGGTGGTAGGCGCGCTGGATCAGGTGCTGAAGCTGCCGGTGCTGCGCCATCTGGATGGGCTGCTGGGCGCGCTGGCAGGGTTGATCGTCGGTTTGCTGGTGCTGATGGCGGCGTATGTCGCCCTGCCGGTGCTGCAATCGGTGCTGCCGGTGGAAAAGCTGGCGACCATGATCGCCGAAAGCAAATCCGCCGCTATTTTGGAGGATATCAACTTCCTGGTATCCGGCGTGCTGAAGGGCCTTGTTGCCGGCGGCAAGTTTACCCTGCCTGCCGGGCCCATGCCGACCCCGATCATCACGCCGCCGGCCTCGGCGCTGCCCCTTGTGCCCACGCCGGTGCCGACGCCTCCGCCTGCGATGTAGCCCGGTGCCTGTTGGCGCACGGCAGCGCATCATGTAAATGGATAAAAAGCCTGCGGAAGCTCCGCAGGCTTTTTGTATAGGCCAACAGGCTGCCCATGGCCTTGGAGCATGGGCGCTATAGGGGAATATCCCCATGCGCATCAAGGGGGGCGGTGCCCCATAAAACTTCTTATCTGCCGTTTGGGGGGAAGGCTTTCTTTTGCTTGCGGAATTTGGTATCATATCCCCAGCGTAAAACACCATAGGAGGTGCTTGCATTGGCCGATATGAACACCGTTTACCCTAAGGTTATCCATGATGTGCTTTATAACCCCGGCATGGGGTTTCAGACCATGCAAAACTACGATGGGGATGCGCTGCGCGCCGTTCCCAAGGACAGGCAGCAGGAGGTATATTACCCCAAATCCACGGTCAGCTTTTTTCGCAACCATTGGCGCCAGTTTGAGCCGCAGGAGGGGGAATACGATTTTTCCGCCATCGACGAAATGCTGGCCCAAAGCCGCCGCCATGGGCAAACGCTTTACCTGCGCCTGATGCCCTACAGCGAGCCCCCGCGCGATGATATCCCCGATTGGCTGCGCGCCCGCCTGGGGC
>JAQXFY010000038.1 GCA_029006015.1 bacterium
CATCGGCCTCGTGCCCGGTGGCGCGCCATTGTTCGGGCGTCCAATAGGCAAAAGGAGGAAGGGAACCCTTCATCTCCTTTAAAAAGGAAAGGGTCTCTCTTATAATTTGGGTTACCTGGGACCGTTTCTTGGTTGCAGTCTCCTCCCTTATTTGCGCCATATGGCAGCATCAAAGCACCTGATTTTATTTACCTGCGCCGGCGGCATCCATTTGCCGGCCCGGTTGGCAATGGGCCCGAAAAACCTGCCATGGGGCCATGCCCCGCGCGCATCCACGGCCGCCCCGGCAACGCCACCGCCTTTAACCATAGGGGCGGCAGGCAGCCCCCGTTTACTTCCGGGCATATGCGCCGCAAACGCCCGGCCGGTATAAAGGGTAACCTTGCTGCATGCTGCCCAGCACCAGCCTTCATTCCCCTATTTATTTGCATGTTCATTATACCGTTACGCATGCCAAATGTGTAGCGGCCCTGCCCCGAAATCCGCCTGCTTTTTGGCGGCGGGAACAGGCTTTTGCCCAATAACCGGCTGGCTGCCCAGCGCCCGGTTATCGGGCGGCATGCTACCGGCTATTGGGTGCCGTTTTTTCGGCCGATATTGCCGGCGAGGGCAGACTTTCCCGGCAAAGTCCCCCGAAAGCATAATCCCCGCCCCGATTCGCAAAGCGCGGGGCCGGGACCGCACTTCTGATGGGGCCATTCGCTGCCCTCAGGCCCATTATTCCACGGCCTTTTGCCGCGCTTCCGCCGCCCATTGGTTGCAAGGCGGCAGCATTGATGGTAAAATAAGGTATATATCACGTGAAGTGTTGAAAGGGGTTCATCCGCCATGACGCTTACCCAACAAGAGATTCTGCAACAATTCGATGCCCTGCGGGATACCGTAGCGGTGATGAAGGAAGCGCGCGAGGGCTTGGTCAGTACGCTTGCCGGCAAAAAGCTGGTGCTGACGGGCTGCGGCTCCTCCTATACGCTGTGCATCAGCGCGGCGTGGATGCTCAAGCTGCGCGGCATCGATGCGTGGGCAGTGCCCGCCGGCGATCTGATTGCCCAGCCGGCGTTATACGAAAACCTGATGAAGGGCGGCGCGCTGGTTTCCCCTTCCCGTTCCGGTAAAACCAGCGAATGCCTGCAGGCCATGGAAATCGCCCGCAAGCTGGATATGCCTGTGGTTTCCTTTGTGGCCGACGGCGAAGCCCCGCTGGCCACGGGCGCCGATTTCTCCGTGGTGCTGCCCTTTGCCTTTGACCACAGCGTCTGCCAGACGCGCAACGTTTCCTGCTTCTTTGCGGCCTTCTCGCTGATGGCGGCCATGCTGGCTGGGGACGACAAGCTGCTTGGCGATATGGAAAGCGCCATTGCCGATCTGCCCACCGTGTTTGAAGGCGCCAAGGGCGGTATCGAAGCCATCGCTGCCAAGGGCGGCTGGCGCAACGTTTTTGTGCTGGCCGACAGCGTGCTGGCCGGCCTGGGCCAGGAAGCCGCTCTTGCCTTCTGCGAGATCGCCCGCCTGCCCGGCGAGCACAAGCACCTTCTGGATGTCCGCCACGGGCCGATGGTATTGGCGCGCGAGGATTCCGTTATCATCATGGTTACCCCGTGGGAGGAAAACCCCTTCCTGGCCGCGCTGGTTAAGGATTTCAAGTCTCACGGCTCCACCATCATTCTGATCGCCCCCAAGGGCCAGGAGGCCCTGGGCGAGGATCTGCGCATCGATATCGCCGCCGGGCGCGATATGGCCTGCGCCGGCCTGCCGATGATCTTGACCGCCCAGTGGCTGGCGCTGTCCGCCGCCCTGCAGCGCGGCTACAACCCCGATCAGCCCGAGGGCTTGTCGGCCTGGATCAAGCTGTAAGGAGGGCACTCCATGTACGATATCGTTGCCATCATCGATGGCTGCACCGACCTCATTCTGGGGCCCAACGCCATCCCGGAATTTGGTCAGGTGGAAAACTGGGTGGATCGTTATGCCGTGCAAATGGGCGGTTCCGCCAGCATCTTTTTATCCCAGGCCGGCCGGCTGGGCCTCAAGGCCGCGGCGCTTGGCCGCATCGGCAACGATGCTTTCGGCCATCTGGTTACCGATACGTTAAAAGACAGCGGCGTGGATACGGCCGAGCTGAATGTCGATAACGAGACGGTAACCGGCCTTTCGGTTATTTTAACCAAGCCCGATGGCGACCGTGCCATTTTAACCGTTGGCGGCACCATGACGGCTTCCAACACCAGCGATTTAAAGCCGGGTTGGGAAAAATGCGCGCGCCATCTGCACATTGCCAGCCCCTACCTGCTGACCGGCTTTGCCGGCAGCTGGGTGGATATTGCCCGCACCTTCCGCGCGGCGGGCGGCACCGTCAGTTTGGATACCAACTGGGATCCTTCCGGCAAATTTGAAGGTTTGGACGAGTTGATTGCCAACATCGATATCCTGATGCCCAACGAGCAGGAAGCCTGCCGCCTGGGCGGAAGCGATGATGTGGAGCAGGCTTGCCTTAACCTGGCAAAGCGCGTGCCGCTGGTTGCCTGCAAATGCGGCGGCGACGGCGCCCTGGCCGTCAAAGGCACGGAAGTTACGCGTGTTAAAGCCTTTAAGGTCAAGGTGGTGGATACCGTCGGCGCCGGGGATTCCTTTGACGGCGGTTTCCTGTTTGGCTACCTCAACGGCTGGAGCATGGCCGATTGCCTGACGGCGGGCTGTGTGTGCGGCGGCGGCAACGTCACCGCGGCCGGCGGCGTGGCCGGGCAGCCCCGTCTGGCGGCGCTTAAGGAGCGCATGGGCAAATAAGCGCATCATAAACCCATATGGGGGCGGCGGCGCCATGCGCCCCGCCCCTTTTTTTGATGATTATCCCCGCCTGGCAGCCATTTTCCAACCGGCGCGCAGCCTTGCGGAAAGCGGCGCATCCTATAGGTGCCGATAACGGCTTGACCGCCCGGCTTTGGCCTGTTTTGCAGGGGTAGCCGGGCACCTTCGGGCACATGCCCCGGTTTTTCCGGGCGCCCGTATGCCGGCTGACCGATTTCCCATAAAGGAGGGTTTTCCATGTCCCGTGGCCGCATCATTCCCTGTGCGGTAGGCTTTGGCCCCAACCCGGCCCGCAACGCCGCCATCCAGCGCCTGGCGCAGGCCGGCCGTGTTACGGAAGTTACCATTATTGTTCCCGGCGTTCGGCCCGGCCCACTGGAGGATGCCGTGCGCGCCCTGCCCGATGTGGGCATCGGCATCGCATTGTGTTTATCCGGCAAAGGGATCCGCCCGCTTTTGGGCGATGTTCCCTCCCTGACCGGGGCGGACGGTTGCTTCTACCCCCTGGCCGATGCGCTGGAGCGCCATGCCAATGAGGGCGACGCCCTGCGGGAGATTACCGCCCAGCTGGATGCGCTGAGCGGTTGCGGCATTTCCATCAGCCATGCCGGCGTACACCATCAATCCTTGTATGGCTGGCATACCGGGCGGGACCTGATGGCCCCGTTATTCCAGGCGCTGGGCAAGGCCGGCATTCCGCTTGCTTATCCCGCGCGCCGGCTGCAACCCGATTATGCCGATATGAACGGCGCGCTGGTGCGTGCGCAGGTAACGCGGGCCATGGCGCTGGCCGGGCAATATTCGGTTCGCCTGGCCGATTATGTTCACAGCGATGCACCGGAGGATGCCGCCATCAGCACCGATCATGCAGCCTATGCCGCCATGATGGCCAAGCGCATGGCTTGCTGGCCCGATGGCGCGCATTACATTGCCCTGCACCCCGAGGTGCCCGGCCTGAGCCAGGGCGCCGGCGGCTTTGCCTGGGGGGCCGCCATCCTGGATATGCTGGAGAGCGGCGCCTTTGCCCGGGCGGCTGCCGATGCCGGGTTTGAGCTGACGCGCTTTTAACGCACCCGGCCCATGCCACAAAACAACCGGAAGGCATATGCTCCCCGGTTGTTTTTTAGTTGCGGCGCCTGTTAATACATGCGCACTTCATCCGGGGGACAACGCCAGACCCAAAAGCCTCCCGACTTGTATCCCGGGTACAGCCCGCAATGCCATCTTC
>JAQXFY010000039.1 GCA_029006015.1 bacterium
GGGGTGATCCCCTCCTGCCGGAAGCGGCCCCGGGCGGCGCAAAGCACCTCAAAGCCCCCGTCCGCCCATACGGTATACTGCCCGCCAACCCCTTTAAGGATGATGCCCTGGGTGGGCGATATCAGTTGCTGGATACCCATAGGTCGATAACATCCTCCGCATAGCCTTCTTCGCCGCCGGCCGGCGTTTGCTTCATCACAACGCCTACTTGCTGGCCTTCCTCCGGCGCGGCAAAGGTAATCACGCCCACCTGGAACCCGGCCTCCAGGATGCGCTGCTTGGCCACCGATATGGGCAGCCCCAGCACCTGGGGCACCGGGATGGGCACCGGTCCCTGGCTAACCCATACTTCCACGCGCGAGGCCTCGGCAATAGGCGTATCGGGGGCGTAGGCCGGTTCCTGGCGCAGCACAATCCCCTCCGGCGCATCGTTGGTTACCTCGTAATGCACCTGCAGCACCAGGCTGCGGTCATCGGCCAGCTGCTGGGCTACCGACAGCGATGTACCAATAAAATTAGGCAGCATCACCTTGGGCCGCGGCGTCTGGTTGGGTTGGCTCAACCATGCGCGCCCCAGAAAAAAGCCGACGCACAACAGCATGACCGCCGCCACCACAGGCAGCACGCGCCTGACCACCAGCAAAAAGGTTTCCCCGGGCGCATGCTCCATGGGCCCGGCGGAAATCACCGGCTTTTTCTTTTTATCGGGCGCCTCGATGCGCACAAAATCCCCCTCCGGGCTTTTGCGCGCACGCGCCAGGTCGCCTAAAAGGGCGGCGGCGCTGCGGTAGCGGCACTGGGGATCCTTTTGCAGCATCTTCATCACGATCATGCCGATGGCCCTGGGAATATGCACATAATCCGGGAATTCCGGCTGGGCATGCAGCACCTGATCGGCTACTTTCTGGGGCGTATCGCCTTCAAAGGGCACGCGCCCGCACAGCATCTCGTACATGACAACGCCCAGCGAATAAATATCGCTGGTTTCGTTCATGGCCTTGCCCTGCGCCTGCTCGGGCGACAGGTAATGCACGCTGCCCAAGCGTTTGGCCTCATCCGTGATAAACAGCATGGCCCCGGCGCGGGCCAGGCCAAAGTCAGCCACGCGCACCCCGCCCTTTTCGGAAATCAGGATGTTCTGCGGCTTGATATCGCAGTGCACAACGCCGCGCTGGTGCGCATGCTGCAGCGCCCGGGCGATCAGCAGGCCGATTTCCAGCGCCTCGCGCGCATCCAGCCTGCCCTGGCGCTGGATCAGCTCTTTCAGCGTTTCTCCCTCCACCAGTTCCATGGCGATATAATGCGCCCCCGGCTCAAAGCCTACGCCATAAACCGCCACGATATTGGGGTGGCTGAGTTTTTTCATCAGCCGGGCTTCATGCTCAAACAAACGGACAAACTCCGGGTCATTTTCCAGCTCCGGCCGCATCATTTTAAGCGCAACGATGCGGTCTTTTTTGATATCCCTGGCGCGGTACACGCTGGCCATGCCGCCGCCGCCGATCTCATCGATCAGCTGGTACCTTTCATCGATCAGCCGGGGCATCTGCTGCGGGATCGGGCGCGATGTCATGGCTCAATCCCCTCCTCTGCCACCAGCACGGTGATGTTATCCCTGCCCCCGCGCTCCAGCGCCATCTCCACCAGCTGCCGGCAAATTTCCTCCGGCGCCTGCGGCCGGCCCAGCACCAGGGCAATCTCGGCATCGCTGACATGGCGCGTCAACCCATCGGAGCATAGCAGCCATTTATCCCCCGGATAAAGCCGGGCTTCGATGACATCCACCTCAACGCTGCTATCCACGCCCATGGCGCGGTTGAGCCAGTTGCGCTGCGGATGCACGCGCGCTTCCTCCAGCGTCATCAGGCCCTGATCGACCATGGCCTGCACCACGGTATGATCGGTTGTCACCTGGCGGCAGGCCCCCTTGTGCAGGCAATAGGCGCGGCTATCGCCAATGTGGCCGATATACGCCATGCCCCCCTCCGTCCAAAGCAGGGTCATCGTGGTGCCCATGCCCGATAATTCGGCATCCCTTTGCGCCATATCAAACACGCAGGCATTGGCCCATTCCATGGCTTTTTTGATGCGCTGCTCCGCAGGCAGCAGGGCATCGGCCTGCTCCAGCGCACGGACGGTATAGTCCACCGCCACGCGGGAGGCCGTATCGCCCGCGTTAGCTCCGCCCATGCCATCTGCCACAATGGCCAGGGGAAGATGGCCGCCCTCCGGCAGGTAATAGGTATCCTGGTTGGAGCGGCGCACGCACCCAATATCGGTTTTAGCCGCCATTTTCACTGCCCTTTTCCCCTTTCCTGAAGGGTTTGCCGCCTTAACTGCCCGCACGCGCCGGAAACATCGTCCCCCAGCTTGCGGCGGCGGGTATTGGAAATGCCAAGCGCGCTAAGCTGGGCCGCAAAGGCCGCCATGCGCCCCTCCTCCGGCGCCCGGAGGGGTTTGCCGGGAACCGCGTTTAGCGCGATTAAATTAACGTGGCACTGCAGCCCCCGCAGCAGCGCGGCCAGCTGCCTGGCCTTGGCATCGGAATCGTTGACGTCCTCGATGAGCGTGTATTCCACAATCAGCCTTCGCCCGCTGGCGCGCACATATTCCCGCGCCGCATCAAGCACCTGGTGCACGCCGGCGCGGGCGGCCGCCCCCGGCATGATACGCTTGCGGGTGATGTCATCCGGCGCATGAAGCGACAGGCACA
>JAQXFY010000040.1 GCA_029006015.1 bacterium
GCAGGCCACGCAGGCGGCATATGTCAAAAATACATGGGGCAATAAGGGGGCCGGGGTTATCATTGGTATGCTGGAAGATAATGGTATGCCGGTCACGACGGATACATCGGAATTAACGGGGGCTAATATCGTATGTCAGACAATACAAAATTTTACAAATGTATATCGTGATCACTCTACGCGCGTGGCGGCTATTCTGGTGGGAAAAAATAATGGAGTGGCGCCTGCTGCTAGTTTATATGCTACTGGTATCGAGGGAGAAGATACAACATTCTGTGAATTTTATAAACGTGTTGAGTGGTTGCTGGATCGGGGTATCAACGTAATTAATATGAGTTGCCAGCTTTCAAACGAATGTATAGCAGGAACGTCAAACGGAAACCATGTCCAGTATGTTGAAGAGGGAAAATACGATCAGGCCAGCCAATGGGTGGATCATATAGCTATGCAGCATGATGTTCATTTTGTTAAATCTGCGGGGAATGGTGACGATCATAAAATAACCTCCCCGGGGATGGCCTATAACATCATCACGGTAGGCTCGTTTAATGATAATAATACGGGCACCACCCACACGGATGATGTGTTGGCTTCCAGTTCCTGCTATGAGGAAACCCAAACCCCAACAGCAAATGCTCCCGAAAAGCCCGATTTGGTCGCACCGGGGGAGAATATTACGGTATCGGGGTTGGAAACTGCCAGCGGCACTAGCTTTGCGGCGCCCCAGGTAACGGGCATTATTGCCCAGCTGATCAGCTGCCAGCCCTCTTTGGCGGTGCAGCAGCGCGCGGTCAAGGCCATTTTGCTGGCCAGCGCCTGGCGCAAGCTGCCCGGCTTTACTGGGATTTCGGGCTGCGCCTTTTTTGATGATAAGCAGGGCGCCGGTAAGGTGGATTCCAAGAATGCGCGCTATGTGGTATCCAGCGGCAATTACATGCAGGCATTGGTAAATGCCAGCGGTTTTCCGTATACCAAAACGATTTCGGTTGGTTCGGTTTCCTCGCTGCGCGTGGCGCTGGTATGGAACAAGCGCAACACAATTACATCTTCAAGCCATGTAGAAAGCTCCGTTACAGTTAACAATCCTGCTATTACCAACTTTAAGCTTGAAGTAATCGGCCCCAATGGTTTGCTGGTAAGCTCCGACATGTCATATGGGAATGTGGAAATTGTCGAGTTGACGTCACCTCCGGCGGGTACTTATACCATTCGTATCACGCGAATATCAGGTTCCGAAACGCAGGATTCCTTTGCTTTGGCGTGGTGGTAAGGCACATGGATGGGTTTGCGGTGGCGGGGGCATTGCCCCTGCCACCGTTACGGAAAGGGGAATGAACATGAAAAGGTTTAAAATGGCGCTGGCGGGGGTGCTGGCATTGGCCACCCTGGCGGGGTGCGGTGGGCCCATGGTTACGCCGCCGGCGAGCGATCCCACGCCGCAGGCAACCCCGCAGCCTACCCCCGATCCCACGCCGCAGCCGCCGGCCCTGGATGTGGAGGGGGAAATGCTCCCTCTGGCGCGCGCCGGGCAGCTGGGTTGGGCGCTTTTGTACGGCCTTCGCCAGCACGCGGATGATGCGGAATATAAATACCTGGTTCGGGCAACGCGCCCGGCTGTGGATGAGTATGGCACCTACCCTTATTTTGAGGAGATCAAAATACCAACAGAGGATCCTTATTATTACGATATGCAGTATCCCTGTATGGAAAAGGGGCCGATGATGGAACGGTGGACTGAACAATCACGGCAAAAGCAGGGCGTGGCCATCTGGCGCGACAGCAGCCTGACGGAGCAGCAAAAGCGGGAGGCTTTGCAAAAACTCCACCAACCCGAAATCGACCGGGCGCAGGCCTTTGCCAGGGAATTGGAAACCGTGGGCAAGCAAATTGGGGATCCCATGGTGGTGGCACATGAAGTGGGCATGCGCGTATACCCGGTAGTCGGGCAGGTGGAGATGGATGAAGCCGGCAACCTCATAGACACGGATGGCTTGCGCTGGAAAGGTGCGGAGATTTTACCTGTGGACAAGACCTGGGCGTTTGGCGAGGTAACGGCTGCGCAGCTGCAGCAACTGCTGCAGGCGGGGCTTATCTGCAAGGCGGTTGCGCGGCGCACCATTCCGCGGGCGGAGGGGTGGCCCGAGGCTTATGTTAAGAATCGGTTTATCCAATACTGGGATGATGCACTGGTATACATGCTGGAGCAAAGCCGAATAACGGGCGAATCCGTGCCGGTATGGCTGACTTGCGAAGTGCCCGATGTTACGCGGGCGGAGGCGGAAGCCCTTTACACCCAAATAAAGGATTATCTGGTGCGCGAGTGTAAGGCCGATCCGGATAGATTCACTTTTGTCTATGACGAGCAGGAAAACCGCGCGGAAATTCTCAACCGGGAAATACTTTCCTGGGATCCGGACAAGGCGGGAACCTCTAACCTGGATATAACCTACAAGGATGCCCTGTGGCTGCTGCAGGTTTGCCCGGATATCAAACTGCAGCTTAACCCCACTTGCATGTGGAGCCAGGATTTGGATATGGTGATGGCCTGGAACTATGATTTTGTAGCGGATAACTATTACTGCCTGTGTCTGGACGCAGGGGTATATGGAACTTTCTACGGTGGGGGAAGAATGTGGGAAATCGGCCTGTATAAGGTGTACTACAACCACGACCCCATGGGATTTTGGGCTGTAGTGCCCCCGGCTGAGGTGCGCATGTATTAACAGGCGCCGCAACTACAAAACAACCGGGGGGCATATGCCTTCCGGTTGTTTTTGTGGCATGGGCCTGGGGCGTTAAAAGCGCGTCAGCTCAAACCCCGGCATTGGCGGCCACCGGGCAAAAAAGAGAAAGACTTGAAAGGTACGGTATTGACAAGTAAATACAAGCCATATACAATAAAAACAGCTTAAGGCTGCTTGGGTGTGGCACAAAAGAATAAAGGGAGCAAACGCATGAAACGAAGGCTTTCGCTTTGGCGTGGTGGTAAGGCACATGGATGGGTTTGTGGTGGCGGGGGCATTGCCCCTGCCACCGTTACGGAAAGGG
>JAQXFY010000041.1 GCA_029006015.1 bacterium
CCACCCGGTTTATCCTGCCCGAAGGAGGTGCTCCATGTCCAGATCCAGCGATATCGCCGCCATTTTGCAACGCGACCCCGCCGCGCGCAGCGCCGCCGAAATCAAGCTATGTTACCCCGGTTACAAGGCCATCCGGCGCTATCGATTGGCCCACCGGCTTTGGCTAAAGGGCTATCGCACGCTGGCGCGCTACATGATGGCCCGGGTATTGCAAAAAACCGGCATTGACATTCATCCCGGAGCAGAAATTGGAGAAGGCTTTTTTATCGATCACGGCTCCGGCGTTGTGATCGGCGAAACCAGCATTATCGGAAAAAACGTCACCATCTACCAGGGGGTTACGCTAGGGGGAACCGGTAAACATACCGGCAAGCGCCATCCCACCATTGGCGATAACGTGGTTATCGGCGCGGGCGCCAAGGTGCTGGGCCCCTTTACCGTTGGAAACGGAAGCAAAATCGGCGCCGGGGCCGTTGTGCTAAGGGAAGTGCCCCCCAACTGTACCGTGGTAGGCAACCCGGGACGCATCGTCAAAAAAAATCAGCGGCGGGTGGAGGATATCGATCTGGATCAGGTCAACCTGCCCGATCCCACGCTGGAGCGCTTTGAGGCCATGCAGCGGCGCATAGCCGCCCTGGAACAGGCTGTATATTCCAAAGAGGAGGGATAACCCATGCGTATCTATAATTCCCAAACCCATCAAAAGCAAGAGCTGGTGCCCCTGGAGGATGGGCACATCCGCATCTATTGCTGCGGGCCGACGGTGTATAACTATTTTCATATCGGCAATGCCCGGCCCTTTGTTATTTTCGATACCCTGCGGCGATATTTGGAATCTACCGGGCTCAAAGTAAGCTATGTGCAGAATTTTACCGATATCGATGATAAAATGATCCGCCGCGCTGCGGAGGAAAACACCACCGTAGCCGAGTTGGGCGATCGATACATCGAGGCTTATTTTGAAGATGCCGCCAAGCTGAACATCCGGCCCGCTACGGTCCATCCACGCGCCACCCGCCATATTGGCGATATGATCGGCCTCATCCGCAAACTGGAGAAAAAGGGCCTGGCTTATGCCGCCGATGGCGATGTCTACTTTGATACCCAGGCCTATCCCGGCTATGGCGCGCTGAGCGGCCAATCGCTGGAAGAGTTGGAATCGGGCGCCCGCATCGAGCCCGGGGAGCGCAAGCGCCATCCCATGGATTTTGCGCTATGGAAAGCGCAAAAGAAAGGGGAACCGGCATGGCCGTCCCCCTGGGGACTGGGCCGGCCCGGCTGGCATATCGAATGCAGCGCCATGTCCATGAAATACCTGGGGGAAACCATGGATATCCATTGCGGCGGGGAAGATTTGCTCTTCCCCCATCACGAAAACGAAGTGGCGCAAAGCCAGGGCGCCACAGGCAAGCCCTTTGCCCGCTACTGGATGCACAATGGGTTTATTCAGGTAAACAACCATAAGATGAGCAAATCCCTTGGCAACTTTTTTACCGTGCGCGATGTGCTGGCCACCTTCGATGGCGAGGTTATCCGTTTATTCCTGCTCAGCGCCCACTATCGCAGCCCGCTCCAGTTCTCGCAGGAGCTGATGGAAGGCGCCAAATCCGCTCTGGATCGGCTCTACAACTGCCGGGACAATCTATTCCATGCCCTGCAAAGCGCCCCCAAGCAAGCTGCGGAGGGCGACCAGGCGTTTATCGACAAGCAGCTTGCCCACCAACACGATTTTGTTGCCGCCCTGGAGGATGATCTCAACACCGCCACGGCCATCGGCGCGCTGTTTGAGCTGGTGCGCACGCTCAATGCTGCCATCGCCGCGGGTGCCGGGGCCGATGCGCTAAGCCATGGTCTGAAGCTGCTCCAGCAATGCTGCGGCATCCTGGGCATCTTGCAGCACGAGGCTACCATCGATGATCCCCGGGCACAGGAGCTGTTGGAAGCCCGCGCCAAAGCCCGCCAGGCACGCGATTATGCCCTAAGCGACCAGCTGCGGGATGAGCTGAAGGCGCTGGGCTATGCGGTTGAGGATACGCCGCAAGGGCAAAAGCTGCGCCGCTCCCTTTCCTGATGTTGCAACAGGGATGCTCCTTAGCCGGCAGAAACAGGCGTTTTAACCATAAACAGCCCACGTTTTATAAGTTGCATTAGGGGCTGTACATATCGGATAAGGGCGGGGAAGATGTTCCCTGCCCTTATTTTAAATATCCGCCGGAATTTTCCTGCCTGGCGGCGCATCAAACCGCCTGCATTTCTTTTTCCAAGCCCGCCGGCGGGCTTTGCCCTCAAAAGCACGGGCCCAATAGGCGCGCCCAATGGTTTTCGGATGCAAAATAACTTTTAAAACTGCCGTCAGCATGACAGCAAGCCCCTGATTACTCCGGCCGCCCGGCAGGTTTAACCAAAGGGCATGTTTTGAAACGCGCCGCCCAGCATCCAAACACTCCATCGATGGACGCACATGGGCCTTCCCATTAAAAAGGTAATTGTTATCCGTTGATGCGCCCATAAAGGTGGCAGCGCAGAAAACCTGCTTTGCCTATCCCCTATCTTTTCAATGCTGCTTTCCGGATAAGCCCTGTTCCCCGCTTCTTCCGCCCGATCATACCGGGTGACTTAGCCGTATCCCAAGGCTTATTCCTTGGCCCGTCAATAAACCGGCAAGCTTTCAAAGGGCGTGTACAGCGCCGGCCATACTTAGCTTCGCATCAGGCATAAAATGCCCCTCCACCGTTTGGGCGCCGGCTATGCGGCAAGCTTTTTTACATAAAAATACCAGAATATGGAATACATCAACCGCCAAAGATGGCTGCAAAAGCCTGCATATTGCCCGTTGAGGCGGACATAATAACAGCGAAAGGCAGCAGCTAAGAATTCCAAGACCGATTTCCGAATGATACCGGAAGGTTGCGGTTTTCTTGAAAAAGCCGCAACCTTTCGTATAGGGCACGGTGTGCCGCCTGTCAATGAACGGGTGCACCGTGCCTGTTTTTTCTTTTGCCCGGGTTCCCCCCTGCTTACGATAAAAAGCCATTTCAGGGCATAACAGGCAAAAAATTTTTTCTTTCCGCAAGGAAGGCCATTGCCACTTTCCGTGATACCGCTTTTTAACCGGGGCCGGCTTTGGGGCACATAATAAAAAAGGATGCACTTCGCAAAGAAGTGCATCCTTTTGGTCTTTACCTGTGGTGGAATTATTCCGCCATCTTCTTGTAGGTCTTCAAGCGATCCTTGGCGTTGGCCTCGGTGTGGTCGAACAACTCGTCCGCGATGCCCGGGAACTGCTTGGACAGCGAGGTATAACGGTTTTCGCCCAACAGGAAGGCTTTGAAATCGCCAACCGGCTCCTTGGAATCCAGCGTGAAGGGGTTCTTGCCCTCGTCCGCCAACAACGGGTTGTAGCGGTACAGCGGCCAGTATCCAACTTCCACAGCCTTCTTCTCTTCAGCCTGGGATTTGGTCATATTGATGCCGTGGTTGATGCAGGGCGCGTAAGCGATGATCAGCGAAGGCCCATTGTAGCTTTCCGCTTCCATCATGGCGCGAACCAACTGGTTGGGGTTGGCTCCCATCGCAACGCTGGCCACATACACATAGCCATAGCTCATGGCCATCAAGCCCAGATCCTTCTTACGGGTACGCTTACCGGAAGCCGCGAACTTAGCCACAGCGCCCGTCGGCGTCGCCTTGGAGGACTGGCCGCCGGTGTTGGAATACACCTCGGTATCGACAACCAGCACGTTGACATCCTCGCCCATGGCCAGCACATGATCCAAGCCGCCATAGCCGATGTCATATGCCCAACCGTCGCCGCCGAAAATCCAGATGGATTTTTTGACCAGCATATCGGCGTTGTCCAGGATGGTCTTCATGGCTTCCTGGTTCTGGCAGCTGCCGCACTTGCCCTGATGGGCCTTGAGCACTTCCACCAGTTTATCGGCCGCCACGCGGGAGGCATCGGCATTGTCCATGCCATCCAGCCACGCCTGGAGCGCTTCCTTGACGGGCGCGCAGATATCGGCCTCGATCAGGGACTTGGCCAGCTCGGCAATGTAGGCGCGGCGCTGCTTGACAGCGATCTGCATACCATAGCCAAACTCAGCATTATCCTCAAACAAGCTGTTGGCCCACGCCGGCCCATGGCCCTTGCCATTGACGGTATACGGGCACGTCGGGGAGCTGCCGCCGTAGATGGAGGAGCAGCCCGTGGCGTTGGCAACCAGCATGCGGTCACCAAACAGCTGGGTAACCAGCTTGACATAAGGCGTTTCGCCGCAGCCCGCGCAAGCGCCGGAGAACTCAAACAGCGGTTGCAAGAACTGGCTGCCCTTGACGGTGTTCTTGGCCATGCCGGTCTCGATGTGCGGCAGCTTCTGGGCAAAAGCCAGACGCGCGCTTTCGGCCTGCTCGGCTTCCTCGAAGCTGACCATGGTCAACGCCTTGTTCTTGGCCAAGCAGGATTCTACGCAGCTTCCGCAGCCGGTGCAATCCAGCGGATACACCTGGATGCGATACTGCAGCCCAGCCAGTTCCTTGCCCGTGGCGTTCTTGGTGCTGAAGCCTTCCGGCGCACCTTCCAGATCCTCGGGCTTGGCCAGCACGGGGCGGATAGCCGCATGCGGGCACACCAGCGAGCACTGGTTGCACTGGCTGCAGTTTTCCTGGATCCACTGCGGAATCTTAACGGCGATGCCGCGCTTTTCATACTGCGTGGTACCCACGGGAACAACGCCGGAGGGATCGAACGCGGAAACCGGCAGCTTGTCGCCTTCCTGGCGCAGGATGGGCAGAACAATGTTCTTGAAGTACTCAGGCGCTTCCACTTCAACAGGCTCGGCACCCGTGGTGGTATCGGCCCAGCTGGCCGGCACATCGACTTTGATCAGGCCGTCGATGGCGCTGTCGATGGCGTCATAGTTCATCTGGACGATCTTATCGCCCTTCTTGCCGTAGGACTTCTTGGCCGCCGCCTTCATGAACTTCTCGGCATCATCATAGGGGATGATATCCGCCAGTTTGAAGAAGGCCGCCTGCATGATGGTGTTGATGCGCCCGCCCATGCCGACTTTGGCCGCAATCTTGATAGCATCGATGATGTAGAACTTGAGGTTTTTCTTAGCGATGGCACGCTTCATGGAAGCGGGCAGCTTTTCCTCCAGCTCTTCCACCGTCCAGGGGCAGTTCAGCAGGAACGTGCCGCCTTCGCGCGCCTGGGACAGCATGTCATAGCGCGTAACGTAGGACGGGTTATGGCAGGCAACAAAATCGCCCTGGTCAATCAAATAGGCCGAACGGATGCGCGCATCACCAAAGCGCAAGTGGGAAATCGTGATGCCGCCGGACTTCTTGGAGTCATACACGAAGTAGCCCTGGGCGTTCAGATCGGTATGGTCGCCGATAATCTTGATGGAGTTCTTATTGGCACCCACCGTACCATCGGAGCCCAGGCCGTAGAACAGGCAGCTGGTCAGGCCCTTGGGGGCGGTGTTGATGCGCTCCTTGATTTCAAGGGAAGTGCCCGTCACATCATCATCGATACCGACGGTGAAGTGATTCTTGGGCGTGGCAGCAGCCAGGTTATCCAGCACAGCCTTGACCATGGAAGGCGTAAACTCCTTGCTGCCCAGGCCATAACGGCCGCCCACCACGGTGATATCGCCGCGGCCGCTTTCCTGCAGCGCAGCAACAACATCCTCGTACAGCGGCTCGCCCAGGGAACCGGGTTCCTTGGTGCGATCGAGCACCGCAACGGATTTAACGGTAGCCGGCAGTGCCGCCACAAAGTGGGACACGGAGAAGGGACGATACAGGCGCACCTTAAGCGCACCCACCTTTTCGCCGCGGGCCACCAGGTAATCGATAGCTTCCTCGGCCACATCGCAGCCGGAGCCCATCAGCACGACAACGCGCTCGGCATCCGGGGCGCCAACGTAATCGAACAGGGAGTAATGACGGCCGGTCAAATCGCCAACCTTTTTCATCATCTCCAGCACGATTTCCGGGGTGGCGTTGTAATACTTGTTGGCCGCCTCGCGGTTCTGGAAGTAGATATCCGGGTTCTGGGCCGTGCCGCGCTGATCCGGATGCTCCGGGTTCATGGCGCGGGCGCGGAAGCGCTCGACATCGGCGGGATCAAACACCTGGGCGATCTCGTCATAATCGATGCTGGAAATCTTCTGCACTTCATGGGAGGTACGGAAGCCATCGAAGAAATGCACAAACGGCACGCTGGCACGCAGCGTGGCCAGGTGGGAAACCAGCGCCAGGTCCATAACTTCCTGCACGGAAGCGGAGGCCAGCATGGCAAAGCCCGTCTGACGCGTGGCCATAACGTCGGAATGATCGCCGAAAATGGACAGCGCATGGGCAGCCAGCGCGCGGGCGCTGACGTGGAAGACCGCGGGCAGCAATTCGCCCGAAATTTTATA
>JAQXFY010000042.1 GCA_029006015.1 bacterium
CATCGTCGGCAAAACCGCGAAAGCCGATGGCAAGCTGGGCCAGCGCGCGGATATCGATGCTGGCCGGGGCAGGGGCGCTGGTGCGGGTGACCTCGCCCTGGCCATCCTGCCATTGGATGCGGTAGGTGCCGCTGTTGTCGGGCAGCTGGTCATCGTGCAGGGAAAAAACAGCCTCGCCCGTGCCCTGCGGCTTTTTCATCATATCCAGCACGCGCCCGGCATCGATGATGCGGTTCATGCCGCCGGACACCATGCGGATGGACAGGGCATCGATATCGCTAAACTGCGGGATGACCGTATCCGGCAGGCGCCAGCGCATGCGCGCCACCTGGGCATCCAGGCTTTTGAGCCACCCCAGCAGATGGCGCAGGTTATCCATGCTGGTATAGGCGCATTGCTGCACATACATCCCGCCCTCGCCATCGACGGGCTGCGCTTTGAGTACCATGTAGGCGCCGGGGACGCCGTTTTCATCGCGATACAGGTATGCGTAGCGCCTGTCGCGGTAGGGATCAAAGTTAAAATGCCGCTTCCATAGCTTATCGGTACGGGCTACGGCCATGTTTTTGCCGCGGCAAAAGGCCTGATATACGGCGATAAAATCCCCCAGGTCATCGCCGGGCTGCCACATGTGCATGCTGCCCTGCCGCGGAAAATCGCGCAGGGCGGACATGGGAAAGCTGGCTTCCAGGTGCGTTTGCCCAAGCTCATAGCCGAATTGGCGGTAAAACTTATGGGAAAACGGGTACAGCCAGGCAAAGGGCATATCGCGCTGGCGGGCCTCCTCAAAAACGCCCGTCATCAGCCCGCGGATCAGACCTCGGTTGCGCATTTCCGGCAGCGTGGCCACCCCGCCGATGCCGACGATATCCACCTGGTGCCCATCAAACTGGACGCGGTAGGGGATATACTCCAGCGCGGCCGCCATCTTGCCGTCGACAAAAGCTGCGCGCCCGGTTTCCTGTGGCGATACGGCCTCGCCATCCTCCGGCGGGGTCTGCTTTGAAAAATCCTCGCTGTCGACATAGCATAAAATGGATAGCTTATCCAGTTCGACGCGCTCGCGCGCATTTACGGTTTTGTATGCAATCATATAGCCCCTCCTATGGATAATATGTTCTACCCCGATTATGGGCGGTGGAGGGCTGCCTGTCAAGTTTGCGGTAAATTACAGGGAAACCGGCATGCCACTTGTCAAATTGCCAAAAATGGGATAGAATAAGCGTCGAAGTCTTTTTAAAAGGAGCGATTTCCATGGTAAAAGTGGGCATCAACGGCTTTGGCCGTATCGGCCGCCTGGTATTCCGCGCTGCGGCTACCAACCCCAACGTCAAGGTGGTCGGCATCAACGATCCTTTCATCGATCTGGATTACATGGTGTATATGCTGACGTATGATTCCATCCATGGCAAGTTCGACGGCACGGTTTCCACCAAGGATGGCAAGCTGGTTGTCAATGGCGAGGAAATTGCCGTGTATGCGTGCATGGATCCCAAGGACATTCCGTGGGGCGAGTGCGGCGCCGATTACGTGGCCGAGGCCACCGGCGTGTTCACCACCGTGGACAAGGCTTCCGCCCACTTTGCCGGCGGCGCCAAGAAAGTGGTTATCACCGCGCCCAGCAAGGATGCCCCCATGTTTGTTATGGGCGTTAACCAGGATAAGTACACCAAGGATATGAAGGTGGTTTCCAACGCCAGCTGCACCACCAACTGCCTGGCCCCGCTGGCCAAGGTCATCAACGACAAGTTTGGCATCGTTGAAGGCTTGATGACCACGGTTCACTCCACCACCGCTACGCAGAAGACCGTTGACGGCCCCTCCAAGAAGGACTGGCGCGGCGGCCGTGCGGCGGCCAACAACATCATCCCCTCGTCCACCGGCGCTGCCAAGGCTGTGGGCGAAGTTATTCCCGAGCTTAAGGGCAAGCTGACGGGCATGGCCTTCCGCGTACCGACGCTGGATGTTTCCGTCGTCGATCTGACCTGCCGCCTGGCCACCCCCACCACCTATGATGCCATCAAGGCCGCCGTCAAGGAAGCCTCCGAGGGCGCCATGAAGGGCATTCTGGGCTACACCGAGGATGCGGTGGTTTCCACCGATTTCATCCACGACAGCCGCACCTCCATCTTCGATGCGATGGCCGGCATCCAGCTGTCCGATACCTTTGTCAAGCTGGTTTCCTGGTATGACAACGAGTGGGGTTATTCCAACAAAGTCCTGATGCTCATCGAGCATATGGCGAAAGTTGACC
>JAQXFY010000043.1 GCA_029006015.1 bacterium
TGTGCCGGGGGCAGGCCCTGCAGGGCAAACGATACGGTAAAATAAAAAGGGCGCCCCATCAGCATGGGGTGCCCTTTGGCAATGGATAACAATGCCGGGAATGGCATTAAAAGCCAAGCGCCATCCTGTTGGCGGGCGCTATTCGGCGGTGCCGGCTTGCTTGGCCCCGGCCCTTTTTTTGCCGCCCCATAGCGGCTTTTCCTGGCCGGTAACCAACCGGAAGATGTTTTCCCGGTGCTGCCAGATACACCACAGCCACAGCACAAGGCCGGTCAGCATATACATCGCCCCCGCCTTGAAAAACCATGCGGCAATCAATGTGGCCGTCATGGCGATCATGGAGGCCAGCGACATCAGCCGGGTGGTCCACAGCACGATCTGGTGCACGCCAAGGCCGATAAGCGTCGGCCAGAAGGACAGCAGCAGCGATACCCCCAGCGTGGAGGCTACGCCCTTGCCGCCCCGGAAACCATAGACAATGGGCCAGTTATGCCCGGCCACAGCGGCCAGCGCCCCCAGGTAGCGTGCGGCGGGTATGCCGCCGATCCATCCGGCGATGAGCACGGCCAGCAGGCCCTTGATGCAATCCAGCAGCATGACAAAAACGCCCTTGCGCGCCCCCAGAATGCGCAGCACATTGCTGCCGCCCGGGTTGCCGCTGCCATGCTCCCGAATATTGATGCCGTGGGCCTTGGTGATGATGGTGGCGTTGGAGATCATCCCCATGCAATAGGCGGCCAGCATGGCCAGAAGCAGGCGGGTTGCTGTCCAATACAAGGCCTATCCCTCCTTTTCATCCTTGCCCCGCAAAATCAGGCGGATCGGGGTGCCCTCGAAGGGAAAGGTTTTGCGCAGGTGGTTTTCCAGATAGCGCAGGTAGGAAAAATGCACGTTTTCCGGGTGGTTGACTTTAAAGACAAAAGTCGGCGGGCAGGCGGATACCTGCGTGGCATAATAAAACCGGGTACGCCCCAGCGTTCCGGCGGGCGGCTCGTGCAGGGCGACGGCTTCGCCCACGCAATCGTTTAAAACCCCCGTGGCCACGCGCAGGCAGGAAGCGGCATAGGCCGCCCTGATCTGCGGGATCAGCCGGTTCATCCGCTGGCCTGTTTTGGCCGACAGATAAACCCGCGGCGCCCAGCTGATAAACTGAAGCTGGCTTAAAATTTCGCGGTCAAACTGTTCCATGGTGCCGGTTTGCTTTTGCATCAGATCCCATTTGTTGATGCACAGCACGCAGGCCTTGCCCTCCTGCTCGATAATGCCGGCAATGCGCGCGTCCTGCTCAGAAACGCCCTGTGTGGCGTCGATAACCAGCACGGCTACCTGGCACCTGCGGATGGCCTGCAAGCTGCGCAGCACGCCATAGCGCTCGATTGTGCCCTCCTCAATGCGGGCCTTGCGGCGGATGCCCGCGGTATCGATGAGCACATAGCGCTGGCCGTCCGCCTCAAAGGGGGTATCGATGGCATCGCGCGTGGTGCCCGGAATGTTGGATACGATAACGCGGTATTCCCCCAGCAGCGCATTCGTGATGGAGGATTTGCCCGCGTTGGGCCGGCCGACGATGGCCACCTGAAGGGCGTCCTCCTCCTCGGCTTCTTCTTCCTGGGGAAAATGGGCGACAATTTCATCCAGCAGATCGCCCAGCGCCAACTGGTTGGCGGCCGATACCGGGATGGGTTCGCCCAGGCCTAGCTCGTAAAAATCGATGTGCCGGGTGGAGGGAAAGGTATCCACCTTGTTGACCACCAGCATGACCGGCTTTTTGGCCCGGCGCAGCATGCCGGCCACCTCGATATCGGCAGGGGTCAGCCCCTCCTTGCCGTCGACAAGCAACAGGATGATATCGGCCAGCGAAATGGCCGTCTGCGCCTGGCGCTTCATGTGAAGCAGCAGCTCATCTTCGCCAAAAGGATCGATACCGCCGGTATCCACCAGCGTAAAATGGCGGCCCAGCCATTCGCAATCGGCATAGATGCGGTCGCGCGTGACGCCGGGCGTATCCTCCACAATGGAGATACGCTTGCCTACCAGCTTGTTAAACAGCGTCGATTTGCCCACGTTGGGGCGGCCGACAACGGCCACCAGCGGTTTAGCCATGGTGTTCTCCTTCCGCATCGGGCGGCTGCATGGCCAGTGCGCGGGCCAGCGCCATCCCGTCGTTTTCTATCGGTACCACCGGCACGCCCAGCGCGCCGGCGAGGGATTCTACCGTCCAATCATCCAGCGTCGGCCCGCAGCCGTCGCGCAGCATAACCCTGGGAATGAGCACGCGCTCGCCCAGGTCCATTCCCTTTAAGGCTGCGATAACATCGCTTGCGCACAGCAGCCCGGCCACCGTAACGGAGGGGCCAAAGGTGTGATTTACGCATGCCACCACCCGCGTATCCGGAAACCCTTCCGGCAGGGCGGCTACCCAATCAGACAGCATGGGCGCAGCCAGCGTGCCGGTGACCAGGGTCTGGCGGCCGGGGCGCGGCGAAACGTTGGGCAGCGCCTCCGTCAGCTCCTGATACAAAAGCGCCGAAATGCCCACGCCGTTTTCATACTGGCCGGCATCCTCGTATTCCGGGGCCGAGGGGATAGGGTGGCGGGCGGCCAGGTAAAGCTCATCCGCGGCAAAAACAAAGCGCTGCCCCGTTTTTTCAAGGCTTTGCATCTGATGGCGGTGAATAATGGAAAGCGCCTGCTGGGCTTCCTCATAGCCGACGGGGCGGATGGGCTCCAGCCCCTGCCGGTGGCCGGTCAGCCCAACGGGCACCACGGCAAGCGACAGCGCCATGGGGCGAAGGCAATCCAGATCCCGGATGGTTTTTTCAAGCACCTCGCCATCGTTTAAGCCGGGGCACAGCACCACCTGGGTATGGAAGCGGATGCCCCCCTGTGCCAGGCGGGACAAAAGCTGCATCATGCGGCCCGCCCTGGGGTTGCGCAGCAGGCGGGTGCGCACCTGCGGGTCCGTCGCATGGACGGAAATATACAGGGGGCTAATCTGCTGGGCAATGATGCGCTCGATGGTTTTTTCCGATACGTTGGTCAGCGTAACAAAGCTGCCCATCAGAAAGGACAGGCGCCAATCATCATCTTTAATGGTCAGCGAGGGGCGAAAGCCCGCCGGCTGCTGATCGACAAAGCAAAACACGCACCGGTTGGCACAGGTGTGCGTTTTGTCCATCAGCACGCTGTCAAAACCAAGGCCGAGGGGCTCGTCCAGCTCCCGCGTGATGGTATAGGTGCGGGGAATGCCGTGGCGGGACAGGGTAAGCTTGATATCCTCCCCGCTGGTCAGCAGCCAGTAATCGATGCAATCGCGCACGCGCTGGCCGTTGACGCGCAAAAGCTCATCCCCGGGGCGGATGCCCAGTTCATCGGCGATGGAGCCCTCCGCCACGGAGGTGACGGTGTGTCCCACATGCATCCCTCCCCACATGATATTATTTCCTTTGGCCGTGCGATTGTCAAGCACATCGGGCGCAATCCAGCAAAAAAGGCGGGCTTTGGCCCGCCTTTAGCATGCGCATCCAACCGGCTTTCACTCCGCCGCTGCCGGTGTACCATCGGGGGAGGCTTTTTTGCGCGGAACCAGCGCCCACGCCAGGCCGATTAAAATCATGGCGCCGCCCAGCCAGGCCAGCGCCGGCGGCACCTGGCCAAAGAATAAAAACGCCCAGCCCGCGGCCATAATGGGTTCGCCCAGCACGGCCATACCCACCTGCCAGGTGGGCAGATATCCCAGCGCCAGGTTGGTTAGCGAATGGCTGCCGAATGTGCACAGCACCACCATGGCGCCCACCAGCAGGAAAAATTTGGGGCTAAGCGGCGCGGCCGGCCCCGGCATAAAGGGCAGGCAGGCGGCCAGCACCACCGTGCAGATGGTATATACCACTGCGGTGTAGGGGATAAGCTGCATGTGTGTGCGCACCACGCGCCCGCACATCATATATCCGGCCAGCGCCAGCGCGGTTAACAGGGCCATCAAATCGCCATAGAGGGAATGGACGCCGCTGGAATCCCCACCCAGGGAAATGACAACGCCGCCCAAAAGCGCCAGCAGCGCGCCGATCAGCCAGCCCTTGGCGGGCTTTTCTTTCAGCAGCAAGCCGCCCAACGTGCAAAAAATGGATTGCGTGGACAGGAAAAGGGAGGCGGAAAAGGCCGTCGTCGTGCCGGAGGCGATATTCCAGGTGACAAAGTTGGCCGCCATCAAAATGCCCGAAAGCGACATGGCCAGCCAGTCCTTTCCGCTGGCCGATGTGATTTGCCTGCGCCAGGCCGGACGGGCGCATACCAGCGCGATGCAGCACGCCGCCGCAATAGCCTGGCGCACAAAGGCGATAAGCACCGGGGACGGGGCCTCCGGCAGCTGCAGCGTCAACCGTACCAACGGGCCCGATATCGCACCGCCGATTACCGCGCCCACAAGAGCCAACCATACCCATCCGCGGCGCATGGCGCCATCCCCTTTCAATATACAGCCTCAAACCAGGCCAGCATACAAAAAGTGCGGCCATTCGTCAAGCCCACGGTGCGGATATCATCCTATTGGCGCGGGAGGGCTGCCCTTGGGAAGGGCCGGCCTTTGCGGCGGCCCTGGAATGTGCCGGCCCGTATAGAGAGTAGTTTCCCTTGCAGGCACGGCGGATGCGGCTGTGGCCTTTGGCGCCCATGGCAGGGGGGATGGCAGGGGTAAATGGGGCCCGGCTCGGCTTATTGAAGGGCTGCCGCCGGTATGCCCCGGCAGGGGAGAGGCTTCTTTTTAAGCGCCAGATACAGCGCGATGCTCTGCAGGATGGAGGATAGCGTTTCCCCGACCGCCATGCCCAGCATCATGCCGCCGGTGGGCATGGCCAGGCGCCCGGTAAAATAAATGGTCGTGGCAATTTCCATGCAATCCGCAATCAGCACGCAGCCCAGGGAGCGCCGCTGGCAGCCAAGCCCCTGTAAAAGCGAACCCAGCATGTGGTGGATGGACATGGGGATAAGCAGTGGAAGGGACAGCCTAAGCAGCGCGGCGGCCTCCACCTGGCCAAACAGCCGGCAGGCAGGCGCGGCCAGCGGTATTAAAAGGGCGATGGATGCGGCGGCCGATGCAGCGGCGATGGCAAGCGAGCGCGCACAGATCGGCCCTGCCCGGCGGGAGCCGGAGGCCTGGGCGGCAGCCAACTCCGGAATCAGCACCGTGCCCATGGCGGAGCACAGGATCATGGGCAGCATCAGCATGGGAATGACCACGCCGGTGTAGGTGCCGATGGCCTCCAGCGCCGTCAGCTCACTCAGGCCGGAGGCAATCAGGCGGCGGGGCACCTGGGTAGCCAGGATGGATTGCAGGATGGAAGCCAGAAATCGCCCACCCGTCGGCCAGGCGGCCTCGCCTACAAGGGCACGGCGCTCCCCCCGTGGCGGGGCCAGGCGAGCTGGGGGATTGGTGCGCTTAACGCGTGCACGCATGACGCCAAGGGCCACTGCCTCGCCGCCGGCGGTGGAAAGAATGCCAACCGTGGCCTTTTGGGCCGGGGTGCCCGGCGTCAGCGCGTACATCAGGCCCCATAATAAAGCCATGCGGGAAAGCTGCTCGCACAAAATAACGGTGGCCGGCGTGCGGGTATCGCCATGGGCATAGCACCAGGCGTTTTCAATGCTGCAAATGCCCTGAAACATAATGGCGGGCACATAGCACAGGATGGCCAGCGTCAGCTGCGGCTGGTGCAGCCAATACCGGGCCAGGGGAAGCGCACCAAGCAAAAGGCCGAGCGCCACCAGACCGCTGCCTGCCACGGCCACCTGCATGGCAGCCCGGCGCAGGGGGGCGGCGTCCTGCCCGCGCCCGCGCGCGGCGGCCATCCGGCGCGAGGCGGATACCGGCAGGCCGCTGGTAACCAGCGCCATGGCCGACATAACCGTGGGGGCCACCATCTGATAAAGGCCCAAGCCCTCCACCCCCAGCAGGCGCGCCATCCAGATGCGGTGGATAAACCCCAGCACGCGCACCACACCGTTGGCTGCGGCCAGGTTGGCCGTGCGCTTGATGAGGACATATTTTTTGCGCATGCTTGGCCTCCGGCTGTTAAAGGATAAAACAGCCTATGCAAAAGCCTGCTGTATTATGGCGGTGCAGCGCAGGGAATGGGGATTATGGTAAAATAGGCCCATCTTGATGGGGGTGCCGCTATGCACGAAAAACTGGTGGGCTTTGATGGCCCGGGCTTTGTGGAGGATTTGTTGGGCTGGTATGCGCAGGAAAAACGCGATTTGCCCTGGCGCCACACGCGGGACCCATACTGCATTTGGGTAAGCGAAAGCATGCTGCAGCAAACCCGGGTGGATACGGTTATCCCTTATTACCAGGCTTTTTTGCAGGCTTTCCCTACCGTACAGGCGCTGGCTGAGGCGCCGGTTGAAGCCGTGCTTAAACAGTGGGAGGGGCTGGGCTTTTATTCCCGTGCCCGCAACCTGCATAAGGCTGCCGCCCAGGTAGTGGCATGCCATGGCGGGAAGATGCCCATGCAATATGAGGATATGCGCGCCCTGGCGGGGGTGGGGGAGTATACGGCCGGGGCGGTGATGTCCATCGCCTATGGCATGCGGGTGCCGGCGGTGGATGGCAATGTACTGCGCGTGATGTCGCGCCTGTTAAATTGGCAGGAAGATATTATGAAGCCGCCCGTGCGCGCGGCGTTTAGGCAGGCGCTGGGCGAGCTGCTGCCCGGGGAGCAGGCCATGCCGGATTTTACGCAGGCCATGATGGAGTTGGGGGCGCTTATCTGCACGCCCAAATCCCCGGCCTGCCTGGTTTGCCCGGTGCGCGGGCATTGCAGGGCGCAGCACGCGGATGTGCAGGAAAGCCTGCCGGTTAAGGCGGCCCCGCGCAAACCCCGGGATATCAACATGGCGGTGGTGCTGGCCTTTAAAGGGGATGCCGTGCTGGTGCGCCGCCGGGCTCAGGAGGGGCTGCTGGGCGGATTGTATGAGTTCCCTTTTGTTGAGGGGGATGGCGATAAAAACCCGCTGGCAGCCTGGGGGCTGGAGGGCGCCTATCTATGTGATTTGGGCGATAAAAAGCATGTGTTTACCCACTTGGTGTGGCATATGCATGCCCAGCAATGGCACGTGACCGGCGGACAGGCCCCGCAAGGATATGCTTTTGCCAGCGCCAAGGAGCTGGGGGAACTGCCCATCCCCACGGCCATGGCACACTGGCGTAAAATCGCCATGGCCTTGCTGGAGGAAGGCAAAATATAACCGGATAAAAAGCTGGCGCGGGTTAAGGCAAGCAGGCAGGGCGCCAAAAGCGCGGGGAATTGTCCCCGCGCTTTTTATATGCCGTGCAGGGGATAGAAGGGGAGATGGGGCGAGAAGGAAAGGAAGGAAGCCGGGGTAAGGGCCCATGACATATCAAGCGGGTGAGAGGAAGAAGGTGCCGCTTTACGGGGCGCCATGGCCCCTTTGGAAAAGGCCATCCTTTCAGACGGGCGGCTTTACCCAACAGGAAGGACAGAACAAAAATAAATGTTCCGCTAAGGCGGCATGCTCACCATATATCCCTTTGCCTGGGCACGATCAGGGCTGCCTGGTATTAAAGGCCGGCTAAGGCCCTGCAACGGCTTTCCTGAAAACGGCCGAAGTGGCATTTTGCGGTTTTAACCATGGCATCCGGCAGGCGGCTACGCTTCCTGCCGGGAGCCCTTTTTGAGGGGCAAGGAAAAGAAAGGCATGCCGATTCATAAAAGAAATAGCAATAACAAATGGACTGACGGGCACGATGGAAAAATAAAAAACCAATAAATTTGTATGAATAAAAAATCGGGGGCGAATTTTGATGAGAATAACAATAGAAGGCTAATGAATATAAACAGGTGGAAAGAAAAATTCAGTTAGCAAGCTACTTAAAAAACAAGAATATAGATTGAAGTATGAAGATTATAACATTAATTAAAAAACGTTAAGTATAATGTTGTAAAAGTTTACATACCGTGAGATAAAACAAAATATACGCCATTTAATTAAAGGTATAAATATATAAAAGTGGGCGCGAATCGGTGCTTTTGCGTATTTTCAAAGATGCATATTGCAAGGATGAAAAAATGGGGTTTTAACGGAATAAAAAGTTATCCACAGCCTTTTGCCCCTTTTCCACACTTTTCACAGGCAAGCTTTCCACAGCTGTTGAGAAAAAAAGGGCGGTCTGTTATACTGAAAATCGAACCCAAAATGCATAAAAGGGGCTGTTGTTTGCATGGATAATCAGGCGCGTATGCAGCTGGAAGGGCTGCTTCAGGCCTTTTGCATGGCGCATGGCGGCCTGGAAATTGCTGTATGGGTAAAGGAGGAGCCCCCCTGCCTGGTGGTTGCCGGGCAGCCGGATGGCTGCCATTTGGCGGGGGGGACCTTGGGGGATATCCAATGCCGTTTGGACGGTGGAATGGAAATCGATCAGGCGCTGGCGGATGCCCTTGGCCTGCCGCAGCAAGCCGCCTTTTTATTGGGCGAGGGCTTGGGGGCGCTGGCCTGTTATGGCATCCCCACGCAAAAGATAAGCGCCCTGGGGCAAGCGCTGGCGGCGGCGGTGGCCTGGCCCCTTGTCCAGCACATGCAGTTGCAGCAGGCCCGGCGGGAGGCGGCGCTTGCCCGCAAGCGGATCGACGGGCTTAAGCAGGATTCGCGCCGGGTAGAGCAGGCGGCGCGTATGCTGGAATCGGGCCGGGAATACCCCTTGTATACCGAGCGCGCGCTGTGCGAGCGCGTGGGCAGGGGGGATCGTGCGGGCGCACGGCAAATGCTCAACCAGTGGCTGGGCAATATTTTCTTTGGTTCCAGCGGGGAGTACGAGGTCATCCGCGCCCGGGTGCTGGAGCTGGTTGTCGTGCTGTCGCGCGCGGCGGTAGAGGGGGGCGCCCGGCTGGAAAAGCTGCTGGGCATGAACCTGGAATTTGTGTCCGAAGTTGGGCATATCGATCAATTTGATGATTTGTGCGATTGGCTGGTGCGCGTGCTGGACCAAATCATGGATGCCGTATATGCCACGCGATCCCCGGGCAGCGATGTGCTGGCCCAGGCCATGGCCTATATTGAACGGCACTTTGATGGCCCCCTGACGCTGGAACAGGTGGCCAAGGAAGTCCACGTCAGCCGCTATCATCTAAGCCATCTGTTTACCCAGCGCATGAAAACCACCTTTTTGCAGGCGGTTACACATGTGCGTTTGCAGGCTGCGCAGGATCTTTTGCTGGCCACGCGCCTTCCCATTGCAGAGGTGGCTGCGCGCTGCGGGTATGAAGATGCCGGTTATTTTACCCGCGTCTTTAAGCGCCAGACCGGCGTAACGCCTGCGGCTTGGCGCAAAACACCCAAGGCGGCGCAATAAAATCCTATTTTTGCAGGATAAATCCCCTTGCCGGGGCCGACTTTGTAGGGTACAATACATAAGGATTAAGCGGGTTTCCGCATAAGAGGTTTTAAGGGAGGTTGAAATCCATGGCGGATATGAAAGCGATTGCCGAAGCACTTAAATCCGGTAAAGCCCGGGATGTAAAGGCGATGGTCAGTGCGGCGCTTGAGGAAGGCGTCAGCGCATCCACCATTTTAAATGAAGGCCTGGTTGTTGGCATGGGCGAGGTTGGCGAGCTTTTTAAAGCCAACGAAATCTACGTGCCCGAGGTGCTTATCGCCGCGCGTGCCATGAAAGCCGGGATGGAGCTGATTAAACCCCTGCTGGCGGCGAGCGATGTTCAGCCGGCCGGCGTGGCCGCCATCGGCACGGTCAAAGGAGATTTGCATGATATCGGAAAAAACCTTGTCGGCATGATGCTGGAGGGCGCTGGTTTCCAGGTGATTGACCTGGGCATCGATGTAGGGGCGGATAAATTTATCGAAGCCATCAAAGGCGGCGCCAAGCTGATCGGTATGTCCACCCTGCTTACCACCACCATGCCGGAGATGAAAAACGTCATCGAGGCCATTAAGGAAGCCGGCCTGCGCGATCAGGTTAAGATCATCATCGGCGGTGCGCCGGTTACCCAGTCCTTTGCGGATGAAATCGGGGCGGATGGCTATTCGGCCGATGCGGCATCGGCTGTTGACCTGGCCAAAGCACTGCTGCAATAAATACAGGAAAGGCTCTGCAAAGCAGAGGCTGTTGGTGAAAAGAAATGGGCGGCGGAATTTTCCGCCGCCCATTTTTGCTGCCCAATATGCGGCAGCGCTTGCAAAAGAAGATGGCCCTTGCCACGCTGCCGGGGAAAAGCCAAAATGCCCCGTTTGCAGGATGTGGCCACGCCCGGCTTTTCATATGGGGGCAGCGGGGTAAACAGGCAAAAGGCGCGCAGTCATGGGGATTATCCAGGGGCTTTTCAGGCGAGGCGTGTATGCACGCTTTGGATCGTATAAACCGGCCCTGCCTGCCGGGCAAAAGGGCAGCAGCGCGCCTGCTAAAATGGATGGCTCGGTTTGAAAGCGCGCAGCATGCGCCTTGTCAAGAACCAGGCGCCATTGGCGTGATGGGAAGTGTAGGATGGGGGCATCATGGCGCCAAATGGGCCGCACTCTTTCCTTAAACATAAATCAATCGGGAGCCTGGCGGTAAGGGGTTTGGTGGATGGCGCTATATCAGGCGAATATCCATGGCCTCCAGCAGGGATAGCGCTTCGGGAAGGGAAAAGGCCGCCCCTTCCAGCCGGTTGGACAGTGGGGAAAGGGCATAATCCCGGGCACCGGTAAAATCGGCCCGGCGCATATCGTTATCGATAAAGAGCGTATCGGGCAAAGCGCTTTTTTGAAAGGAGGCGCCTGCCAGGCAGCAGGCATCAAACGTACACCCCTTAAATGTGCTTTGGGAAAAATCCATATCCGCCAGCTTGAGGGAGGCAAAGGTGCAATAGGCAAATGTACAGCTCTCCACCGTGCCAAAAGGCAGCAGGGCGGAAAAATGTGCCTTCAGCTTGGTTAATTGTGACCAGTCCAAAGATACCACGGTGCAATGCCGCAAAAGGGCATGGCGTGCCGTACAGGCATCAAAAAAATTCTCAGCTATGCGGCAATTGATAAAGGTGCATTCGTTAAAGTGGCAGCCCTCCAGCGAGTTGGCTTCCATTTTACAGTCGGTAAACGTACAATGATCCAGCGACAGGCCCGAAAAGGACTGCCTTTGCCACAGCCGGTCATGAAAGGATTGGTTTTCAATCAGCATCCATGTTCCCCCCAGTATTCGTGTATCCATGATACCATATGCGGCGCCCGCGCAACACAGGCCGTTTTGTGCGACATATGCCCAAGGTGTAAAAGGGCCTGGGGCCATCCATACAGGGCCAAGCCCTGGCGCCCAAAAGGCGGGGATGCGCCGGAAAAGCGATGGGGCCGTGTGGGGCGGCTTTGGCCATATCCATATGGGAGCATGGGCCTGCCATTGGGCAAACTGGGCCAAAAAACATCGGCCCATGCAGCGCCTGTATGGCTGCCGGGGACGCTTTACATCTATGAGGAAAGCTTTTACAATGGAAATAGGGTTGTTGAAAGGGGAATCATCAAATGGGCAAAAAAATCATTGTTTTAAATGGAAGCCCCAGGGCCAATGGTAACACATCCGGCCTTGTGCAGGCGTTTATGGCAGGGGCGGAGGGTGCCGGGCATACCGGATTGGTTTTTCACCTGCAGAGCATGAACATCCATGGCTGCCTGGGGTGCCTGGGCGGGGGCAAAAATCCCGAAAACCCCTGTGTACAGCAGGATGATATGGCCCTTATTTATCCGCATTACCGCCAGGCGGATGTGGTGGTATTGGCCTCCCCCATGTACTATTGGAGCATAACCGGCCAGCTGAAATGTGCCATTGACCGCCTGTTTGCCGTGGCGGAAATGGATCCCAAATATGCCAATCCTAAAAAGGAATGCGTGCTGTTGATGGCGGCGGAAGGGGATGACGAGGGGAATTTTGCCCCGGTGCGCCATTATTATCAGGCATTGCTGTCGCATTTAAAATGGCGGGACCGTGGATTGGTGTACGCCGGGGGCAACCTGGCTGTTGGCGATATCCAGGGCAAACCCGCCCTGGAGGAGGCACGCGCGCTGGGAGCGGCGCTTTAGCAAGGCGGAAAAACCATAAAACCGTGCCGCCTGCGGGCGCACATCGGCAGCAGGCCGGATCAATGGGCGGCAGTTTCCGGAACATGCTATATGGCAGACAAAAGCTGCCGCAGCTAAAAAAGAGCCTGCGGCGGCTTTTATAAGCTGTATGGTGTTTATGCCGAATGCAGCCGCCGGTTCATAACATGACATCGCATGAAAAGTCAAGAGACGGCAAGCCAAGCCTGATAGAATGGCACCATACGGAAGGAGGTGTGGAAATGGATTGGATTACGGGAATTCAGCGGGCGCTGGACTATACCGAGGCCCATCTGACGGAGGAAATCGACTATGCAGCGGTGGCGAAGCAGGCCTGTTCGTCCACCTTTCATTTTCAGAGGATCTTCGGGATGCTCTGCGGCTTTTCTTTGGGCGATTATATCCGTATGCGCCGGCTTTCCCTTGCCGCCGATGAACTGCAGCGGACCAATGCTAAAGTCATCGATATTGCGTTTAAATATGGTTATGATACCCCGGAGAGCTTTTCGCGCGCATTTACCAGGTTCCACGGGATCACGCCTACCGAGGCCAGGCACGGCGGCAATGTTAAATCCTTTTCCAGGCTATCCGTAAAATTGATTTTATCGGGAGGCAACACAATGGATTACAGGATCGAAAAGAAGGAAGCATTCAAGCTTATCTGCAAAAAGCGCCGGGTTAACAAGCCGCAGGGCGATACCGCCACGGCGGATATCTCGGCATTTTGGGGCGAGTGCAGTCATAACGGAACCGTAGAGGCGCTGTGCAAATATGGCAGGTTTGACCGCCTGAACGGCATCCTGGGCGTTTGCTTTTCCGGGGAAATGGCGGATTCCGGCTTTCCCTATGGCATCGGGGCGGAGTATAACGGCGCGCCGGTGGTTGAGGAAGGCTTTGATATCGTGGAGATCCCGGCACATACCTATGCGGTATTTACGTGCACCGGAAGCATGCCGGACGCATTTAAAAAAACCTATCAGCAGATTTGCACCGAGTTTTTCCCGCAAAGCAACTATGAATACGGCAACGGGATCGAGCTTGAGGTCTATCCCTCGGCGGATACTCAAAACCCGGATTATACCTGTGAAATTTGGATTGCGGTACGGGAGAAAAAATGATATGGCCCAGGTGACGGAAAAACGCGGTTAAACCGATCAAGCGTGATGGATGGAGCAAAAAGCACACGCTTATACGGAAAAAACATGATAAGGCGCGGCACTCCCGCGTATCAAACAACCAGGAAAGGTATGGCTGATGCCCTGCCTTTCCTGGTTTTTATGGTTGCCGGGCATTGCTTGGCCAAATGCGGGCACCGGCGCATAAAACGTGGGCATGCCGGCAGTAGAACACGCCGTGTTGGCGGGGAAAAGCGCATGCGTTGGGGAAAGACCCGGCCCTGTGTTGGGGGCGCGGCGGGGAGGGGCTATATGTGCTTTGGATAATGGGGCTTTTAGGGGCTTGGGCCAAATAAAACCAAGGCAAAAAAGACGGGGTGGCCAATTTGCCATGCCTATGGTAAAATGGATTAAGAAAATAAAAGTAGCATGATTGATTTTCAGCCGGGAGGTGGGCCATGACATCGCGCCAGCTTGTGTGGGATACGTTGGAGGGGTGCAATCATACCGGCCGCGTGCCACGGCAAATCTGGTTTTTGCCATGGGCGGGGTTTCATTATCCGCGGCAAGCCTTGCAGCTTCGGCGCGATTTTCCCGATGATATCCTAGCGGCCCCGGTGTGCTACGGCGATGCCCCGCGCACGGTAGGCAACCCGTATGCAGCGGGTTATTATATCGATGAATGGGGCTGCCGGTTTGAAAATATTCAACCCGGCGTGATCGGGGAGGTCAAAGCACCCATCCTGGCCGGGGAAGATGGCTGGCAACAGGCTGGCCGGGTACATCTTCCGGTGGAGTGGCTGACTTTTGACCGGGATGCCGTTAACGCTTTTTGTGCGGGGAAAGATCGGTTTATCACCGCGGGCGCCTGCCCCACTTATCTTTGCAATGCGTTTATGGCGTGCGCCAGGCGGATAGCCCCTGAGGTTGTTCGCGAAAGTACAGGAAAATATCATCTGCCGGCAGGCGGGCGGCGGGAATCGATCGGATATGCGCTTATCGCAGGATGAAACGGGGCATCCGGTATTTATAAGGTACATATATGGGCCCGGCGGGGCAAGAGAAAACGTGCGCTGTTATCAAAGCCGATGGTTGGTGCCTGCCATCCGGCGCGTTTGCCCGGCGTATGATATCCGGGCGGCATGTCCCAAACCGGCCAGGGGACTGCCGGGCAACGATGGTGCATTTATAAAGGAATAAAGTATTGGTGCGCGTGCACATGGGGAAGCTTGGCTAACGGGTGTGCGCTGTAAAGGGGCTGGTGCGTGATGCCTGCCGGGCTGCCGTGTGCTGCAATCGTATTGATACGCATAAAATGATGGAAATATAGAAGAAGGTTATGGCGGTATCCTTTGGGCTGGCGCAAAAAAGGGGGAAATATGTGGCATGCTGCCACAAATTGGCTAACGATTGCGCACAAAATCCTGTATAATGAAAGGCAACAACACCAGCAGGGGAGAACGAAAAGCAAAATGGATGTTATTATCAATCCGGTTGCGGGACATGGCCGGGCGCTCAAGGTAGGCCGGGCGGTTATGCAGGTGCTCAAGGAAAAGGGCATTGCGGCGCGTGAACTGTATACAGAGGCACCCGGGCATGCCAGGGAGCTGGCGCAGCTTTGTGTTTCGCAGGGAACCGACCGGCTGCTGACCATCGGCGGCGATGGAACAGCTTTTGAAGCCTGCGGCGGTGTGATGGGCAGCGATACAGCGCTGGGCATTATTCCTGCCGGTACGGGGAACGATTTTGTCCGCGCGCTCAACCTGCCCAAAAAACCCCTTGATGTGCTGGAACATATTTTGTCACATCCGGCGCGCCAGGCCGATATCGGGTGTATCAACGGCCGCCCCTTTATCAATATCTGTGGCACCGGCTTTGATGTTTCCGTGCTGGATTATGCGGAGCCGGTCAAAAGGTTTGTTCGCGGCCAGCTGCCCTATTTATGGGGGGTTATCCGCACCATTTTAAGCTACCATCCTGCGGAAATGGTTGTGCGTGTGGATGGGCAGGAAGTGGCAAGCGGCAAGATGCTGGTATGCGCCGTGGCCAATGGCCGGTTTTACGGCGGGGGCATCCCCATTGCGCCCAAGGCCAGCGTGGAGGACGGCCTGTTGGATGTGGTGCTGGTGGATAACATGAAGCGTGGCCGCATGATGGCTTGCCTGCCCGGATTGCTGAAGGGGAAAATCCTGTCGTTTAAGGAAACCAAACACCTGCGCGGGCATCGGGTGGAAATTGCCTCGCCCGGCATGCGGTTGAATGTCGATGGGGAAATCTTTCCCATGACGTATGCGATGATGGAAATCAAGCCCAAAGCGCTTAAAGTGCTGGGGTGATCGGTAAACGGCCGCCCGGCTCGCCGGATGGCGTTGTACTGGAGCACCACCAACCTGCCCCCTTGATAGATAAATAGATGCCGGCCGCGCGGATGAGCGCGGCCGGCGCTTTTGTATACCCCAATGAAGGAGGGGCCATGCAGAGCCATACTGGAAATGGGGCTGGATGAGCGATGGCGCAGGCGGAGAAAAGGTGTGGATATGCAATGCACATGGGAATTTTTTGAAATATGTTGAAAATAGGCTGCGGCATGATATAATAAACATAGAGGAACGGAATACCGGGGTGATGATATGCGTTGATAGATGCACTGCCTGTTTATTAAGAAATAATTGGCGATACAAGAGAGGGGATTGTTATGAAAAACTCTGCATGGCGATGTATAACCGCTTTGTTGCTAACAGGGGTTATGCTGCTTTTCGGTGCGCTGCGTGTATCGGCTGCAAGTGTGGATGTACAGCATGTGCCTGGTGTTATCTCCTGCACGGGTGAATTTGTGCCACTGGATAAACTGGCCTTGAACAGCCGACGGGAAAGCGCTTATGATGCGGCGTTTATTCAGGCTTTTTTGGCGCTGTGCGACGCGCAGCAGGAGGTACTTGCCTCTTTGGGCGAGGATGATAATGCCGCCATCAGCCCGGCAGCATCCTCTGCATATGGGGCGGCTGTACCGTATGCGACAATTCAGACAAGCGCAACCGATATCAACTGCTATGGGTATGCGGCCCGATTTTTGTGGTGGATTCTTCCGGGGGATATTGCTTATTCTAATGGCAGCCCGCTTGAGGATGCGAGTTTTCCATCGACTGTAAATGGCGTGGCGGGGTATGCGAAGGATGATCTCAGCCGTGCGGGAAGAACCAGCCGGATCATTGCCTCGGCCACCGCACCTGTTAATGCAGATGAATACCGGGTGGCGGTAAGAGTAGGGGCCATGAATGGCTGGCACGATTTCCATTTTATGATTCAGCACAGCGATGGCAGCTGGAGTGATAAACCGGGGGAGCTGCCCAGCCAAAATAAGGGAATGATTAATCCTACCAGTATTCCATGGCCTATATATAATGCAGATACCGGGGCAATCGTATTCCCTAATTTCTATAATAGCGCTACGGTTTATCTGGCGGTTAAAAAGCCCTATAGCTGGTAATGGGGGGCTGTGGAAGGGGAGAAAAACGGGATGCGGCGGATATTGTGCTGCCTAATGTTGGTTATCCTGGCTGGATTGCCGGCCTGTGGCCGCGATGCTTACGATGTTTATACCTGGCTTTGCATCAATATGCCGCATGGGATGAGAAGCTCTTTTTCCAATGCCCCAAGGCAGCGGGCTATCATCCGGGAATACGGGGAAGCCCCGATGATCGATGCGGCGGATGGCAGCGACCGGTTTTATGAGATGCGGGCTATGGAGGACGGCAGCTGGCTGGTGGTTGTCTACAGCTGGCAATCGATGTGCGCGCTGGATGTATGGCAGCTTAAACAGCTGCTGCCAGACGGGGCGCTGGATGGCGTTGTGCCCGGGCAAACCACCTTTGACGAAATAAAGAAAATTGATGAGTACGCCGCAGTCTACCCCATCCTGGAGGGAGAGGATGCCTTTTCGGAGCACCGCTTTAGCGACGGACATTCGTTGGTGATTTACTATAAAAAGGCGGGGCGTGGCTGGAAGGTAGACCGGCTGGAGACATACTCCTCCGATCCATCGGGCTTCCTTGACGTGCTGACGCCGGAGGACAGGCAGCGCTTGTGCCCGGAATGACCCCAACCTGCCCTCCTTGATAGATAAATAGATGCCGGCCGCGCGGATGAGCACGGCCGGCGCTTTTTGTATATCGGCAAACCATCAAAACGGACAGGGTTCCCCGCTTTAACCCAAAGCGGATGGGGTAAAACGCAGGCTTTTTGCCGGGGCAGGTGCCGCCCGGGGCTGGGGGCCATGCGATACGGGGCTATCCGCAAAACGGATGGGGCAAAATGCCGCCCCTGCCTGAGGCCGGCCGCAGCCCCTTTTTAAAAAAGTGGGAAAAACATTAAAAACTTTGCCAGGAAGCCTGGTTATGGTGCGCGGAGGCAATGCCGGCGCCTGCTTGGCGCCGGAATAAGGATGGCAGAGAGCCTGCTAAAGGGGGGCTGTCGCTCCTGCCTATGGACAAAAATTACAGGTTTTGAATGAATTCGTACAGGCTTTCCAGCTCGCCAATCAGCGGCGCGCCGATGGCTTTGGATAACGCCTGGTTGAGTTCTTTGTATACGTTATCGGCGGGCAGGATGCGGTCGTGCTCATGCTGGCGCAGCAGGGTCAGGCGCCGGTTGATCTCATCCAGCGTGGCTTTTTTGATATCGTGGCTCATACGATCACCTCGTGTTATGACAGCGGCCGCCAGGCACCCGTTGGGCGGCGCCTGGACATGGGGCGCTGTGGATTTAAGCTTAGCATGCGCACTCCCTGC
>JAQXFY010000044.1 GCA_029006015.1 bacterium
AATGGCCCTTTGATAAGTTTGTCTATGCCCGCCGTACGCTGGGCACGCAGATGCAGGCCACGGGCGAGGTTATGTCCATCGCGCCGACATTTGAGCAGGCGCTGATGAAGGCGGTGCGCGGGGCGGAAATCGGCCTGTCCAGCCTGCGGGACGCCCATTTGGCGGAGCTTTCCGATGAGGAAATCTTCGGTATGCTGCACCGCTGCGACGACCGCCGGCTGTTTGTTATCTTCGAGGCCATGATGCGCGGGGTTTCGGTGGAACAAATCCACGATATCACCCGGATCGACAACTGGTTTTTGTATAAGATCCAAAACCTGTGCGACATGGAAAAAAGGCTGGCCCAGGGCAATGTGGATGAGGAAACCTATCTGGAAGCCAAAAAGATGGGCTATCCGGATGCGGTCATCACCAAGCTGTCCGGGGAGGAAATCCGGCATCCGCGCCTGCCGGTCTACCATATGGTGGATACCTGCGCGGCGGAATTTGCCGCGCGCACGCCTTACTTTTATGCCACCTATGATGACCTGGACGAAGCCAAGCCCATGCTGGAGGCGCGTAACTCCGGCAAGAAAACCGTCATGGTGCTGGGCTCCGGCCCCATCCGCATCGGCCAGGGCATTGAGTTTGACTATGCCTCCGTCCACTGTGTCTGGGCGCTGCAGCAGGCGGGATACGAGGTGGTTATCGTCAATAACAATCCCGAAACCGTATCCACGGATTTTGATACGGCCGACCGGCTGTATTTTGAGCCGCTGACGCTGGAGGATGTGCTGGGAATCATCGAAGTTGAAAAACCGGAGGGCGTGGTTGTTGCCTTTGGTGGGCAGACGGCTATCCGGCTGGCTGCGGGCCTGCAGGCCCATGGCATCCGGCTTTTGGGAACCAATGCCGACAGCATGGACCGTGCGGAGGACCGTCAGCGCTTTGACGAGCTTTTGTCGGAGTTTAATATCCGGCGTCCGCAGGGCTTTACGGTAATGACCTGCGAGGAAGCGCTGGAGGTAGCCCACCGCATCGGCTACCCCGTGCTGCTGCGCCCCTCCTATGTATTGGGCGGGCAGAACATGATTATCGCCTTTAACGATAATGATGTTGAGGAGTATATGGCCATCATCCTGTCCCAGGGCATTGAAAACCCCATTCTGATCGACCAGTATCTGATGGGGACGGAGCTGGAAGTTGATGCCATCTGCGATGGGGAGGATATCCTGATCCCCGGCGTTATGGAGCATATCGAGCGTGCCGGTGTGCACTCGGGCGATTCCATCGCGGTTTACCCGGCTTATAACGTCGGCGAGGCGATGACGCAAAAGATCATCGATTGCACGCGCAAGCTGTCCGTTGCCCTGGATGTGCGCGGGCTTATCAACATCCAATACCTGATTTTCCATGGGGAACTGTATGTTATCGAAGTCAACCTGCGTTCCTCGCGCACGGTGCCCTATATCAGCAAGGTAACCGGCATTCCCATGGTGGATCTGGCAAGCCGGGCTATGCTGGGCCAAAAGCTAAAGGATATGGGCTATGGCACGGGGCTGCATCCGGCGGGGGCGTATGTGGCGGTCAAGGTGCCGGTGTTCTCGTTTGAAAAGCTGGCCAACGTCGATACCCAACTGGGGCCGGAGATGAAATCCACCGGCGAGGTGCTGGGCATTGCCGCTACCTTTGAGGAAGCCCTGTACAAGGGCCTTGTTGCCGCCGGTTATCAGATGAAGAAAAAGGGCGGCGTGCTGATTACCGTGCGCGATACCGATAAGGTGGAAATTGGCGAGCTGGCCAAAAAGTTCAGCGATATGGGCTTTTGGCTGTATGCCACCCGCGGCACGGCAAAAATCCTGCATGCGGCCGGGATTTCGGCAACGGTGGTTTCCAAGATACACGAATCGGCCGATAATGTGTTGACCCTGATGGAAAGCGGGCGTGTGGATTATGTTATCTCCACCTCCGCCAAGGGGCGTATTCCCACGCGCGACAGCGTGCGCATCCGCCGCAAGGCCGTGGAACACAACATTCCGTGCCTGACCAGCCTGGATACCGCCGGCGCCCTGGCCGACAGCCTGCGCAGCCGGTATTCCCAGGGCTCCATTGAATTGGTGGATATCAAGCATCTGAGAACACACCGTGAGATGCTTCGTTTTATCAAGATGGAGGGCTGCGGCAACGATTACATCTATTTTGATTGCTTCAATCAGGATATCGTCAATCCCGAGGGGCTGAGTGTGCGCCTGTCCGACAGGCACTTTGGCATCGGCGGGGACGGCGTGGTGCTGATTTGCCCATCCAATGTGGCGGATGCCAAAATGCGCATGTTTAACCTGGATGGCAGCGAGGGCATGATGTGCGGAAACGCCATCCGCTGCGTGGCCAAATACCTCTACGATGCCGGCCGTGTGGCGAATGAAACCATGACCATTGAAACGCTGAGTGGCATCAAAACGGTAACGGTTTACAAAATCAACGGCCAGGTGACCAGCGCGCGCGTGGATATGGGTGCGGCGGAGCTGACGCCGGCGCGCATCCCTGTTGCTTTGGATGGGGAGCGCATCATCGACAGGGAAGTGACGGTAGAAGGCGAAACCTTCCGCATCACCTGTGTATCCATGGGCAACCCCCACTGCGTGCTGTTTGTCGACAGCGTCGAACGCGCGGAGGTGGAGCGCATAGGCACCTTGTTGGAGATGAACAAGGCACTCTTCCCGCAGCGGGTCAATGTCGAGTTTGTGCAGGTTATTGACGAAAAAACCATTAAGATGCGCGTGTGGGAGCGGGGCAGCGGCGAAACCTGGGCCTGCGGTACCGGCGCATGTGCGGCGACCGTGGCGGCGGTGGAGACCGGCCGGTGCACCCCGGGCGGGGAGATCCTGGTCAAACTGGTCGGCGGAAACCTGAAGGTGGAGTATACTCCGGATACTGTTTTTATGACGGGTAAGGCCGTTAAGGTATTTGAAGGGGCGGTTGAGGTATGACCAAGTATATCTTTGTCACCGGCGGTGTGGTATCCGGCCTGGGAAAGGGCATCACGGCGGCGGCGCTGGGCAGGCTGCTTAAGGCCCGCGGCTATAAGGTGGCGGCCCAGAAGCTGGATCCTTACATCAATGTGGATCCCGGCACCATGAGCCCTTACCAGCATGGCGAGGTATTTGTTACCGAGGACGGCGCGGAAACCGATTTGGATCTGGGCCATTACGAGCGCTTCATCGATGAAAACCTTAGCCGGTATTCCAACCTGACCACGGGCAAATGCTTTTCCAATGTGCTGGCCAAGGAGCGGCGCGGCGATTATCTGGGGCAGACGGTGCAGATCATCCCCCATGTAACCGACGAAATCAAGCGTTTTATCTACGCGGTTGGCCACGATACCGGGGCGGATATCGTCATTACCGAAATCGGCGGCACAACGGGTGATATCGAAAGCCAGCCTTACCTGGAGGCCATCCGCCAGGTATCACTGGAGGTGGGCATGCAAAATTGCCTGTTTATCCATGTAACGCTGGTGCCGTATATCAAAAGCTCGGGTGAGCATAAATCCAAGCCGACGCAGCACTCGGTCAAGGAGCTGCGTGCGCTGGGCATCAGCCCCAATATCATCGTGTGCCGCTGCGACGAGCCCATCGGCGATGGCATCCGCCAGAAAATATCGCTTTTTTGCAATGTCAAACCCGATTGCGTTATTGAAAACATCACGCTGCCTGTTTTATACGAGGCGCCGCTGATGCTGGAGAAAAGCCATCTATCGGAAATTGTCTGCCGGGAACTGGGGCTGGAGCCCCGCGTGGCCGATATGACGGAGTGGGAGGCCATGCTCGAGCGCATCCACAACCGCAAGCAGCATGTTACCATTGCCCTGGTGGGCAAATATGTTGCCCTGCATGATGCGTATCTTTCCGTGGCGGAGGCGCTTCGCCATGCGGGGTTTGAAAACGGGGCGGTGGTGGACATTGCCTGGGTGGACAGCGAACAGCTGACGCAGCAAAACGTAGCCGCCAAGCTGGAGGGGTGCGATGGCATCCTGGTGCCCGGCGGGTTTGGCAACCGGGGCATCGAAGGAAAAATTGTTGCCGCGCGCTATGCACGGGAAAATGACATTCCTTTCCTGGGTATTTGCTTGGGCATGCAGGTGGCCGTTATCGAATTTGCGCGCAACTGTTTGGGGCTGGAGGGGGCCGATTCCAGCGAATTTAGCCCCGATGGCCCGCATTCGGTCATCGATCTGATGCCCGATCAGCACGGCAATTTGCCCAAGGGCGGCACCATGCGTTTGGGTGCGTATCCCTGCCGAATCACCCCGGGCAGCCGCCTGGCAGAGGTATATGGCCAGGAGGAGATTCAGGAGCGGCACCGCCATCGGTACGAGTTTAACAATGCCTATCGGGAGAAATTTCAAAGCGCCGGTATGCGCCTTGCCGGGCTGTCGCCCGACGGCCGCCTGGTGGAGGCTGTCGAGCTGCCGGATAAGCGCTATTTTATCGGTGTGCAGTACCATCCGGAGTTTAAAAGCCGCCCCAACCGGGCGCATCCGCTTTTCTGCGGCCTGATCGCCGCAGCAATGGGAGGGAAATGCCAATGAACGCAAAGCAACAGGTGGAGGAGCGCGTCGCGTTTATCCGGCGCGCAGTGGAGCAGGCCGGGGCCAAAGGCATTGTGTATGGTAACAGCGGCGGCAAGGACAGCGCGCTGGTGGGCATTTTGTGCAAGATGGCGTGCGATAATTGCCTGGGCGTTATCATGCCGTGCCAATCTACCCGTAACTTTGGGGAGGATATGGTCGATGGCCGTGCGGTGGCCCAACAGTTTGGCATTGAAACGCTGGTGGTGGATCTGTCGCCGGTCAAGGAAGCCATGCTGGGGCAGCTGGAGGGCGTGCAGACGCTTGCGGATATGGCCAAGGCCAACATCAACCCCAGGCTGCGCATGGCCACGCTGTATGCCATTGCCCAAAGCCGGGGCTGCCTGGTGGCGGGTACCGGCAACCGCAGCGAAGGGTATATGGGGTATTTTACCAAGTGGGGGGACGGCGCTTACGATCTGAACCCCATCGCCGATTTGACGGTTACAGAAATTTATCAGCTGCTGGCATTTTTGAATGCACCCGAAAACATCATTAAAAAAGCGCCCAGCGCGGGGCTTTTTGAGGGGCAGACGGATGAAAAGGAAATGGGCATTTCCTATGCCGCCATCGATCGCTATCTGTTGACGGGCGAGGGTAGTGTGGAGGATATCGCCAAAATCGAGCGTGCGCACCGCGCAAGCCAGCATAAGCGAACCCAACCGTTGGTATTTAAGGGGGATGAGCCATGAAACTCAATCCGCATTACCGGGAGCTGGAGGAAAGCTACCTGTTTACAACCATTGCCAGGCGGGTGGCTGAATATACCAAGGCCCATCCGCAGGCTAACATTATTCGCCTGGGCATTGGGGATGTTACCCAGCCGCTGTGCCCGGCGGTGGTGGAGGCTATGGAACGCGCTACATTGGAGATGTCCCAGGCGCAGGGCTTCCATGGCTATGGGCCGGAGCAGGGCTATGGCTTTTTGCGCGAGGCCATCCAGGGGTATTATGCTGCACGCGGCGTCAAGCTGGCGATGGAAGAAATTTTTATCAGCGATGGAGCCAAAAGCGATTTGGGCAACATGCTGGATTTGTTTTCCGCCGATAATACCGTGCTGGTTCCGGACCCGGTTTACCCGGTGTATGTGGATACCAACCGTATGGCCGGGCGGCGCATCCTGTTTGCCGATGCCAACCAGCAAAACGGCTTTTTACCCCTGCCGCAGCCGGAGGTTCAAGCCGATATTATCTATCTTTGCTCGCCAAACAACCCAACGGGTGCCGTTTATACCCGGGAAGGGCTTGAAAAATGGGTGGAATATGCGCTGCGCCAGCACGCGGTTATCCTGTTTGATGCGGCGTATGAGGCGTTTATTGTGGATGATTCTTTGCCGCACAGCATTTTTGAGGTGCCTGGGGCGGAAAAGTGTGCCATCGAATTTTGCTCTTTTTCAAAAACGGCGGGCTTTACCGGTACGCGCTGCGGCTATACCGTGGTGCCGCGTGCTTTAGAGGCCGAGGGGATGAGCATTAACGCCATGTGGCTGCGGCGCCAAACCACCAAATTCAACGGTGTGCCCTATGTGGTGCAGCGCGGGGCGGAGGCGGTTTTTACCCCACAGGGCCAGCAGCAGGTGCAAAAAGCCATCGGTGTATACCGGCAAAACGCCAGGGTGATGGCCGAGGCGCTCAGCCGGATGGGCATTTGGTTTGTGGGCGGGGAAAATTCGCCCTACCTGTGGCTGAAGTGCCCGGGCGGCATGTCCTCCTGGGAGTGCTTTGATTACCTTTTGTCCCATGCACAGGTGGTGGGCACACCGGGCAGCGGCTTTGGCAAAAATGGGGAAGGGTATTTCCGCCTGACTGCCTTTGGCAACCCGGAGCAAACCCGGCAAGCCATGCAGCGGCTTGTTGATTTGGGCCAATAATGGCAACCATCATGGTTTTATCCGGGGGGCGGCATATAGCCGCCCCCCGGATGGCTTTATACCTTGTGCATGTAAACGGTTTGGTTTTACTGCGCGCTGCGCCACATGAAAAAATTGGGGGAGGCAAAAAGAATAATCCCGGGAGAATGCCGTATGTGCCCGTGGGAGGCCGACATGCCGCCAGCCGCGGTGCAGATTATCAAAAATACCTGAAAAAGCGGGAAAATAGGCCTTTGGCCGTGTTGGGGCAAGCAGGATATCGCTTGCCCCGATTTTTTAACCCCGCATCGCCTTCATACCGCTTCCGCCTGTTTTACCCTGCAGGATATACCGGCTTGCGCGCCGGGCCACAGCCCCCTTATCGGTGCGCCGATGCTGCCTGTTTTGATGGATTTAGGATTTGCCGGCCATTGTAGCCTGCCGCTTTTTTGTGGATTAATGATACAAATGTTTTTAGACAACTCTTGGATAGCCGGCAAAAGATGGGATAAAAATCCCGGGGCTTTGTGATTGAACACGCATGGCATGCATATGGTGAAGGGACAACACTTTTCCCGGTAAACGGGAGCATGCAAAAGCAGGTTCAAGGAGTGAAGTACCGATGAAAACCCCACAACGCCCCGATCAGGCAATGATTTCCGCCGGCGGATTAACCTCGGAACAGGTGTCCCAATCGCGGGAACAATTTGGGGAAAACGCCCTGCCCCCCAGCCAGCGGCAGGGCTTTTTCCGCCAGCTGCTGGAAAGCTTTGGCGATCCCATCATTAAAATTTTACTGGCAGCGCTGGCTATCAACATTATCTTTTTGTTCCGCAAATTTGATTGGTTTGAATCGGCAGGTATCGCCATTGCCATCTTTTTGGCCACATTTGTTTCCACGTTATCGGAATACGGCAGCGAATCGGCCTTCCTCAGACTGCAGCAGGATGCCGCTGGCATCACCTGCCGGGTCAGGCGTGCAGGCGGTGTGGCGGAGGTGCCAATTGGCGATATCGTGGTGGGCGACCATGTGCTGCTGCAGGCGGGGGAACGCATTCCGGCCGACGGCGTGCTGGTTGCCGGCAGCGTGCAGGTGGATCAATCCTCCATCAACGGCGAAAGCCGGGAGGCCTCCAAGCGCCCAAGCGCCCTTCCTTCCCGGAAGTGGGATTTTTCCGCAGCCGACCAGGTGTTCAGGGGCACCGTGGTATCCGCAGGCGATGGGGAAATGGTGGCCGTCAACATCGGGGATGGCACGGTGTATGGCAAAATGGCCAGGGAGGTGCAGGAAAAAACGCGGGAAAGCCCGCTGAAGCTCAGGCTTGGGGCGCTGGCTGGCAGCATCAGCAAAATGGGGTATTGGGCGGCGGCACTGGTGCTGCTGGCGGATTTGTTTCAATCCATCGTGCTGGCCAACGGCATGCAGGGCGCGGCCATCCTGGCCCATGTGGGCGACTGGCACCTGCTGCTGGAAAGCCTGATGCACGCCGTTACGCTGGCCATTACAGTGGTGGTGGTGGCCGTGCCGGAGGGCTTGCCCATGATGATTACGGTGGTGCTGTCTTCCAACATGCTGCGCATGCTGAAAGACCATGTGCTGGTCAGAAAACTGGTGGGCATCGAAACCTCGGGAAGCCTGAACATTTTGTTTACCGATAAAACCGGCACGCTGACGCGCGGGCAGCTTAAGGTGGTGCAGTTTATAGATGGTGCCGGGCGCATGTACACCAAGGAGGAGCTGCAGGCAAACCCCGCGCTGTACAGGCGTGTGGAGCAAAGCTGCCTGTACAATACCGGCAGTTTGCTATCCAAGGGCCGGGTGCTGGGTGGAAATGCGACAGACCGCGCGCTGCTGGAATATATCCTGCCGCTGAAGGAAACCCGGCCGAGCGTTAGCATCAAATCCCATGTGCCCTTTGACAGCGCCAAAAAGTTTTCCGCCGTCCATCTGGCTGGGGAGGAGGATATCTGCCTGGTCAAGGGCGCGCCGGAAAAAATTTTACCGGCCTGCCGCCACTATGTTGATGCCCATGGGCGCATCGTGCCCATGGGTTCTTTGGCCACGGTACAGGCGCGCATGCGCCAGATGGCCGACCGCGCCGTGCGTGTGCTGGCCATCGCCATCTCCGGGCGGGAGGTGACGCCGGACGGGGCTTTTTCGGATTTAACGCTGGTTGGGCTGGTCGGTATTCGGGATGAGGTGCGGCCGGAAGCCGTCACCGCCGTTGCCCAGGTGCAGCGCGCCGGCGTGCAGGTGGTTATGATAACCGGCGATAACCGGCAAACCGCCGTTGCCGTTGCGCGCGAGGTTGGCCTGCTTGCCCCGGGTGCGGAGGGAGAGGCGGTTATCACCAGCGAGGAGCTGGCGCGGCTGTCGGACCGGGAGCTGTCCGCCAGGCTTAAACACCTTCGGGTGGTGGCGCGCGCGCTGCCGGGGGATAAAAGCAGGCTGGTGCGCCTGGCACAGGAAGCGCAGCTGGTGGTGGGCATGACGGGGGATGGCATCAACGATGCCCCCGCCCTCAAGCGTGCAGATGTCGGCTTTGCCATGGGCAGCGGCACCGAGGTGGCCAAGGAGGCCGGGGATATCGTCATCCTGGATGATAACTTTGCCTCCATCGCCAAGGCCATTTTATATGGGCGCACGCTGTTTAAAAGCATCCGCAAATTTATTGTTTTCCAGTTGACGATGAACCTGTCCGCGGTGGGTATCTCCGTTATTGGGCCCTTTATCGGCATCGATTCACCGGTGACGGTGGTACAGATGTTATGGATCAACATTATCATGGATACCTTGGCCGGCATGGCCTTTGCCGGGGAAGCCCCCTTGCCCGAATACATGGATGAGCCGCCCAAAAAGCGCGATGAACCGGTGCTCAACCGCTACATGCTCAACCAGATTTTATGCATGGGGCTGTTTACCATTGTGCTGTGCACCCTGTTTTTAAAGCTGGATATCGTTAAGGAATGGTTTGGCTACAGCCAAAACCCCATCTGGTTTTTGACGGCCTTTTTCTGCCTGTTTATTTTTTGCGGGGTGTTTAACAGCTTTAATGCCCGGACGCCGCGCGTCAACCTGCTGGCCCATTTGTTTAGAAACCCCCTGTTTATGGTGGTGATGGCGGCGGTTATTGGGGTGCAGATTTTGCTGGTTTACTTTGGCGGTACGCTGTTTCGCACGGCGGCATTGCCGTTTGACCAGCTAAGGACGGTGCTTTTAATTGCCCTGACGGTGATTCCAGCCGATTTGATGCGTAAGGGTATCCTGCGCCTGGCCCACCGAAAAGGCAGCCTGTAGGCGGAAATTGTACGTGGCTGTAGTGCCTGAGCTTTGCTGCAAACGGGGCTTTGCAATAAAAATGGCGTTATAGGTTTAAAACCAGCCGAATTTGGGCTGCGGTAGTTGAAGCCTGTATGGGGTATCTGCTATAATAAAGGCAGTGATGCCCAGTAGTATACCGATATACAAAATGGGCAGGAGTGGACGGGTAATTGCATAGGAGGGAAACCAGATGAAGGAATATCGGACAAATGAACTCCGCAACGTGGCTTTGTTGGGCCACGGATCGGAGGGTAAAACTACCCTGGCTGAGGCCATGCTTTTTAACAGCGGGGCCATTGACCGCATGGGCCGTGTGGAAGACGGCAACGTGGTAACGGATTTTGATCCGGAAGAAACCAAAAGGCACATTTCCATTAGCATTGGCTTGGCGCCGGTGGAATGGAAGGGCAACAAGCTGAATCTGGTGGATGTGCCCGGATATTTTGATTTTATCGGCGAAAGCGCCGGCGCCATGCGCGTGGTGGAAGGCGCCATGATCCTGGTCAGCGCCGTATCCGGCCTGGTGGTGGGTGCGGAAAAAGCATGGACCATGTGCGAAAAAAACGGCGTGGCCCGTATGTTTGTGGTCAACCAGATGGATCGGGAAAACGCCAATTTTATGCGCGTGTGCGATCAGCTTAAGCAAAAATACGGCACGCCCATCGTACCCTTGCAGCTGCCCATCGTGGAAGGCGGCGCCTTTAAGGGCGTGGTTGATGTTGTTGCCAACAAAGCCTGCATGTTTGGTGCCAAGGGCGCTTATACGCTGGCCGATGTGCCCGCTGCGCTGGAAGGGGAAGTGGCTTCCTTGCGCGAGGCGGCCATGGAAGCCGCTGCTGCCGGCAACGATGAGTTGATGGAAAAATACTTTGAGAACGGCGAACTGGATCAGGAAGATCTGATGACCGGCATCAAGCTGTGCGGGGCAGACGGCTCGCTGGTGCCGGTGGTATGCTGCGCTGCTGCACCCAACCTGGGTGTGCAGGTGCTGATGGATATGGCCAGCCAGATTTTGCCTTCGCCCGAGGGCCGCACGCATGAGGGAAAGGTGCCCGCAACCGAAGAAACGGCCGTACGCGCCTGCTCGGCCGATGCTCCGTTCTCGCTGCTGGTGTTTAAAACCGTGGCCGATCCGTTTGTCGGAAAGCTGTCGCTGTTTAAGGTGATGTCGGGCACGGTTTCGCCCGATAGCATGGGCTATAACCCCGCGGTGGAAAAGGCGGCCAAGCTAAGCGGCCTGTCCATCATGCGCGGCAAAAAGCTGATCGGTGTGGATAAGCTAAATGCCGGCGATATCGGCGCGGTGGCCAAACTGCAAAATACCATGACGGGGCATACCCTGTGCGATCAGGCTAACCCCATCGTTTATCCGCCCGTCGCCTTCCCGGAACCCCAGATTTCCCTGGCGGTATCGGCCAAGGTACAGGGGGAGGAAGAAAAGGTCTTTGGCGGCTTGGGCCGCTTGACGGAGGAGGATCCCGCCTTTGCGTTGGCCAAGGCCACGGATACGGGCGATATGCTGATTTCCGGCCAGGGCGAGCTGCACCTGGAAGTGCTGTGCGCCAAGCTCAAAAACAAGTTCGGCGTCAGCGCCGTGCTGGATGATCCGCAAATTCCCTATCGTGAAACCATCCGTAAAACCGTTAAGGCCGAAGGCAAGCATAAAAAGCAAACCGGCGGCCATGGCCAGTTTGGCCATTGCTGGATCGAGTTCTCGCCCATTACCGATCCCAGCGAGGGCGATTTCATCTTTGAAGACAGGGTTGTCGGCGGCGTGGTGCCCAAATCCTTTATCCCGGCGGTGGAAAAAGGCCTGCGCGAATGCGTCACCCACGGCGTGCTGGCGGGTTATCCCATGGTGGGTATCCGGTGCGCGCTGTACGATGGTTCCTATCACCCTGTTGATTCTTCCGAAATGGCGTTCCGCACGGCTGCGCGTTTGGCGTACAAGAAGGGCTGCGCGGAAGCCGGACCGACGCTGCTGGAGCCTGTCTACCGCATTGAGGTGCGCATTCCCGATGAGTACATGGGCGATGTCATCGGCGATTTGAATCGCCGCCGCGGCCGCATTATGGGCATGAACCAGGTGGATGGCGGGCAGGAAGTCATTGCCGAAGTGCCGCTGGCCGAGGTATTCAAGTATGCTACCGACCTTCGCTCCATGACCCAGGCGCGCGGCTCGTTTAAGCTGTTCTTTGAGCGGTACGAGGATGTGCCGGCCAACGTCGCCCAGAAGGTGATCGAAGCGGCCAAGAAGACGGCCGATGAGGACGACGAGTAAACTTGACCAGGCATAACAACATGGAACTGTGCAAAGGCCGCATATGCGGCCTTTGCGTGCGTATAGGCGCAATGCCAAAAGGGGAGGCGCGGCGTGATGGTATTATCGGTTTGCTTAAACCCAAGCGTGGATATTTGCCTGCAGTTGGATAGCCTTGTGCCGGGCGGGATGAACCGCGTGCACGGCCGGCAGGAAATTCCAAGCGGCAAAGGGGTTAATACCGCATGTACGCTGGCCAGGCTGGGAATGGAAAGCACCCTGCTGGTGTTGGCGCCCCGGGAAGGCAAGGCCGGGCTGGAGGAACGCGTGGCGCGCGATGGCGCGCGCATGGTGGCGGTTGACCGGCCGGGCGCGCTTAGGCAAAACATCAAGCTGCGCGAAAAAAACGGGCGGATCACGGAAGTAAATGCCCCGGGTTTGCCCGTGCGGGCGGAGGATGTGGATGCCTTTATTGCCGCCTATGATGCCCTTGTGCTTCAGGCTGAAGGCGTATTGCTGACGGGCAGCCTGCCGCCCGGATGCCCGGCGGAATTATATGCCCGGCTGGTAGCGCGCGCACGGGGGCGGATAATCGGCGTGGATGGGGAAGGGATCCCCCTGCGCCTGGCACTGGAAGCCGGCCCCAGCTTTGTCAAACCCAACCGCTACGAATTGGAAAGCCTGATGGGCCGCAAGCTGGATACGCTTGAAGCTTGCGTGCAGGCGGCGGGGGAGATTGCATCGGAGGATACGCATGTGTTATTATCCTTATCGGAGCAGGGGGCGCTGCTGCATACCGGTAGGGAGGTCTACCTGGCCCCGGCTCTGGATGTGCCCGTCATCAGCACGGTGGGGGCGGGCGATGCCATGGCGGCAGCCTACCTTCGGGCCCGGCTGCAAGCTATGCGCCCGCGAAACGCCCTGCAGCTTGCCGTGGCCGCCGCTGCCGATTGCGTGGCAGGCGGGCGCGGCGTGGCCGAAGGCATCATGACGCAGGCGTGGACGCATAAAGTCGCCATCCGGCGGCTGGAGCGTGCGTAATATCAGGGAGGGGAAAACATGTCCAAGATGAACCTGGCGCAAAAGATTATTTCTTCCCATCTGCTTTCCGGGGAAATGACGCCGGGAAGCGAGATTTCCATCCGCATCGATCAGACGCTGACGCAGGATTCCACCGGTACGATGGCTTACCTGCAGTTTGAGGCCATGGGTGTGCCGCGGGTTAAAACGCAAAAATCCCTGGCCTATATCGATCACAACATGCTGCAGGAGGGCTTTGAAAATGCGGACGATCATCGCTATATCCAGTCCGTTGCCTCCAAGCACGGGGTGTATTTCAGCCGGCCCGGCAACGGGATCTGCCATCAGGTCAACCTGGAGCGCTTTGGCAAGCCGGGCACCACGCTGCTGGGCAGCGACAGCCATACCCCCACGGGCGGCGGTATCGGCCAGCTGGCCATCGGCGCCGGCGGGCTGGATGTGGCTGTGGCGATGGGCGGCGGCCCCTATTATTTAAATATGCCCAAGGTTATGAATGTGGTGCTGACGGGCGCATTAAAGCCCTTTGTGTCCGCCAAGGATATCATCCTGGAAGTGCTGCGCCGCCTGAGCGTCAAAGGCGGGGTGGGCAAAATTATCGAATACACCGGCCCGGCGCTTGCAACCCTGACCGTGCCGGAGCGCGCTACCATCACCAACATGGGCGCGGAGCTGGGGGCTACGACTTCCATCTTCCCAAGCGATGAAATGACGCATGCCTTCTTAAAAGCCCAGGGCCGCGAAGGGGATTTTGTCGCCCTGGCGCCGGATGAGGGCTGCGAATATGATGAAACCATCACCATCGATATCGGCCAGCTGGAGCCCATGGCGGCCTGCCCGCATATGCCCGATAACGTTAAGACCATCCAGGAAATCGGGCCCATCAAGGTGGACCAGGTGGCCATTGGCAGCTGCACCAATTCCTCCTACCTGGATATGATGAAGGTGGCCGCTATTTTAAAGGGCAAAACCGTGCATCCTTCCGTCAGCCTGGTTATTGCCCCGGGCAGCAAGCAGGTGCTGACCATGCTGGCCCAAAATGGTGCGCTGGCCGATATGATCGCCGCGGGCGCGCGCATTTTGGAATCGGCCTGCGGGCCGTGCATCGGCATGGGGCAGGCGCCCTGTACGGATGCCGTATCCGTGCGCACCTTCAACCGCAATTTCTTTGGCCGCAGCGGAACCTCCAGCGCCAAGGTGTACCTGGCCAGCCCGGAGGTGGCCGCAGCCACGGCGCTGACGGGTGTGCTGACCGATCCGCGCACGCTGGGCAATGCGCCCCAAATCGAAATGCCCAAGGCTTTCCCCATCAACGATACCGGTGTGTTGGCCCCCGCCGCCACCGACGAAGGGGAAGTGCTCCGCGGGCCCAACATCCAGCCCTTCCCGGTTAACCATGCCATGGAGGATACCGTTGGCGGCGAAGTGCTTTTGAAGATGGAGGATAATATTACCACCGACCACATCATGCCCTCCAACGCCAAGCTTTTGCCCTTCCGCTCCAATATTCCGTATCTGTCCGATTATTGCCTAAGCCCCGTGGATGCCACGTTCCCGTCCCGTGCCAAGGCGGCGGGCGGCGGCGTGCTGGTGGCCGGGCAAAACTATGGGCAGGGTTCCAGCCGCGAACATGCGGCGCTGGTTCCGCTGTACCTGGGTATCCGCTTTGTGCTGGTTAAATCCTTTGCGCGCATCCATATGGCTAACCTGATAAACTCCGGCATTATCCCGCTGGTGTTTGAAAACCCGGCCGATTATGATGCCATCGACCAGGGCGACAGCCTGTATATCGAGGATGCCCGCGGGCAGGTAGAAAAAGGCGGCACCATCCTGGTGCAAAACCGCACCAAGGGTACCACCATTGCTGCCACGCTGCCGGTATCGGGGCGGTTGCAGCAGGTGTTGCTGGCGGGCGGCATGCTGGCCTACACCAAGGCGGAAAAATAGAATTTCGCCAACAGGGGCTTGCATATTTGCTTTCTTTATGATAAAATATCCACCGTTGCATTTACGAGGGGAGTGTATCTTGTGCCCAACATTAAATCGGCCATCAAGCGCGTTAAGGTTTCCCGTACCAAGCGGGCCCATAATCGTTATATCAAAGCCGGCGTCAAATCGCAGATGAAAAAGCTGGATGCCGCTGTCGCCTCCGGCGATCAGAAGGCCATCGATGCGCAGGCGATTGCCACCGTCAGCACCATCGACAAGGCTGCCCAGAAGGGCGTGTTCCACAAGAACAAGGCCAACCGCGCCAAAGCGCAGATCGCCAAGCGCGCCGCCAAAGCCTAACCGTTTACTGCGGCTTTTAAGCCTTCGCAGGATTGCGAGGGCTTTTTTGCGTTGGGCAGCATGAAAGTGTGCCTTTCTTGGAAAAGTATGTCCAAGGAGGCGAACAACATGTTGCGGACCGACCTGGCCATGGAAGCGGCCGAAGGGCAATCGATGCCCGGCGTAATCGTCAGCACCATTACATTGGGGCCGCTGACGCAGACCGATGTGCGCATTACCTCGCGCGAGGGGGCGCAGCACGTAGGCAAGCCCATGGGCAACTATATTACCCAGCAATGGGAAAGCAATTTGTATTTGGATACCGAGCAGCGCGATCAGGCTGCCGCTATTTGCGCCAAATCGCTCCGGCAGCTTTTGGGTGAAGGAAAAAAGCATATCCTGGTGGTGGGGCTTGGCAACCGCCACATCACGCCGGATGCGCTGGGGCCCAGGGTGGTGGAAAAAATACTGGTTACCCGCCACATTACCACCACCCATCCCGAGTGGCTGGACCAGCGTTTTATCACCATATCGGCCATCGCCCCCGGGGTGATGGGGGAAACCGGCGTGGAAACGGCGGAAGTCATCCGCGCGGTGGTGCAAAAGGTGCGCCCGGATGCCGTGGTGTGTGTGGATGCGCTGGCCTCCAGGCGGACGCAGCGTGTGGCCTGCACCCTGCAAATGAGCGATACCGGCATCCAGCCCGGCGGCGGGCTGGGAAACCCCAGGGCCAAGCTCAACCAGGCCACGCTTAAGATCCCCGTAATCGCCATTGGCGTGCCCATGGTGGTGTTTGCGGGTACCATCGCCCGGGATGCGGCCGAAGCCCTGATCGAGACCCTGCCCGAGGACAGCCGCCAGCTGTGGCACGGGGGGCTGCCCGATGCGGTGGAGGAAACCGCCCAATCCGCCTTTGGGGATATGGTGGTAACGCCCAAGGATGTCGATCACCTGATCGAGGAAGCTTCCACCCTGGTGGCCGATTGCATGAACCTGGCTTTCCACCGGGATGTTGATTTAGGCGTGCTTCGCGGCATGCGTGTGTAATGTAAGCGCGGCGCGCTGCATAGTATACCCCGGATAAGGGGGAATGTGCGGTGCGCCGGAAAAGGCAATATGTTCATCGGGGAAAGCGCGGGTTTGGCTGGGGCATGCTGCTGGCGGCCCTGCTAGTGGGCATGCTGCTGTCGCGCACAACGCTGGGCGATTGCCTCTGGCGCCTGACGCTGACCTCCATGGCCGGGGCCGATATACGGGACCCGGCTTCCGTGCTGAAAAGCGTCTTTGGCAACAGCACGGTTGTTCATGCCGCCGATGATGAGGAAATCTACATCGGCCTGGAGCAGCAGCCGCTGGATATTCGAATTATACCGCCTGTGCAGGCGCCGGTTGAGGCGCCCAGGGCAGGCCCGAAGATATTGGTATATCATACCCATACCACCGAAGCGTATACCATGACGCCGCAGCAAAGCTATGTGGAAACCGATACCTGGCGTACCAACGATCAGGAACACAATATTGTAAAAATTGGCGATTTGTTGACGCGGCAGCTGCAAGCCTACGGCGCCCAGGTGTGGCATGCCACCACCAATCACGAACCGCCCAACATGCGCACCGCCTATACGCGCTCGCTTTTGACCATGCAGGCGGCGCTGGAGGAGGAGCCGGGCATCTCGCTTTTTATCGATGTGCACCGGGATGCTTATATCGAGGGCAACAAGGAAGCCCAAAATGCCATCCTCAACGGGCAGGAGGTTGCCCGCATCATGTTTGTGGTGGGCATGGCCACGGACAGCGATTATAACGGCCTGCCCGATTGGCAGAAAAACTATGCCCTGGCCAAGGATATCACCCATAAGATAAACCAAAAATACCCGGGGCTGGCCAAGGAGCCCATGCTGCGCACCGCCCGCTATAACCAGCACATGGGCCTTTGCCTGCTGCTGGAGGTGGGCAATAACGTCAACACGTTGGAGCAGGCCATGGCGGTTATCGGCCCGGTAGCGTGGGGTATCTCCCAATGCGTGCCCGGGTTTGAGGGGGCGCAGCAGGATGGTGCATGGGGGGCGCTGGTGCCCAAAGGCTAGCCAAGGGAGAATGGGTGTATTATAATATTCAATTAAAGGCCCCGGTTTGGAGCCAAAGGGTTTTAAAGGGGCAAATGTGCCTTTTATGGGCTGATTTTATGTGGCAGTGGAGGGACAACCGTGGAAAACGGTGGGCTGGTAGGCTTTCTGGATTCGGGCGTCGGGGGTACCAGCGTGCTGGCGCTGGCCGAGCGCCTGTTGCCTGGCCAACCGTTTTTATATTTGGGTGATCAGAAAAATAACCCCTATGGCGAAAAGGGTGAACAGGATATCCGGCGCCTGGTGTTTGAGGGGCTTGAGCATCTGCTGGATTGCGGCGCAAAAGCGCTTGTGCTGGCCTGCAACACCGCCACGGCCTGTGCGGTGGACCAGGCAAGGCAGCGTTTGCCCGTGCCCATCATCGGGATGGAACCGGCCATCCGCCCGGCCAGGCAGCTGGCGGGGGATAAGCCCATCGCCGTGCTGGCTACGCCGGCAACGCTGAGCCTGCCGCGCTTTGACAAGCTGCTTGCGGAAAACGGGGGGCAGGCCTATCGCGTGCCCTGCCCGGGCCTGGTGCGCATGGTGGAGGGCGGCGCGCAGCAGGGGGAAATGGCGCAATATGTCGCCGGCCGCCTGGCGGATTGCGTGCCAAGCGGCGTGGTTCCCGGCGCATTGGTGCTGGGCTGTACGCATTTTTGCTTTGCCAGGGAGGCTATCTCCCAGGCGGCGCCCGGCGTGCCGTTGGTGGACGGCAATGCCGGAACGGTTCGCCAGCTGGCCCGCGTGCTTCAAAAAAACGGCCTTTTGGGAAAAGGCGGCCAGACGCGGGTGGAATCGACGGGTGATTTGGCCCAGGAGCGCCAGTTGGCGGACATGCTGGCGCGTGCGCGGCGTTCACTGGCGCGGCCCAGGTGATGGTTTTGCCTGCGGCTGCACATGCTAAGGGTATTCTATTAAAGGGGAATGCCCATGGCAGAAAAGGCAAAAAACAAAAAACGTGCCAGCGAGGACAAGCGCCTCAGGCGCAGGGTGTTTGAGCTGGAGCGCGTTATCGAGAATATGCGTGTGCGCGAGGCCGCGCAAAATATGCTCAGCACCAAAAAGCTTTTTTGGCGTAACGTGTTGGCTGGCGTTGCGCGCGGCGTAGGTACCATGTTGGGGTTTGCACTGCTGGGTGCGTTGATCGGCCTTATTTTAACCACCGCCATCAAGGATACCCTGCCGGCGTTTGCCAGGTGGCTGGAGCAGCTGCTAGAGAAGATTCAAAACAGGTTGTGAAAGGGTTTTTGCCATGCAAAAGAAAAAAGGGGCTTTGGGCACGTTGTGGGCTTGGTTTGCCGTTGCCGCGCTGGTGTTGGCCGATCAGGCATCCAAAAGGTGGGCGCTGGCCGAGCTTGCGCCTGTCGGCACGATGGAGTGGATTCCCGGCATCATGAATTTGACGTTTACCAAGAATACAGGGGCTGCTTTTAGCCTGCTGGAGGGTTTTCGGCTGGGGTTTGTTGTCATTACCGTGGTATCGATAGGGTTGATTTTGGTGCTGCTGCTGCACCCCACTTACCGGGTGCGCGGCCTGGGGCGCGTGGGGCTCATTTTGGTGCTGGCAGGGGCCATCGGCAATTTTATCGATCGCCTTTTTTATGGGTATGTGGTGGATTTTTTTGATGTGGCGTTTATGAACTTTGCCATTTTTAACGTTGCCGATATCTGCATTACCGTGGGCGGGGCGCTGTTTGTGCTGGGCATGCTGATGGAGGTTATCGGCCACAAGGAAAACAAGGAAAAGGAGCAGGACGCCCATGCAGGCGTTTAGCGTATCCGCGGGGGAAGCCGGGCAGCGGGCCGATGTGTTTATGGCCCAAAAATCCGGCCTGTCCCGCTCCCGCGTGCAGCAGATGATGGAGAAGGGCCAGATCCTGCTGGAGGGCGGGCACATCCGGCCGCGCGATCTGGTGCGGGAGGGGCAATGCTACACGATGGAATTGCCGCCGCCCGAGCCCACCGCGCTGGTGCCGGAGGATATCCCGCTGGATATCCGCTATCAGGATGCGTACCTGGCTGTTATCAACAAACCGGCCGGGCTGGTGGTACATCCCGCCGCCGGAAACCCGACGGGCACGCTGGTGCATGGGCTGCTTTATCACATCCGCGATCTTTCGGGCATTGGCGGCGAAATGCGGCCGGGCATCGTGCATCGGCTGGATAAGCAGACTTCCGGGCTGATGGTGGTTGCCAAGTGCGATTTTGCCCATCAGAAACTGAGCGATCAATTAAAAACGCGCGAGATGTCGCGCCAATATCTGGCGCTGGTCCGTGGGCGCCTGTCCCAGGAGGAAGGGGTTATCGATGCGCCGATCGCCCGCCACCCCGTGCACCGCCAGCGCATGGCGGTGGTGCCGGGCGGCCGGGTGGCGCGCACGCATTACCGGGTGCTGGAGCGGTTGGATGCGGCAACGCTGGTTGCCCTCAAGCTGGATACCGGGCGTACCCATCAAATCCGCGTGCATATGGCCTATATCGGCCACCCCGTGCTGGATGATCCTGTTTATGGCGGCGCCCCGGATGATGCCCGCCAGATGCTGCACGCCTGGCGCCTGGCTTTTATTCACCCGAAAGATGGGCGCCCTGTGGCCTTTACTGCCCCGGCGCCGCAGGATTTTTTGCGCAGGCTGCGTGGCCTGGGCGGGGCAGCGTGGGCCGCAAGAATCGGCCTTGATTTACCCGATGTGCCCGTGCTATAATAAAGACAAGGGCTGGTTTGCGCGCGTTGCGCCAATGTCCTGGTGGGAAAATGCCTGCGGGCATCTTTCCTGTACAAAAGCAAGCCTTTAAGCGGTTCCGTGAAGCCGGCAAGGCACATGCAGATACGTGTAAAGCGATGTATCCGCCCTGCCTTATTCCGGCAGGGCTTTTTTTATGGCAGGGAGGGAATGACATTGCATATCAAGGCTAGCATCATGGATGAGCAGCAGATGAACCGGGCGCTGATGCGTATCGCGCACGAGATTATCGAGGATGGCAAGGGCACGCAGGATCTGGCGCTTGTCGGCATCCGCCGGCGCGGGGTGCCCATGGCCCAGCGCCTGGCCGGCCTGATCGAGCGGTTTGAGGGCACGCGCCCGCCGGTGGGCATTGTGGATATTACGCTTTATCGGGATGATTTATCGCTGCTTAGCGAGCATCCCATCGTCAAGGGCACGGATATCCTGTTCCCTGTCCGGGATAAGCGCATTGTGCTGGTGGATGATGTGCTCTATACCGGCCGTACCGCCCGCGCGGGCTTGGATGCGCTTATGGATATGGGGCGCGCCAGCGTCATTCGCCTGGCGGTTATGATCGACAGGGGCCATCGTGAGCTGCCCATCCGGGCGGATTTCGTCGGCAAAAACGTGCCTACCTCCAGCAGCGAGGTGGTTTCCGTTATGTTTTCCGAGGTGGATGGCAGCGACGGCGTCGTTATCAAGGCCGAGTAATCGGCCTTTTCTTTTTAAGGGGAGGGAAGCACGTGGCCTTTAAGCGAAAGGATCTGATTGGCATCCGGGAACTGGATGCTGCCGAAATTACGGAGATACTCGATGTTGCCGTGCAGATGAAACGCCTGTTGGAGCAAAACGGCAAAAAAACGCCCCATCTGATGGGCAAATCCATCATTACCCTGTTTTATGAAAACAGCACCCGCACCCGCATGAGCTTTGAATTGGCTTCCAAGTACATGTCGGCTGCTGCGGCCAACATCAGCGCGTCGGCTTCCAGCGTACAAAAGGGCGAAACGCTGATCGATACCGGTCGCACGCTCGATCGCATGGGCACAGATGTGCTGATTTTGCGCCATCCCATGTCCGGCGCGGCGCAGCTGCTGGCGCAAAGCGTTAAAGCCAGCGTCATCAACGCGGGGGACGGCATGAACGAGCACCCCACCCAAGCCCTGCTGGATATGTTTACCATGCGCGAAAAGCTGGGCAGCCTGGACGGGCTGGAGGTGGCCATCATCGGCGATGTGCTGCACAGCCGTGTGGCGCGCAGCAACCTGTGGGGGCTTCAGAAGATGGGCGCGCATGTGCGCCTGGCCGGGCCGCCCACGCTGCTGCCGGTGGAACTGGATAAGCTGGGCTGCACGGTGAGTACGGATGTGGACAGCGCCATCGAGGGCGCAGATGTGGTCATGGGCCTTCGTGTGCAGCTGGAGCGCCAGCAAAAAGGACTGTTCCCCTCGGTACGCGAATATGCCGCCCGCTTTGGCATCAATGAAAAGCGCATCAAATTGGCCAAGCCGGGTGCGCTGGTGATGCACCCCGGGCCGATGAACCGCGGGGTGGAGATCTCCTCCGCCGTGGCGGATGCGGTAGAATCGGTGATTGAGGAACAAGTGACAAACGGCGTGGCCGTGCGCATGGCGGTTTTGTACCTGCTGACTCGAAAGGAGGCGCTGTGATGGATGTGATCCTCAGGGGCGGACGGGTGGTCGATCCGGCCAATCATGTGGATGCGGTAATGGATATCGGCATAGAAAATGGGCGCATTGCCGCCGTTGCCCCTCACCTGGAGGCGGAAGGGGCTGTGCTGGATGCCGGCGGCATGTGGGTAACCCCGGGCCTTATCGATATGCATGTGCACCTGCGCGAGCCGGGGTATGAGTATAAGGAGGATGTTGCCTCCGGCACGAGGGCGGCGGTGGCCGGCGGCTTTACATCGGTGTGCTGCATGGCCAACACCAACCCGGTGGCCGATAACGCCGCGGTGGTGCGGCTGATCCTGGAGCGCGCCCGTCAATCGGGCATGGCCAGGGTATATCCCATCGGCGCGGCTACCAAGGGGCTTAAAGGCCAGGAGCTAACCGAGATGGGCGAACTGGCGCAGGAGGGCTGCGTTGCCTTTTCCGATGACGGCAAGCCCATTCAAAGCGGGCAGACCATGCGCCTGGCCATGGTATATGCCGGGGCGTTTGGCCGCTTTATCATTTCCCATGCGGAGGAGGTTTCCCTGCTGGCCGATGGGCTGATGAACGAGGGGGTTACCAGCACGGTGCTGGGCCTTAAGGGCATTACCCGCGCGGCGGAGGAAGCCATGGTGGCGCGCGATTGCATTTTAAGCCATACGCTGGGCCTGCGGGTGCACATTGCCCATGTATCCACCCGGGGCGCGGCGGATATCATCCGCCATTATAAGGCGCTGGGTGCGCCCATTACGGCGGAAACCGCCCCGCATTATCTGTGCGGCACGGAAGAAATGTGCATGGGGTACAGCGGAAACGCGCGCGTCAACCCGCCGCTGCGCACGGAGGATGACCGGCAGGCCATGCTGGAGGCGCTGCTGGACGGCACCATTGATGCCATCGCCAGCGATCATGCGCCCCATCACCGCGATGAAAAGCAGGTGGAGTTTGCCTTGGCCGCCAACGGCATTTCGGGGCTGGAAACCTCCTTTGCGCTGTGCAAGGGCGCGCTGGTGGACAGCGCAATGGCCACGCCGGCCCAGCTGATCGGCTGGATGTCCGCCCGCCCGGCGGCTATCCTTGGGCTTGAGGGGGGCACGCTTTCCCCCGGGGCGCCGGCGGATATCGCCGTGTTCGATCCGGACATGGCCTGGAAGATCGATCCGGAAGCTTTTTATTCCCGCGGGCACAATACGCCCTTTGCCGGGCGCGAGGTGGCGGGCAAGCCGCTGCATGTGTTTGTAGGCGGGCGGCAGGTATTGCAAAACGGCAAGGTTATGGAAAGGGGCTGACATGATGCACGCAATGGACAGGCTGATTGAAGCCATTGGCCGAACCGGCAACCCGACGGTGGCCGGGCTGGATACCAGGATTGAGTATATCCCGGAGGGCTTTCTGGCGCCCTTTGCACCCGACGGTGTTTGGACGCTGGAGCGGGCGGGCAAGGCTATTTTTGCCTATAACCAAAAGCTGTTGGAGGCTTTTTCGGGCATCGTGCCCTGCGTCAAGGTGCAGGTGGCTTACTACGAAATGTATGGCGTGCCCGGCATGCAGGCTTTTTATGATACGCTCAAGCTGGCCCATGATATGGGCTATGTTACCATTGCCGATGTCAAGCGCAACGATATCGGCGCAACGGCGGGGGCATATGCTACGGCCTATCTGGGGCAGACGCCGCTGCCCGGCGGCGGGGCCAGCGCTTTTCCGTGCGATTTTGTTACCGTAAACCCCTATCTGGGCACCGATGGCATCGCCCCGTTTGTTGAGCAT
>JAQXFY010000045.1 GCA_029006015.1 bacterium
ATCCTCGTCAATCTTTTCCCTCAAATCGTAAATGCCGTGATATTTGCCGTTAACATAACAGACAACAGGCTGATAGTCCGCCGGCAACCGGCCCAACACCGCCGCGGTAACCTCGGCCTTGTCACCCGGTTTGACCTGGGCCGGAGCCTGGCCCGATACACCCTCCACCTCAAAGGGCAGCAGGGCGAACAGCGCGGCATCGGAAGGCGCGATACCGGTTTCCACCCGGTCCGTATACCCCATGTATTGCCCGGTGCGCATGTTATAAGCGTGCGCCTTGCGCGGGAAGTTGAGCACCGCCGTATCGGCCACGCCGGTTTGCTCGTTCCCGGGCCCTACGCGCAGGCCATCGTGCCCCTGGACGGATTTATCCTCAAACCCACGCAGCACGCCAACAAAACGCACATCACCCGGCTGGCTGTAATAAATGGTTTCATAGCCGTTATCCAGCAGCTTGCCCTGGGTATCGGTCAGGGTAGCAAACTTTTCCACCCCGCCGCGTGCCAGGATCTGCCCCATGATGCGGCGCAGCGTAGCGCCGCCGCCGCCCTTGCGCGCGCCGGCATAACGCGGCCCGATCCAGCTGTTGAGGTACACCCCATAACCCTTCTGGAACCGGTTTACAATAAAGCCCTTAACGGTGTTCATGTAGCTTTCGGTATAGGCAGCCTTGCCCGTACCCTCGCGCACCGCAATTTCCGCCAGGCCGATCTCGTACTCGTTTTGCAGCTTGGCATCAAAGAAATCAAACCCCGGGGTAACCACCAGACCATCGCCCGCATTGAAGGGCCGGTTATCGTTGTTGGAGCGCCGCACGCCAAACACATCATCCAAACTGCCCTGATCACTCAGCTTGCAGAAGGCATCCATAACGCCGGTCTGCGCATCGCCGATGACCATGCCGCCCGCCGCTGCAAAGGCGCGGATTTTTTCCACTTCCTTATCCGTCAGGGCGATGGAATAGGGCATGATAAGCACCTTATATTCCCCATTATCCAGCGCACCGGCTTCGATTTGCTGGGTGGCCAGGAAGTTATACTGGTAGCCCATATCCTCCAGCAGGTGGATCCAGCCTTCGCGGTTTTCATTAAAGCGGTGCTCATCATCCCGCAGGTAGGAACCATGGATGGAAGGCATGGAGTAATGCACCGCAATGCCCAGATGATCGCGCTTGGCCGTATACAAAAGCAGCTTGCCCAAGCCTTCGCGCCGCACTTCCTTAAATACGCTGCCCAGATCCTTGGCGCTTTGGCTGTAGGTGTAATCGGGGTTCAAAATAGCATACTGCCAGAACAGGCTGAACAGGGAAAGCCCGTGGAACAGGCCGCTCCACACCGCATGGCGCGCGTTCTGGCCGCTGACGCCATAACCCGTCCATCCGCCGATAATGGTATCGCCCTGGCGGAAGCTGCGGTGGAATTCCATCTGGTTGCCCGAGCCATAGGCCTCAAAATAGCCGACATGCTGATGCAGCTGATAATAATCGTAGCCGGAATAAGCCGTGGACGCCTGGCAGCCCGACATGCGGATGCGGCCCAGCGGATCCTGCGCGCGGATAAAGCCCTTGATCTTTTCGTAGGCACCGGCAAACGTCTTTTCCATAAAGATGCGGTGCGCGCCCCACGGGGAATAGATGCCGGTTTTCTTGGCCTCATAATACGTATAGGGAACCACATCTTCCCAGGTGGCAAAGGCCGTGCCCCACGCCTCATTAAGCGCCTCCACCGAGGCATACTGCTGCTTCAGCCATTCGCGGAAACCGGCCAGGCAGTGCGGGCAGAAGCACAAATCCAGCGCATCGGTATAACAGGTTAGGCTGCCTTCATCATTGGCAAAATAGGATACCGGGCCAAAATCTTTTTTCTGGGCCACCGTTTTGGTAATGTTGGCGCCGTTTTCCTGCCAGAAAGCCGGATCGTTGAGGCAGGGCTTACGGTGCAGCCACTTTTTATCCCCGGTTTCGATATACATGTTCTTGCGCTGGCAATATTCCTTGCGGTGGTACCAGTACACGCCAAGCCCCTTGGCCCCGCAGCTGGTGGCGTACTTGGAATCCCCCGGATACAACCCCGTGATGCCCACGCCCTGGTAGCGCTCCCGCATCATGGCGGAAAAATCGCGCCGGCCGCGGTGGATGGCCGCCATGAACACCTCAAAATCATCGATGGTGCGCTTTTGCGGCGTAATCAACACGTTTTTGGAATCATACTTGGCAACATCGTGCCCATCGATAACCACCGTGGCGCGGAAATACAGGTTGATGGACAGCATCGGCCCGGCCTTATGCGTATAGGTGACGCTATCGGAAGCCTGAACAAACCGCTGGGTTTCCAGCAGGCGGCCCAGGCCGTCATAAACCTCCACCACCACATCGGCGGGCTTGCCGGAAAGGGATACGGTGCAGGTAACCTCCTCCCCCACCATGGCAATATCCCGGCTGACGGTTACATCCTCAATGGTGGTAACCAGCGCGCGGCTGAAGGGATACACCGCGCAATCGATGACCGCGCCCTTTTGATCGAGCAGCTTAACCTCGCAACGGAACTGGCCGCCAAAGGCAACCCAATCGGGCAGACGGATGACGCCATCATCGCTTGTTCCCTGCGCGACGATGGAATCAAACACGGTTTTCACCTGATAGGCATAACGATATTCGCCTTTTTCCGAGGCCGACAGGCGCAGGGAATCGCCTTCCTGCTTCATACCGGCCAGCTGTACAGCGGGCTCCCGGCGGCATGCCCAGTAAATGGCTTTGGCCGTCAGCATGTAAAAATACTCCAGGTAATCGAAGTTGAGCTCGGCATTGGGCTTATCAAATTCCGAGCCCGCGCTCTCAAAGCAGGAACCGGAAACCGGGTTGTTGTATTCCGGCGTAAAATCCTTGGGCACATAGCCAAAGGCAACCACGCGGCCCTTGCCGTATTCCTTGGTAGCCGCGATCGGCCAGCCGCTTTCGGACCGGATAAAGACGTTGCCTTCCGCCTGGTATTCATAATACCCCAATTCATCAAACGGGATGATATCCTTGGGGAAACCATGGGTAATGGGATGCTCATCGATAATCCAGGCATCGGTATGCACATTGATCTTGCTTTTGCGCGCAGGATAGCCGCTTTCCGGATCGATAAGCTCCTGCTGGAGCGAATACAGCGGGGACATCTTGTCCAGCACCTCTACCCGCTTATCCTCCACACCGTGGAAGGGCTTGATAAGCACCAAGCCGGCACCCTCGCGCACACGCTTTTCGATGGCGGCCACGGTTTTATCCGTAAAATGGGCCCAGCCATTGACGCCGGGCAGCACCAGCACATCAAAATGGATATCGGAGCACAGCACCTTTTCCAGGTTTTCGTACATAACGCCAAAGTCATTGATGGCGCCGCGCAGATCATAGAAATCGCCAAAACCCCATTTGTTGTTATCCCAGTTACGGTCGATGGTAACAACCTCATAATCGGTATCCATGCGGGTGACCAGATCGATAAAGTTGCGCCCATAGGCGATGGACGGGATAAAAAACGCCCTGGGTTTTCCCCCTGCGTACGGCTTGAGCCATACCGGATGGGGAACATCCACCTCGGTTTTATATTCCAGATCGTAGGTTACCAGATCGATGGCTTTCATAGATTTCCCTCCAAATATGCACCTTTTGCGCCCGTGCGCCCTACCGGGCATTATACCCTGTACCAAAAGGTCATGCAAGCCCCCGGCCATACAGAATTTCCCCGTTTGTTTTGCATCCGGAGATAAATCCCCCCTTCCGCTTATACCGGCGCCGGAATATTCCCTCCATGGCAGGCCCGTTTCTTCCTGCTTTACCGGCTTTTCATTGCCACTTCCAAGCAAGCCGTGCATCAATATAAAAATCGTAAAAAACAGTCTTGACATGATAAAACAAAACTGTTATGCTAAGCATAGAAAGCGTATGTGTGGATGAGTTTTATATTGGCCCGGCAGGCCCCATGGCAGATAAAAGCACCCTTTATTGCCGTGCCGCCGCCATAAACAGGCCCCGTTGGTTTTATGGGCCGCATGCCGGGGTAATACCGTGGCTTTCCTGCAAAGCCTCCACACATCGGGCGCCCGTTTTATCGGCCGGCGGTATATAGCGTTTGGCCCTGGCTTGTATGGGAGGGATTTTGATGAAGCGCACCCGATTTTTCGTTCTGTTGGCTGCCATCGGTTTAATGGTTTGTTTGTCTGCCGGCTGCCTGGCCGGTTGCCAGCGGCAGGAAAGCATTTTAACGGAGGACGGGCATCCCCTGCCCGAGGATTTTATGGTCCAGCAGGCCCAATATGACATCTATCCGTTTAAATCGTTTGAGGAAATGGCCAAGTTTGTCCAAAACGATCACTTTGTTGCCATCGTTGAAATTATCGGCGAGCCTAAGACGGTGGCCATTTTTGTTCCGCCGGAGGATGAAATCGAAGCCGCCAAGCGTGAAGGCAAGGATGTGTATCGCTTTGTTACCTATTCCCCAGCGCGCATCACCCAGGTTATTGCGGGAGATGTTGCCGTGGGGGACGAATTTATCTGGGCCCAACAAGGCACCAAGGATGACAGGGACGATGCGTTTGTCGATTACCTGTGCGAGCCGAAGGTCAAGCAGAATAAAAGCTACATTTTGTTTGCCGAGGACGACTGGGATCACCCCGAAGGGGGATATTACCGTTCTTTCCTGTTTAGCGAAGGCTGGTATGAAATTGCAGGCAACCATGTCAAAACCTATGATACCTCCGATTTTTGCAAAAGCAACGATGGCAAAAAGGTGGAGGATATGCTTGCAGAAATCCAGGCCGCCCTCGCAGCTGTCCAAAGCTAACCCTGCGTTTATCCGCCAAGCCCCGGCTGCCAGCCGGGGCTTTTTATCATCCCCGGCAGGTTATGGTGCCGGGGCTTGTGCCTGCACAAAGCGCATGGCCGGCGCATCGCCCCGGCAAGCAGGGGATTGCTTAAAAATCGCCGCAAACCCCAGGCCCGCATCGATGCGCCACCGCCAAACAGAACACGCGCCCTTTATACCAAACCGCCCAAATCATTTACGGGGGGCAGGCAGCTTTGGTTGCGGCACACATAAAATGTATCCGCATCATTTTTAAGGGGAAACTCCCGGGTGGGCTGCTGCAAAAGGAGGACGGCGGCATCCAGCGGCACGGAAAGCAGCCATTTTTCTTTATCCGCCGGATTTTTCAATACGGCGGTTATTTTAAGCGGTGGGTTGTAATAATCCAGAAGTGCCAGCAAAAACATGGCATGCCCCGCCGGGAACCGCGCCGCGTCCGCCGCAAGGAAATCCAGTTGGGCAGCGGCCTGGCGTTGATAGCTTTCATCGGCAGTGAGCAGCGCCAGGCGCGCCAGATTCCACGCCATCATGGAATTTCCGCTGGGGATTGCCCCATCATAGGTTGGCTTGGGGCGCAGGATCAACTCCTCGTTATGCGTGCCATTTAAATAGAAACCGCCGGAGGGATCCTGGAAGATGCGCAGCGCATCCTGGCACAGCTGCTGGGCCTGCTGCAGATATTCCCCATCCAGCACTGCCGCATACAGGGCAAGCTTGGCAAAAATATAGCCTGCATAATCATCCAAAAAGCCATGCGCCCCGCACTTTCCGCTGCGAAAGCTGGCAAACAGCACACCGCCGTGATACAGGTGTTGCTGCAAAAAGCCGTCTGCCTTTTTAGCGGCGTTCAGGTAAAGGACGTTTCCGCTGACGCGGTACAGCTGGCACATGGCGGCAATCATCAATCCGTTCCAGGCGGTCAGGATCTTATCATCCAGATGGAGGAAACAGCGTTTTTTCCGATATTGCCAAACCCTGAGCAAAAGGGATGGATCGGGGGCATCCTGTAAAGGGGCGCCCAGCAGGTTGGGAATGCTCTTGCCTTCAAAATTTCCTTTTGGGGTAATGCCAAAATAACGGTTAAACGCCCCGCCCTTGTGCGGCCCCAGCAGGTTGATAATTTCATCCGGGGTAAACAGATAATACTTGCCTTCCTCCCCATCGCTGTCGGCATCCTGGGCACAGTAAAACCCGCCGTTTAAATCTGTCATTTCCCGCAAAATATAATCTGCGGTTTTTTGTGCAATTTCCAGGTACAGTCTCTTGTTTGTAATGGCATACGCTTTGCAGTAGGCCATGATAAGCAGCGCATTATCATAGAGCATTTTTTCAAAATGCGGCACCAGAAACCGTTCATCCGTTGAATACCGGCAAAAGCCGTATCCGATATGGTCGAACAAACCGCCGCGATACATGTGCAGCAGGGTGTTTTCCGCCATATCCAGGCATGCGTCATCGCCGTACCGCTCATAATAGGTCAGCAAAAACAACAGGTTATGGGCGGTTGGAAATTTGGGTGCGCCGCCAAAGCCGCCGTAGCGAGCATCATAAAGCTGTTTATACTGCGCGGCTGCGCCATGTGCCATCCGGGGGCTTGCCGCATCCTTTTGCTCTGCTTTTTGCCCCAGCTGCGCAACCATCTCATCGGCCTGCTCCAGCAGGGCGGCGCGATCGATATTCCATTGTTCCGCAATCAGCATAAGCAGCTCGCGCAGCCCAATCATGCCCCCGCGCCCACTTTTGGGGAAATATGTGCCTGCAAAAAACGGCTTCTGGTCCGCAGTCATAAAAATGCTGGTAGGCCAGCCGCCGCTGCCGGTAAAAGCCTGGCATACTTCCATATAAACGCTGTCGATATCGGGGCGCTCCTCCCTATCGACTTTAATGGAGATAAAATGCCCATTTAGCAAATCGGCAATTTGCTGATCCTCAAAGCTTTCATGCGCCATAACATGGCACCAATGGCACGTGCTGTACCCGATGCTTAAAAAAACAGGCTTATCTTCTGCCTTGGCCCGTTGAAAAGCTTCCCCGCACCAGGGATACCAGTCCACCGGGTTTTGGGCATGCTGCAGCAAATATGGGCTTGTTTGGTATTTCAAATGGTTGTGCAAACCAATCACCTCTTCGGCAATTAGTATGTGTAGAAAAGCCCTTATTCTTGAGCCGGGAGGCAAAAATTCCGACACATCCTCAATCAGCAGAGCACACCAAGCGCACGGGCGCAAAAGCCCCGTCCTGCCCGGTGCAAAATTACCCCGCAGTTTTGCGCCGCGATCCGGGCAAAACAAAAAAGATGCCGCCCGGCTGCCAGCCTTGCGATTTGATGCGCCCTTTTTGCAAGCACGGCCCTTGCGCCTTTCCGCAAAACCTCCGGCTTATATTCCGCGGAAAACCATTTACAAAGCGCCACTTCTAACCCTGGCCGGGTTTTAATGACGGTGCCACTTTTCCAAGCTCGACAATGCCCGTTCTGCGCTCCCAAAGGATGGGGTTTTGACAGGCAGCCACGCTGGGAAAAGTTTCCCTGATCAAAGCCGAAAGGAATTGAGCCTTAGCTTTCATGTGTTCACCCTGGTAATAGCCGGCGTTGGAATCAAACAGCATATATTCCAGCGTCCTGGCCCGATCCTCCAGGGGATTGGTTTTGGCATAGGTATCAATAAACCAGGGGTTGTCATATCCACCCATGGCCGTTGCGGCGATATCAATGCCGAGGCCGGATTCCGCATAGGAATACAGATACGGATATTCCGGCGTGTTTAAATGTTTCTCCCAATAGCCCCATGGATCGATGTGATGGCAAGCGGCGTATTCCTCAATGCGGCACTCCATCAGGTGCATCATTTCGTGAACCAGGGTTTTCCGAAGATCCCATGTATACCGGGTATCAAGGGCAAGGCTAAGATACTCCCCGGTAGCGTTGGCTGCCCCTATTGCATGGGCAGCGGCATCCGGCCCGGTTGGGACAAAGGGGCCGGAAAGATAAATTTTTAATGCCTTTTTGCTGTTTCCCTTTAGCTCGCGCAGAAAGCCATCGGGATATTCGGCCAGGCATTGATTCAGCTTGTTCAGCATTTGAATCAGCGCTTCCGATTCCTCGCACACGGTAAGCTTTTGATCAAACTCAAACTCCGCCAGCCCGAATGCATCGTAGATCACGGTAACGCCGTATGTTTCCTCCAAAGCCCGGGCCAGCCGGCCAACCTCCGATTCATCCACGGAAATATCCATCACCTGATAGCTGGGGCTGGCGCTTTCGGCAGACATGCCGCCAATATCATACAGGTAAAGGGTATGGCTTTCATCGTCCATTGCCGCCTGCAAAAGGATGCGCCCGTTGGAAAAGCCCAGCAAACCCATGCTGCGGCAATTCGGAAGCTGGCTTGTGCTGATCCCCTGGCACAAACCACCGTTGGATACATCATAGATCAGCATTTGTTCATCCAACAAACCGCCATCCTCTGCATAGGCATAGCGCTGCGTGATGACAAATTGCTCGTCCATGCGCCAGATTGATTCATCCGGGGCGATTTTTTCAAAGGAAGTAACCACATTGGGGCGATCCACGGAAGCCAGATACCACTTACTGTCCGAAGCATAGCTAAGCCGGTTTCCAAAGACAGCCGGGCTTCTGGGCAGCGAAGCATCCGTATCAAACTGCCCGCTGGCCCTATCCAATATCCCGATGGCGGAGTAACCGCCGCTGTCCACAAAATGAAAATAGGCGCGGTCATCGGTTTCCCCCAGATAGGATGAAGCAAACTGGATGCCCGGGGCTGCTGCCGAAAACAAGGTCTGTCCGCCCGACAAAAGCGACAGCGTTTTTTCGCCCGCATCAAAAAACCACAACTCGCTCTTGCCGGTATGGCCAAGATAAGTTTGTCCGCCGGTTTCGCCTTGACAGGCCAGGGTAAAATCCGAACGATAGATGCGATAGAGGGCGTTGTTGTGGTTGATTTCCAGCACCTCGCCCTGCGGGAGAAGGAAAAACGTGGACAGCACATCGGAAACCGGCATAACGGCGCGTTGATCCGGCGCGGTCAGGCAAAACAACAGCAGCTTGACTTCTTCCAGGCCCTTGACCCTTCTGCGTAAACGCAGCAGGCCATAATCCCCCACAAGGCTGCCCTGATCCACCAAAAAGCCTTGGGTTTCCGGGAGATGGATGGCAAACAGCCTATCCATATCCGTTTTTTCATACAGGCCGTTGCCCCCCGTTTCGGGGGTACCGGTGGTTTCTCCGGCGTCTGTTTGTGTTCCCGCTGTTGTTTGCTGCGTTGGAGGCGGTGGGGACGCATTGTCCCCTGCCAAATCTCGCGCCCCGCAGGCTATCAGGCCCATCATCAGCGCCAGAACAAGCAGCATGGGAATGATCCTGCGCTTTATCATGATGCCCTCCCCCTTTTCAAAATCACTCACCCGATTTTGGCCAAATCAGGTTATTCGCCCATATTGCCGGACTCGTTGCCGGATTGGCCCTCTCCCTGGCTCCAGATAAGCGTCACGCCCTTATGCTGCATAGTCAGCAGCACAGCGTCTTCCTTGTCCGTTACGGCAATATCCGTCTGGAACACCGCACCGCTTACATCGTCGGTCAATTCGGCGTGCAGGAGGTTGCCCTCCAGCAAAAAGGTGCCGGACCCCCCTTCTATGCCGATGTACCACATCAGCTTACCATCGCCCATCAACTCCATGCGGCTGCCAAACTCCATGCTGCCGATAAGGGTTTCGCTGATCTGGGACATATCGTTTTGGCTTTCCTCCAAATGCCACGGGCCAATCAGATCATCCACACGCACTTCTCCGATGGGCTTATCATCCGCGGGCTGGCTTTGTGTGGGGTGATCCCCCGTCGGTTGGTGGGGCGTGGACTGGGGGCTTTGTGTGGTTTGTGGTGCCGTGGGCTGAACGCCAGGCGATGTTGCAACCGGGCTCTTTCTCCCGCAGCAAGCCAGGGTAAGCAGGGTTATGGCAACAGCCCAAATCACGATCCATTTTCTCATATCGCTCTCTCCTTTAGCATCATGTAATCCGCCATTTGGCGGATTGTCTCCGGCGCTCATTGGGGGGGATGCAAAGGCGCTTCCCCCCTCAAAATTTGGGATCAAACACATCCCGGGTATGATGTGGACAATAATGGCGGCCATTTAGAAAAGTAGCCTGCCCGTTGAAATCCCCAAGGGCCCTTCCACCGCAAACGGGGCACTGGGCGGGGCGATTTTCCATGCAGCCCTCTTTACAGCGCTTTCGTATAATCGTCCATGCTGCCCGCTATAACGGTATCCTTGCCCGGCATGACGGCGGTACGCGGATCCTTGGGGGCATGGAGGTTCATCAGAAGCCCCCTGCAAAGGCTGCCAAGTTTTTCGGAGATTTCTTCCCGGGTAAAGCTGACCACCTCGCTGGCGCACAGCGTGGCAATGCCGTGGGCATAAGTCCACATGTTTTCATAAAGCCAATCTGCCTGTTCCTGGTCCAGATGAAAAGTTGCCTGTACCGCTTGCCGGATGGGATACAGATGGCCCTCACGGTCGAGAAATTCAAACAGGCTCATGGTTTTGGCCTTGCGCATAAACAGCAGCCGGAAAAGGCTGGGTTCCTGAATGGCAAAACCAATGTATTCCATGGCAAAGCCCTTGAAAGCCGGCGTCATGGCAAGGCCCCGCTCGGCATAGGTATTGTAGATGCGCCTGGCTTCCTCCGTAGCAGCGGCGCGCAGCTCCTCCAGGGTGCTGAAATAGGTGAACACCGGGCGGGTGGAGGTGCCCAGCCGCTTGGCCAGGGCCTGCGCCGTGATATCCTCCACATTGCTGGTGCGAATGATATCCACAGCGGCGGCTACAATCTCTTCCTTGGTAAACTTGGCTTTGGGTGGCATGCCGTTCGCCCTTTCGCAACATTTATTGCGTAACATTTATTGCGCAACGTGCATTGTACTTCAGCCATGCTATTTTGTCAACGGGGCTGTAAAGCATTTTCCGTTGTTGGGACGGCGTTACCATCGATGTAAGGCCCACAAAATAAAAAAGCGCCGGGACTGCTTCAAACAACCATTCCCGGGGGACGAAAAAGCCCCAAGCATCAGGCGTATTGTCATGACAGCGCCAATCATCGCCACATTCAATCGGTTCTATACCATGTTGAACGGCACTTGGATAACCGCCATCTTGGTTCCATTAGAAAAAGGATAGCCCTGCTGAATAACCTTGTAATGAATAAAGGCGGCGACAGCAAATTTGCTGTCGCCGCCTCCGGCTTGGTGCTAATCAGATATTATCTTGCAGAATATTTTTTCTTTCTGCCATAAATCGTGATTCCCGCTACGCCTACGCCGGAAACAAAGAGCAGAGCGAGCCAAAGCCCCATCATGCTGTTGTCACCGGTCTGCGGAAGCTGGGGATCTGCAGTCGGGCCGGGATCGATCGGGTCGGGTACGATCACAGCTTCGTAACCCGTAGCGAAGCTCATACCGTTGGCATATACTTCGCTGATTTCGCCATCAACAATCTCCTTAACACCGATGCCAAAATCGAGAGCATCGTTCTCGAAGAAGAGTTCGATGTACCACTGCTCGGAAGCATAGGTCCAGCCCTCTGTGGAGCCCTTCACCATGCGGATCTTGAAGCCCTCGGTGAGGTTGCACAGTTGATCTTCGCCTGTCACCTTCATTTTGATGATGCCGCCGGCGAAGGCAACGCCGTTCTCGTCGAACTCCAGGTTCTCAACAACCACAGCATCGTTCACGATCTCGAACTCAGCATCCTCGCAGCCCAAGTCGTAGATTTCAAACTTGAAGGTTTCCTTGGCAGGCTTTTTATCACCTGTCAGCTTTACGGCAATGGAAACAGGCAGATCGATGGTGTACTCGGGAAGCAAAGGCTCAAACAAGCCGCTCAGATAAGCCTCGTATAATCCGTCAAAAACAACACCATAGGTGCTGTCATGCGGTTTGCCGTTTACGGTACCGGTTGCGCTTTCCGTCAGCTTATAGCCATCGTTTATATCGAAAAACATGTCAACGGAATAGTAATAGCCTGTCGTAAACGCTTCATCCGATTCCATCTCATCCCAGCCGTCTTCATCTGTTCCCGTGAAATTCGCTATGGCAATTTTATACCATGTAATTTCATACATTTCAACACTGCCTTCGGGAGTAGATGCGTATACGGGATGATAATCGGGAGTTGCGCCCAGCTTAGGAGCGGTGATCGTTGCCGCAATATTGGTTACGGGCGTTTTGGGTTCAAGCTGTGCTTCGATGATATAGTGGCAGATAGAGCACTTGATCGGGTCGGTTTCGGTTGCGGCCTCACGGTCCGGAGTATGAACCGCTCCGTCCTTTTTGTCGTGGCACAAAGAGCACTCATGCCAGTGGCCGGAAGCGTCGCGGCTCCATGTGGTTGCATAGTTGTGGGGGCCGTAGGTAGTGCTGTCCCAAGTGTTAGTACCAATCAGATCGCAGTATGCGCAATCATAATAGTACTTCTTTACACTCTGGCAGTCTGTACCGGTGCCGGCAACATAGTGTGCGGCATCTTCAAGCTGCTCTGTGAAGCTGTGATTGCCGGCGATGTCGCTGGTGTAATACTTATCGGTTGCCTCAGCGTCATCTTTCGCGTTGGCGTCGCAGCGGGAGCATGCGAACCAGTACACATTGTGATCCGTGCAATTTGAAGCTGCGAGCTTCAAATAATCCTCATTTTCCACCTTTTTGGTGTAATCGTGGCTGAGAGCAACACCGGAGGTGAAAGTCTCAGTTCCTTCTGCGCCACATGCACAGCTCTTGTGGTAAACAGCCGGCGAGGTGCAGGTGGCCGGGGATACGAGGAAATTGAGCGTTTCCTGGTCGTACACATGGGTGTGCGGAAGGGTGACAGCTACGGTTGCAGGGATACAAGTCGGATTTTTGGTATCGTAGTTCTCGTCGTCGGCTACCAAATCAATCAATTTGACTTCGTAATTCTTTGCTGTCGCGTTGCTGTCAACGGTGCACTGGAATTTCATCAATGCCAGTTTACCGGTTCCCGTGAAACTCACAGAACCATAACCGTTCAGGATCATATTGGGAACAGGTGTCCACTCTACCGAGTCCCAACCAAGAGTAGTTCTGATACCATCTGTAAGAACACCGCTGTCTGCAACAAAGGTTAAACCATCCGGAATGACAAGAGTGCCTTCCAATGTGTTCATTGTCCCCGTTTGCTGCATGTAGATGGTGAAATTGATGATATCACCGGGGTTTGCTGATGTTTTATCGGCTTCAATCGAGTAAGTACAGGTTGAATCCGATGGTGCTGCCAATGTCGACACTGCAGTTGCCAACATAGTCAGAATCAAGATAAACACCAGCGCTAGGGATGCGATTCGCTTGTTCATGACCAAGCTCCTCCTTTGATATATTTGCGGGACGTCCCTTACACACCGTCTCCGGGGTCTCGCTTAGTCCCGAAAACGGCGGCGCAGATTTCTCTGCGATTTATTCTTAAACCTTTGCTCCGCCCCACAAGGCGTATGGGGATGGAGCATTGGTGTTAAGACGGGTTACCATAAAGGCTACCAAAGCTTCTTTGTACCCTTAGCATGGGAATTCAACTTACCTACATCACTGGTATTAACCTTACCGTCACCGTTCACATCGGCACAGGCAAAATCATAACCAGTTAATGTTGCCGTTCCTTTTGCGTGAGAGTTCGCTTTACCAACATCACTGGTATTCACTCTGCCATCGCCGTTGATATCCCCAAGCAGATGAATCTTCACATCCTGCGTTACATTCTCCGCACTCACGGTGACGGTGTACTCTCTCGTGACGTGGTTCTGCTTCATCACCTTCATGGTGTAGGTGCC
>JAQXFY010000046.1 GCA_029006015.1 bacterium
TTCCCATTCAGGCGGCTATCGGCGGCAAGATCATCGCGCGGGAAACCGTTAAGGCCATGCGCAAGGACGTGTTGGCCAAGTGCTATGGCGGCGATATCACCCGCAAGAAGAAACTGCTGGAAAAGCAAAAGGAAGGCAAAAAACGCATGCGCCAGGTGGGCAGTGTACAGGTGCCAAGCGAAGCGTTTATGTCGGTGCTGCGCATCCATTAATCCGCAGTGTTTATCAGGGTGAGGCGGGGTTTGAAGGTGATGGCATCATCCCACCGGGGAAAGCGCGGCGCTGCCGTTGGCAGGCCAAAGCGCATCCCTGCGGGGAATGTCTTTCGCCTGGAAAGCTCCGCTTTTTTAAGTAGGTGAAGGGGGCTTTTTTGTGCCGCTTGGCATCTATGTGCACCTGCCGTTTTGCCGCGCCCGGTGCGCCTATTGCGATTTTTATTCCAACGCCGCAATGGATAAGGGCTGTATGCAGGCCTATATCCGCCATGTCATTCGGGAGGTTGATCTGTGGGCCGCGCGCGCCGATGGCATGCCGGTAGCCACGGTCTACCTGGGCGGCGGCACGCCCTCTTATTTGCCCATCGAGGGCATTGAAGAGCTGCTGGCGGCTATCAGGCGCGCTTTTTTATTGGAAAAAGATGCTGAGGTAACGCTGGAGGCCAACCCCGACAGTGTGACGGAGCAAAAACTGGATCGCTGGCGGGCAGCTGGCGTCAACCGGCTGAGCCTGGGCGTGCAGGCGGCCCAGGATCATCTGCTGGCCGTATTGGGGCGCGTCCATACGGTGGGCCAGGCGGAGCGTGCCATCCGGCAGGCCCGCCATGCGGGCTTTGATAACCTGTCGCTGGATGCCATGCTGGGCCTGCCGGGGCAGACGATGGGCGATTGGCTGGAAACGCTGGATTTTATCGCCCAGGCCCGGCATGTTTCCTGCTATGCGCTGGAGGTATATCCTAAAACCGAGCTGGGCAGGCGCATTGCCGAGGGGCAGCTGATCCTGCCGGATGAGGATACCGTGGTGGATATGATGCACGCCTGCACGAAAAAAATGGCTGCATACGGTTTGGCGCGCTATGAGGTATCCAACTATGCCCGGCAGGGCTATGCCAGCCGGCATAATCAAAATTACTGGCTGCGGGGCGATTATATCGGCCTTGGCGCGGGTGCCCATGGCTTTTTTCAGGGCGTTCGCTATGAAAATGCCGTGGATTTGGCACACTATGCCTGTTGCCTTCGGAAAAACAGGCTGCCCTGCGGGCCCGGGCAGCGAATCTTTGGCCTGGAAGCCGCGCAGGAGGAGCTGATGCTGGGCCTGCGGCGCGTACAGGGCATCAGCCGGGCGGATTTTGAACGCCGTTATGGTGTGCCGGCCATTTCGCAAACGCTGGAAAAAAGGCTGTTATCCTATGGCGTGCTGGAGCCGGACACAGCCTGTTTGCGCCTGAGCGAAAAGGGCTTTGATCTGATGAACAGCGTGCTGGTGGAGGTTTTAAACGCTCTGGAGCAGGGATTGATCCATAGGGCTTGACAAACAGCGATTTATGTGTATGATGAGTGCATGTTAGCACTCTGGTGCCGAGAGTGCTAACGGACGGCAAAACGTTTATGATCGGAAAGGAGGTGCTGATTCCGTGGAACTGGGAGAGCGTAAGCAGGCTGTTTTGCGCGCCATTGTGGAGGAGTATATCGCCCTGGCCATGCCTATCGGTTCAAAAACCGTGGCGGATCGATACGGGCAATGGAGCAGCGCCACCATTCGCAACGACATGAACGAGCTGGAGCAGGCCGGGTACCTGGAAAAACCCCATACATCGGCCGGGCGGATCCCGTCACAGATGGCGTATCGCTTTTATGTTGACCATATGATGGGTACGGAAAGCCTTTCCCCCGATGAATTGGAGTATATCCGCGCGCTGCTGCTGGCCCGTATGCGCGATGTTGGGGAGGTTTTCCAGGCCACGGCTTCCGCAGTAGCGCATCTGACGCAGTATGCGGCGCTTGTGGCGGCGCCCAGGTGGCGCAATGTCAGCGTGCGCCAGCTGCATCTGGTTCGCCTGGACGAAGGGCGTGCGCTGATGGTGCTGGTTACCGATGGCGGCGTGTTTAAGGATACCGTCATCCGTATCCCGCCGGATATGGATGAGGAGGAGCTTGACCGCCTGTCCCGCGTGGTGGCGCAGCGTGTGGCTGGCCGCACCATGGCGGAGGCGGAGCCGGCTATCCAGGAACTGATGCAGGCCATGGAAATGCGCAAGCAGGTGCTGCTGGAACACATTATGCAGGCGTTTTCGGCGACTGCGGTGCCCGAAAAGGCTACCCAGGTGGTGCTGGGGGGCGCGGCCAATCTGCTAAAGCACCCCGAGTATAGCGATATTGCCAAGGCCAGGCGCTTTTTATCCATGCTGGAAACTGGCGATGTGCTGTCGCAGCTGATGGCGCGGCCGGGGGGAATGCGCATCAGCATTACCATCGGCGCGGAAAATGGCGTGCAGGGGCTGGAGGATTCCTCCGTTGTGTCGGCGGTGTATTCCGTTGGCGGGCGGGAGGTCGGTGCGCTTGGTGTTGTCGGCCCCACGCGCATGCGCTATGGGCACGTCGTTTCCCTGCTTGAGGTTATCAGCCATACATTGGAAGAAATTATGGGAGGAAAAGAACTTTGAAAAAAGAAAAAAACACCCCGGAAAAGGAAGAACAGGCGCCTTGCTGCTGCCAGGAAGGCTGCGATGGCGCTTGTGCTGATGAAAAACAACCCCAGCCTGACGGGCAGGAACAGGAACTGGCCAAGGCGCGCGTCCAGGCGGATGAATATCTTCAGTTGGCCCAGCGCATGAAGGCGGATTTTGAAAATTATAAGCGCCGTGCCAACTCGCTTCGCCAGGAGGCCCTGTCCGATGGCCGGGCGGAGGTGCTGCTGGCTTTCCTGCCGGTGCTGGATAACCTGGAGCGCGCGGTGGTATCCGCTGCGGAATCCCAGGTGGACGCGCTTCGCCAGGGGGTGGAGATGGTGCTTCGCCAATTTGCCGATGTGCTGTCGGGTTTCAAGGTGACCGCCATCGCCGGCGAAGGGCAACCTTTTGATCCTTCCTGTCAATACGCCGTCATGCAGGACCATAAACCGGGTGCGGCGCCGGGCAGCGTTACACAGGTAATGCAAAAAGGCTACCGCATGGATGAGCGCGTATTGCGCGAGGCCATGGTCATGGTGCAGGCGGAGGATGAAACAGCCAATCAGGCGTGCCCGGATGATGGGCAAACGCAAGTATAAAGGAGGAACTTTTATGGGAAAGATTATTGGCATTGACCTGGGCACGACCAACTCGTGCGTGGCGGTACTGGAGGGCGGTGAGCCCGTCATCATCCCCAATGCGGAGGGAGGGCGCACCACGCCTTCTGTCGTGGCCTTTTCCAAAACGGGCGAGCGCCTGGTTGGCCAGGTGGCCAAGCGCCAGGCGGTGACCAACCCGGATCGCACGGTGGTTTCCATCAAGCGTGAAATGGGCACCGATTATCGCGTCAAGATCGATGACAAAAGCTACACGCCGCAGGAAATTTCGGGCATGATCCTGGCCAAGCTCAAGGCGGATGCGGAAGCCTATCTGGGCGAGAGTGTTACCCAGGCGGTCATTACGGTGCCGGCCTATTTCTCCGATGCCCAGCGCCAGGCTACCAAGGATGCCGGCCGCATCGCCGGGCTGGAAGTGCTGCGCATCATCAACGAGCCGACAGCGGCTTCCCTGGCCTATGGGCTGGATAAGGAAGGCGGCCACAAGATTCTGGTGTACGACTTTGGCGGCGGTACGTTTGATGTATCCATCCTGGAGATCAGCGAAGGCGTGTTTGAAGTGTTGTCCACAAGCGGCAACAACCGGCTGGGCGGCGATGACCTGGATCAAAAGATCATCGATTACCTGGTATCGGAATTCAAGCGCGATCAGGGCATTGACCTGTCCCGCGATACCATGGCCATGCAGCGCTTAAAGGAAGCTGCCGAAAAGGCGAAGATCGAGCTTTCCGGCGTTATGACCAGCAACATCAACCTGCCCTTTATTACCATGGATGCCAGCGGCCCCAAGCACATGGATATCACGCTGACGCGCGCCAAGTTCAACGATTTAACGCGCGATCTGGTGGAGGCCACGGTGCAGCCCATGCAGCGCGCCATGTCCGATGCGGGCCTGAAGCCGGAACAGATCGACAAGGTCATCCTGGTTGGCGGTACCACGCGCGTGCCCGCGGTTGTGGATATCGTCAAGCGCGTCATGGGCAAGGAACCCTATAAGGGCATTAACCCCGATGAATGTGTGGCGGCGGGCGCGGCTATTCAGGCCGGCGTGCTGGGCGGCGAGGTCAAGGATATCCTGCTGCTGGATGTTACACCGCTGTCGCTTGGTATCGAGACCATGGGCGGCGTGTTCACCCGCCTGATTGACCGCAACACCACCATCCCCACCAAGAAGAGCCAGATCTTCTCCACCGCGGCGGATGGACAGACCCAGGTGGAGGTACACGTTTTGCAGGGCGAGCGCGAGATGGCGGCTTACAACAAAACGCTGGGCCGCTTCCAGCTGACGGGTATTCCGGCGGCGCCGCGCGGCGTTCCCCAGATCGAGGTTACATTCGATATTGATGCCAACGGTATCGTGCATGTTGCCGCTAAGGATCTGGGCACCAACCGCGAGCAGACGATCACCATTACCTCCAACTCCAACCTGAGCGAAGAAGAAATCAAAAAGGCGGTTAAGGAAGCCGAACAGTTCGCCAGCGAGGATAAAAAGCGCCGCGAGGAAGTCGAAGTGCGCAACCATGCCGACCAGATGGTCTATCAGACCGAGCATACCTTAAAGGAACTGGGCGACAAGGTGGAGGCTGGCGATAAAGCCCACATTGAAGAGCAGGTGGAAGCCGTTAAAAAGGCGCTGGAGGGCACCGATACCAAGGCCATCGAGGATGCTGCCAAGAAGTTGGCGGAGGTTTCCATGGAAATCTTCGGCAAGATCTATCAGCAGCAGGCGCCCCAGCAAGGTGCGCCGGGGGGCGCCCCGGGTGCAGAGGATAACTCCCAGGCCGGCGCAG
>JAQXFY010000047.1 GCA_029006015.1 bacterium
CCTGCTGCCCGCCTTTTATACGCCATGCGTTTAGCCGATAGGCCTGCCCGCAATCGCCATGCCGTTAACCCGCTGCCTTTTCATAGCAGCCGATATCGATGCCCCCGCCCTGCGGGCGGCTTGCGCCCAGCAGATCATCCGTCAGGCCGTCGATGGGCATACCGGCGTCAATGGCAGGGCTGCCCTCTTTTAAGGTGTAATCGTTGTTGGCCGCATCGGTAAATACCTCCTGCGCGGTATAGCGCACAAAGGCCTGATCGGGCAGCGTAAAGGGCTTCTCATCCTCGCCATCTAAAATAAAGTTGCGCTCGTTATACTGGGTATCGGCCAGAATAGCGATATTATGATCGAAGATAACGGTATCATCCATTGCCGAGCCCGCGATGGCAACCAGCTGCTGGCGGAAAGGCTCCGTTTTGGATACGCCGATAAGGTTGTTGTAGAATGTCAGGTTAAGCGCCTTGCCCTCTCCACCATCGGAACGGATGGGGAAACGCGGGGAATCGGGCCCCAGAATAATGGTATTGTTATAAACCGTTACATCGCGGCTGGTATCGGCCGAATCGCCCTTGTACAGGGTGATGCCGCCCGCCTTATCCAGGTAGGACAGGTTGTTGCGCACGATGCCGCCGTGCAGCCCGCTCAGGTTATACGCCGCGCCGCCGGCCGTGCCGTTGCCCGAGGAAATGTTGTATTCGTACAGGCCGTCGGAGTGGATACCGTCCCCACCCATGGAAATATCGGCATTCAAATGGAAGCCGCAGCCCTGGTTGTTAAAGGAACGGTTGCCGCGGAAAACAAAATGGTCGGCCGAGTTGTTAAAATAATACCCATGCTCGCCATTTTCCTCGCTCAGGTTATAGCTGGCCAGGTAGTTATCCGAAAACGCGGCAAAAATACCGGTAATGCCGCTGCGGCGCGCCTCGCAATTGGTAACCACCATATGATCGGTGTGGACAAAATCAATGCCCCATTTTTTGGAATCCTCCGATACCAGGCCGTCGATCACCCAGTAGGCCACGGGGCTGGATTGCCCGCCGATAGCCTCGATATTGGAGCCGCGCTGGTTAAACGGCCCGGCGCAGTTGATAACAGGCTTTTTCTTGAGGGCGTTTTTGATGGTTTTAACGCCATCGGCCGTGCCGTTTAAGGCAGGCGTCAGGGTAAAGCCTTCATAGGTGCCGGGATAAACCAAAATGGTATCCCCGGGCTGGATGAGCAGCACCGCATGCTGCAGGGTGCGCCACGGGTTTTGCTTGGAACCATCGGCCTCATCCGAGCCGGTGGTGGCCACATAATAGGTTTTGGGCTCGCCCAAGGCCTGGGTGGGGGTTGGGGCAGGCGTGGCCTGGGGAGTAGCCTGGGGCGTAACCTCCGGCGACGGCGTGGGCGAAACCTGCGGTTCCGGGGAAGATGCCGGTTTGCCGCAGCCGCTCAGCAGCCCCACGCCCAGCAGCAGCGCCATTAGCAAGGCGCCAAAGCGTTTTTGTATCATACAGGATCCTCCTTTGCGCAGGCGGGCACATGCTCGATGCCGCCGGGGTGCGCAGTTGTTATATGGGTTATTATACACCATCCGCCCATTTGTACACATCCCCCAGCCCATACCCTGCCGCCAGGGCACAATTTCCAACGCCCATCCGAACAAGGCCCGGGCCGGATGCTTGTTCCGGCAGTTTATCCCAGATATTGCTTCAGGAACGAATAGGCCATGCGGCCGGAAATCTCGTGCACGCCGTCAAATTCATCCACCTGAAAACTGCCGGTGACGCCCATGGTTTGATACATGCGTGCCACCTGGCTGCGCGCCCTGCGAGCGGCATCAATGGGGAAAAGCGGATCGCGCGTGGCCGATTCCCACAGCATGGGCAGCGGGGCAATGGCGCAAAGCAGATCGGGCAGCTCCCCCAGCTTAAGCACGCCTGGCGTATACATGCACAGGCAGTGCTGGTCATCCAGAATGCTGTCGTGATGGGTGTTGGCAAAACCGCTGATAACCGCGCAGGCCAGCCTATCCTCGCACAGGGCGGTATAACTGGTCAGCATGCCCCCGCCCGAAATGCCCATGATGCCAATCCGATCCGGCGAGGCCCCCATGCCAAGCAGTACATCGATGGCACGCTGGGCCTGGGCAACACGCAATCCTGCGGCCGTTGTTCCCCGCATCATGCACGCAACGGATAAACGGTAGCAGGCATATTCCCGGGGATCGTGCCCAATGTTTTCCTTAAGCCGGGCATCGCCAAAGCCGGCCAGCTCCGGCGCGATAACCAGATATCCCAGCCGGCACACCTGGATGGCAAAGTTTTTCTGGTAGCCGGCATCCCCGGTTTTGGGGCTGCCATCGGGGTTTAATCCAACGATATCGCGGCACCCATATCCATGGCCCGTGCAGCATACCACCGCGCCGTCCCCCGCCTTCCAGCCCTTGGGCATCAACACATAAGCGGGCGTATCCAGGCCTTCATCGGCCTTGTAGGCGATGCGGCTGCGCGTATAATCACCCATATCCACCGGCGCCTCAATCTGGCGCGGCTGCGGATCCACCGGCGCCGGAACGGCCAGTATATCGCGCGAAAAGGCCGCCCGCATTTGCTCGCGCCACTGTGCCTGCTCCATATCGCCCGAAAAAACACGTTCGGCCGCCAGGCGGGGCTGCATGCGCCGATAGGCCCCTTCCAAATAAGCATCCAGCGTAAAATCCATCACTTTTCCCCCTTTTGGGCATCTGGCGCTAGCATATCATGCGGGGGAAATGGATGCAAGCACCCCATGCGGCTTTGTCCCCATTTCCCGGCGATGGCATGGCGTTTTGCCCATGCAGCCGCATCCATTCCTCGCCCCCGCCGCCAAGCTTGACCCTGTCGACGGCGCGCCCCCTTTTGGGCAGGGGCATGATGGCGCCATGCCGTTTTTACCGGGCACGGCTGTATCGCCGGCGGCGCGGCGGCACACCTTTGCCGGGGCGATACCGTTTTTTTACATAGCCCAAAGGGGCGCCGCGCATACAGCCTGGCCTGAACCCGGCAAAGGGGCGCAAAAAGGCTTTCCATCGCATACAAATGGTGATAAAATAAACTTTATCTGCTGCCGGGAGGAAACACCTTGATTTACAATAATGTGCTTGATGCCATCGGACACACCCCCCTTATCCGCCTTGGGCGCATGAACAGGCCCGGAAATTCCCAGATCCTGGTCAAATACGAGGGGCTTGGCGTGGGTGGCTCCATTAAAACGCGTACCGCCTATAACATGCTGATGGAGGCCGAAATGCAGGGCCTTATCCATCCCGATACTTCCATTATCGTGGAGCCGACAAGCGGCAACCAGGGCATCGGCCTGGCGCTGATTGGCGCGGTTAAGGGATACCGTACCATTATCATCATGCCCGATTCCGTCAGTGAAGAGCGCCGCAAGCTGGTGCGCCACTATGGGGCGGAAGTCAAGCTGATCCACGATGGCGGCAACATCGGCGATTGCATCGAACGCTGCCTGCAAACCGCCATGGACATGGCCAAAGGCAATCCCCATGTTTTTGTGCCCCAGCAATTTGAAAACCCCGCCAACCCCATGGCACACCGCACCCATACTGCGCAGGAAATCCTGGATGATGTAAACGGGCCTATCGACGGCTTTTGCTCCGGCGTGGGTACGGGCGGCACCATCACCGGCATTGGCGAGGTGCTCAAGGCCGCCAACCCCCATATGGAAATCTGGGCGGTGGAGCCGGAAAACGCCGCTATCCTGGCCGGCGGCAACATCGGCACCCATCTGCAAATGGGCATCGGGGATGGGCTGATTCCGGCCAACCTCAACCGCGGCATCTACGATCACATCTACATTGTTTCCGATGAGGAAGCCCTGCAGACCGCACGCGATCTGGCCCGGCTGGAAGGGCTGATGTGCGGCATTTCCAGCGGCACCAATGTAGCCGCCGCCCTCAAGCTGGCCCAAAAGCTGGGCCCCGGGAAAACCGTTGTCACCGTGCTGCCCGATACGGCTGAACGTTATTTTTCCACCCCCCTGTTTGATGAAACGGGCGAAGGGGGAAGCCTGTAAAAGCCATCCAAACCACACCTCCATCAAAAGGCGGGTTTTCCCCCGCCTTTTTTGTTTGCCCGCCCCAAAAAGCACGGTGGCGCAGCGCCACGGCATGGCCATCCATCAGCCGCCTGCCATCCGCCGATTTTCCTTCGGCGCCCATTGTTTGGGGCACAGGCCCGGCTTTTTTTGTGCCCCCATCTATGGTAAAATGGCCTGCGGAACATGCTGGATTGCGGGGGAAGCATATGGAGCTTGGGGAAAAGCGCGCGCTGAGGAAACGGTTTATATCCCTGGCCTTGCCCGCCCTGCTGGAGCAGGCTTTGATCATGATATCTTCCGTTATCATGATGATGTTCTATGGCCAAATCGGTGTATCCGCCGTGGCCGCCATCGGGGCCGGCACACTGCTGTGCAGCGTGCTGCAGGCTGCGCTGGCCGTGCTGCAGACCGGCACCCTGGTGCTGGTGGCCCGCTTATATGGGCAGGGGCGGATATCCGATGCCGCCGGGCTTGTCACCAGCGCGATGCGCTGGTCGCTCGCGCTGTCCTGCGGGGTATCGCTGATCAGCTGCCTGGCTGCCGGCACCATAGCCAGATGGACCGTTGGCACACAGGATATCCAGCTGCTGACGCAAACCACCTCCTACATTCGCCTGGCGGTGTGGAGCGTGCCCTTTACCAGCTTCAGCCTGGTGTGCGACAGCGCCCTGCGCGGCGGGGGCGATATGAAAACGCCCATGCGCATCGCCCTGGTCTGCCAGGGCGCTTATCTTGTAGCTGCCTATATTTTAATCTTTGGCCTGTGGCGCCTGCCCGGGCTTGGCTTAACGGGCGCAGGCCTGGCGCTGGTTGCCTACCGGGCGCTGGAGTTTACCCTCAAGGGCATACGCTTTATCAATGGAAACAACCCGCTGCACCTGAAAATTTTTACCCGCCCCAAACCGGCGCCCGGGCTGATGCGGCGCGTCTGCCGTGTAGGGCTTCCCACCACGGGCGAACAGGTCATCCTGCAGCTGGGCTATCTTTTAACCCAACGGCCGCTTGCGCTGATGGGTTCTTCCGTTATGGCTGCCTATCAGGTAGCCAACAGCATCACCACCATTTTAACGCAGACCGTGATCGGCGCGGGCAATGCCGCCGCCACGGTGGTGGGCAACAGCCTGGGCGCCGGGCGGCAGGATATCGCCCGCTTTTATGCACGGGAAGTGGCGCTGTGGGGCACCGGCATCATCTGCGTGCTGTCGGTTGTGTTGTACTTTTGCTATCCCACGCTGGCGCACCTGTATGCCAAAACGGCGGATTTTTATCAAGCCGCCCTGGGCATGCGGCTGTGGTTCATGCTGGCCACACCGCTGATCTGCCTGTTTAATTTGCTGCTTGGCATCCTGCGCGGCGCAGGCGATACCCGCACGCAAATGGTGGCATCCAACATGGGGTTATGGCCCGTGCGCTTGGCGCTGTACTGGCTGATTGCGCTTAAATTTCCCCAGCATGCGATTACCGGCGTTGCCGTCACGGTTTTTCTGGATTTTGCCGCCCGCGTGGCGGTGCAGGCGGTTCGCCTGATCCGCGGCAAATGGGTAAAGGTGGAGGTATAGCCATGGATGCTCTGTCCCATGCTCGGCAGCTGCTCGAGGTACTGACCCCGCTTAAGCATGATTGCGCCCGGCATTGCGGGGGCGCCTGCTGCAAGGATAATCCGCACGATTCCTCCCGGGGCGGCATGCTGCTTTTTCCGGGGGAGGAGGCCTTTTATCCCGAGGGCACCCCGGGCGTTTGTATCCTGCCCGGCGGCAGCCTGTATCCCCAAGGGCAGGCGCCCCTTTTGGTGTGCGACGGCACATGCAACCGCGCCAACCGCCCGCTGGCCTGCCGTTTTTTCCCGCTGATTCCCCGCCCCGACGGCCGCGGCGGCGCCGATATCCGCCTGGATCCGCGCGCGTTTTTATGCTGCCCTATTCCATCCTCCGGCCTAAGGGGGATGGATCCGGCCTTTGTTGACGCCGCGCGGGAGGCCGCCCGGCTTTTATGGGCCGACCAGGCCCAACGCGCTTTTATCCAGCGGCTGGATGGCCACCTCCGGTGGTTTTCCGCCCGCTTTTCATCACGCTAAGGAGGAAATGACGATGACGAACACCCGGCTGAATGCGTTTTTAGAGATGCTGGCAAAGCTGGTTGAAAACGCAAAGACGGTTGAAGAAGCCGCGGAACTTATCCGACAGGCTAAGACAAAAAACGGGTAGCGCCCCGACACAAGGAATCGCTACCCAAACAAAACGGTGAGCCGGGAGCCCTTCCCCGGCCACCATCATTTTGGCAAAATGCCATTAAATAATCAACGGAGGTTTTCTTATGTTTGGCATTCTCAGCGAACAGGATTGTGCACGCATCCATGCTGCCGGGCTGGAAATTTTAGCCACCGTGGGCATCCGCATCCATGATCCTTCGTGGAAAGCCCGCCTGCTGGAGGGCGGCGCCCGCCCCGACGAAAAGGATGACACCCGCTTTTATATTGGCGAGGATATGGTGCGCCGCGCGCTTGAAACCTGCCCCACCTCCTTTTGCATCAAGGACCGCTCCGGCCGCGGGGTGGAGGTTAAAAACGGCGCAAGGACGCTGTATTACACCTCCAACGGCATGAACTATCAGCGCTATGGCCAGCGCACCTGCGCGCCCATCACCCGGCGGACGCTGGCGGATTTTGTCCGCGTGGCCGATACACTGAAAAATGTAGATGGGCTGGTGGGCACGGCCATCGATGATGTGGCCCCCCAGCACCGGGATTTTGTCGGCTTTAAGCTGATGGCACAGCACTCCACCAAGCACCTGCGCCCCTGCATTTACACGCCCACCGGCGCCAAGGTCATTCTGGAGATGACGGATATCCTGCTGGATGGCAAGCCTTATCGGGACAATGCCTTCTTTACGCTGGGATATTCCTGCGTCAGCCCCCTGACATGGAGCCGGACCGCCCTGGAGCTTTTTGAAGCGACGGCGGGCCACGGCATTGCGATGATGATTAATTCCGAGCCCATGGCGGGCGGAACCTCGCCGGTGACGCTGGCGGGCAGCCTGGCCCTGGCCGATGCGGAGGTGCTCAGCGGCATTGTGTTAAACCAGCTGGTGGAACCAGGGCGCCCGTGCATCTACAACGCCGGTTTTGCCCATGTGCTGGATATGCGTACCCTGCTGACCTTGACCGGCGCGCCCGAAAACGCGCTGCTCCAGGCCGCCGGGGCGCAGATGGCAGCCTTCCACCACCTGCCCAGCGCGGGCTGGCCCCTTAGCGACAGCGCCATGCTGGACGGCCAGGCGGTATACGAAAAATTCGGCATGCTGATGGCGCACACCCTGTCCGGCGTCAACATGGCCTGGGGCATGGGCAATATCGAAACCTCGCGCACGATCTCTCCGGAGGCGCTTGTCATCGATGACGAAATGGCGGGCTGGATCGGCCGTTTCCATCGCGGCATCGCGGTGGACGAGCAGCATTTGGCCGTTGATGTCATCCGCGAAATGGGCTTTGGCGCGGCTTATCTGGAGTGCGACCACACGCTGGATTTCTACCGCGAGGAAATCCGCTACCCCACCCTGCCCAACCGCTTCCCGCGCAAGGGGTGGGAGGACCGCGGTTCCCGCTCGCTGGAGGAATCCGCCGCCGCGTATGTCGATGGCGTGCTGCAAAAGCCCGCGGAAAGCACGCTTTCCCCTGGCCAGCTTGAAAAGTTGGACCGTCTGGAGGCGCATTGGCTGGAAAAGCTGTAAGGCGCCGCATCGTACCCCTTGTGCCAGGCGCTACCCGGCGGCAGGGGTTGATATGCCGATGGATATACAACAATATGCCGCGGCCCAATGGGCCGCGGCATATTTAGTGGGGTTTATCCATGCTTTACTGCACGGCGTCGCACGCCTCCAGCAGGCGGATGTAATTTTGTTCAAATACTGCCACATCGGTTGTATAATCATCAAACGCGCGCAGCGCACCAAAGCAAATTTCCATCGCCTTGTCGTGATCGGCATCGTCGATCATATACAGCATCTCGCAATCCTCCGCACCCGCGCGCATGCGCTCGGCGCGCACGCTCATCCACGGGCCGTTTTGGTTGCCCGGATAGCACATGTGCGTATCGCCCGCCGGCCAGAACAGGCCATCCGTATCGGCGGGGGCGTTCATGTGATCGTAAATGCTTTCCCCTTCGGGCAGGGTGCGCCAGAAGTTAAAGCCCCAGTGCAAATAGCCCGACAGGTTAAACCGGTAGTTGCCCCAGTGCATCAACCGGGGGCGCAGCAGCTCCATATCCACGCAGCGGTTAAGCCATTTGCCGCCCGGCGCACAGCAGGTATAGCACCAGATCTGATCGCCCAGGAAGCGAAGCTCCTCCCACTGCTCCTGCCGCTGCTGGTAAATGCTGTTATAGGGCACCCAATAATCGGAAGCCCCGCGCAGCTCGGGGTGGACGATGGCATCAAACAGCGGAACGCCCGGCATAAACTTGCGAATGATGGCCGACAGCATGCGGTAATCTTCCGCCGTTTTCATGGTGGGTTCATCGCTGACGTGCTGCACAGCCATGTCATACCAGCCATGCTCGCGCAAAAACGCCGCCCATTTGGGCAAGAACTGCGCCAGGAAGCGATAGGCTTCCGGCGAGGTGGCGTACAGTTTTTTGCCTTCCGGCCGGTAGAACAGCCAGATATTTTCATGCTGCTTATAGTTGCGCACGCCGATGTGCCCCAGCTCCAGCGTCTGGAAGCCGGCCTCCACCGCCATGCGGATAACGCGCTCGATCTTGGAAAAATCAAACTCATAAACCTGCCCGGGCATTTCCTTAATATCAATCGCGCCCAGGTTGATAATCAAATGCGTCTGCCGCGTGCGCTGCATCAGGCGCATCAGCCTGCCGTAAAGCTCAAACCAGCGCTCGGAATAGGGCTCCAGATGATAATACTGGTTAAGCGCGCCTACGGAATACCAGTTGGTAATGGACAGGCGGTTTTTATCGGGCATCGTGGCCTTGTGCACCGTCAGCGTGGCCGGGAAGGCCACCGATTGGCTGCCCACCGAAACGGTAACGGTACCCTGATAGGTGCCGGGCACCGCATCCTTGGCCACCGGCCAGGCCAGATACAGCGCCGTGGTTTGCTTTTCCACCACATTGCCGCCCTGGCTGAAGGGCTGCATGGCATCATACGCCCTAAAGGGCGCCTTGCGCGTGGTAAAGGAGGATACATCCTCCCCCTCCAGGGCCGAATACCCCGCCTTGCCGACGTTATGCTCCACCAGCACATCGATCAGCCGATAGCATTCCACCGGCCCAAGCTTGGTGATATCGCCCGAGGTTTCAACGGCGATCGCATCCCCCGGTGTGGTAGCGGGGATATGCACCTGCACACTCAAATACCCGCCGCGCGGGGCATGCAGCACGATGCTGGTGCACGCCGATGGGTAGGTATCGATATCGGGATACAACCACTCATTGGCACTGACGATACTGGCCTTCATGATAAACATTCCTCCCTTGTATTTCCTGCCGGCTTATGCCGGAAACGCGCAGATCAATCGGATACCAGGATGATATCTTCCGGAAAAGAACCCGGGTTTTTAAGCCAACATACCGATAAAATGGGCATCACCCTTCGATACCCTATGCACACGGCCACCATATCCTGCCTGCCGTCGCCATCGATATCGGCGGCGCGCAGCAAGCCCCAATTTTCCCCCGTGGTAAACGGGATGGCGCCATCGCCCCATTTGATGCCCAGCACCTCCAGGCCAAAATCGGGCAGGGCCTCAAGCGCCGGGTCAATGGCAAACAGCGCCGTACGGTTGGAAGGCAGGGTACGATCGCCCCCGTCCAGGCCGCCCAGCAGCTCCGCTGCACCATCGCCATCAATATCCGCGGCGATCATCGCGCCAGCAGCCCCCCGGGCAACCGGGTCCTTGGCCTGAATGGACAGCTTAAAGCGCGGCGGCCACCCCTCCGTACGGGTAAACAGATATAAATACCCGCCCGCATGCAGCACAATATCCAGTGTGTCATCCCCATTGATATCGCAAATGGCGATGGCCTCCTGCGTGGTCAGCTCGCTGCCGACATATAGCTCCGTCATGGTATACCCGCCGCTGCCCTGGATGGCCAGCCATACCAGCGCCGGCGTACCCTTGCGGTTTTTTTCAACAAGGGCCACAACCTCCAGATAGCCGTCGCCATCAATATCGCCCACTTCCATCCGGCCGATGTCCCCCAGATCCTGGGCAACCTCCGTCAGCGTCCAGTTTTTGGGGGCGGCCTGCTTGGCGACGGAATCGGGCGGCGTCAACAGCCAAAGCACGGGGTTTTCGCCGTCCTTTGGCGTGCCGTAAAGCAAAATCTGGGTTTTTTGCAGGGATGTAAAATGCCCCGTTCGCATGGTTGTCCAGCTGCCCTCCGCCACCTGGGGGAAGGCAAGGGCCTGCCATACATCGCCCTTGCGTGCGCTGACGGGGCCCGGGTTTACAAGGGCCTGCAATCCGCCGCCCTGTCCACAGGCCGCCAGCAAATCGCAACGGCCATCGCCGTCGATATCCATGGCACCCAGGGCGCATGCGCCGGGCACCTGCTGGTTTACGTTTTGCCAGCTGCCGCCAGCCTGATCCAGGTTAAACGATAGCTGCACCACGCCCTTATCCGGGTAAGCCACGGCGATATCGGGGCTTCCGCCATCCAGGTCACAGCACAGCACATCGCCGGCCTGCCCCAGCCGGCCAAGCGATACCTGGTTCAGCGCCCACGTCTGCCCCCGGCCGCCAAGCTCCCTGGGCACATCGCGCGGGTACAGGCGGCTGTTTATCGCCATATCGGCGCCAAAGCAAAACGCGATGCCAACCGCCAGCACCACCACGCCCAGCGCCAGGCACATGGGCCCTATCCAGGTATGCCTGCGGTATTTTTTCTTTTGTTCCGGCAACCAAACCCGGCGTGGGGAACGCATGGGCTAACTCTCCCCCAATACACCGCCGCGCAGGGCGTTGAGCGTGCGGGGCACCGCATCGCGCGAGGCGGAAAAATCCTTGCCGGCGTTGACATAATCAAATTGCTGGGTATAGCCGTATAACTCATCGGACAAGCGGTGCAGATGGGCTTTTTCGATGGTAATCAGCGTGGTTAAAAAATCCTCCAGCCGGCGGCCGTGAAGATGCTGCGGGGCGCGATCCAGCACAATGGCAAAATGCGGCAGGCAAAAGCCGCTGCTTTCGGCAAAAGCCTTGCGGAAATCGCTTTCGTTTTCGTACATGCACATCAGCGTATACACATAGCGGCCCAGCGTTTCCTCCAGGCGCTCGCAGATGATGCACGTTTTTCCCGGATCGGCCGTTGCTTCCTTCAGGCGGTTCAACGCCTGGGGCAACGCCCCGTTTTTGTTGGCCTTGGCCAGCACCCCGCTGTCAAACAAACCGACGCCGCGGCGCACGGCACCCAGCGCGCCGTCCAGCCTTTTATCCAAATCCTTCAGGGTTTCCCCCAAATGGGTATGCGCCATCAGCGCCACGCCCAGGCGGTTGCGCTGGGCGTACAGCAGCCCGAAATGGTGGCGGCAAAAGCCCTTTTGGTTAACCTCAATGCGCACATCGGGTTCCATGACCGAGCCGCCCAAAAAGTTATCCACATAGCTTTTTTCCGCCCGGTCCATCAGCCGGCACAGCGGGCAGGGCGCTTTTTCCTTATAAGCATCCCATACCGGGATGGTATCCAGATGGTAGCGCATTATCCGGCCCCCTTTTATTCGACAAAATCCTTCAGCCGTTTGCTGCGGCTGGGGTGGCGCATCTTGCGAAGCGCCTTATTTTCGATCTGGCGGATACGCTCGCGCGTAACGTTAAAGGCCTTGCCCACTTCCTCCAGCGTGCGGTTGCGGCCATCCTTAAGGCCAAAGCGCAGCATGAGAACCATCTGCTCGCGCTCGGTCAGGGTTAAAAGCGTGCGCTGCAATTCCTCGCGCATCATGGCGTTGGCGGCGGCATCATCGGGCGCCTGGGCATCGTCATCGGGAATAAAATCGCCCAGATGGCTGTCTTCTTCCTCGCCGATGGGCTTTTCAAGCGAAACCGGCTCCTGCGCAATTTTGAGGATATCCAGCACCTTTTCCTCGCTGACCCCCATCTCCGCGGCGATTTCCTCTGCCGTGGGATCGCGCCCCAGGTCCTGCAGCAGCTGGCGCTGCACGCGGATCAGCTTATTGATGGTTTCCACCATATGAACGGGAATGCGGATGGTGCGCGCCTGATCGGCGATGGCGCGGGTAATGGCCTGGCGGATCCACCAGGTGGCGTAGGTGGAAAATTTATAGCCCTTTGTATAATCAAATTTTTCCACCGCCTTGAGCAGGCCCATATTGCCTTCCTGGATCAGATCCAGAAACTGCATGCCGCGGCCGACATAGCGTTTGGCGATGGACACCACCAGGCGCAGGTTGGCTTCGGCCAGCTTTTTCTTGGCGCGCTCATCCCCATCAGCCATGCGCTTGGCGATATCGATCTCCTCCTCCGGCGTAAGCAGGGGCACTTTGCCGATTTCCTTCAGGTACATGCGCACCGGGTCATCGATGGCAATGCCCTCGGGCAGGGCGATTTCGATATTATCCTCCGTCAGCGGCTCGGCGGATACTTCCTTTTCGATCTCATAATCGATAACGTTAATGCCGCTTTTTTCAAACGCAACGTAGATTTCCTCGATCTGATCGGAATCCAGCGGCAGCTTGGCAAGGGCATCCGCCACTTCGCGGTTGGTCAGCACGCCGTTTTTGCGCTTGCCGCGGTTAATAAGTTCGTTTACGATATCCTGAAAGCTGCCGGATGGGTTCTGGGTTTGTTGTGCCAAATTGGTCACTCCTTTGTAAGGGTAAGCCCGGGCTGTGCCTAGGCCTTATACTGCCGGTAGAGCATCTGTATGCGCTCTAATATCTCAAGGCGCTGCGCCTCTGTCAGCGCGCCTTGCTGCAGCCTGTTTTCCAACTGCCCGATCTGCCTTTCAACGCCTGCCTTGCGCACGGCGGCAACCAAATCCGCCGTCAGTCGGGCGCGGTCGCCCGGCATATCCCGCATAAAAAGGCCAAGGGCGATCTTTTTGTCTCCTTCCGCCATATCGGAAACGGCATCCGTCACGCTAAGGGCTGCCTTTTTACGCTTTTCAAACAACGCCCGGCATACGGGGTGGGAAAAATCCTCGCCTTGCAGGCCGGCGACGGCTTGCTCGGCTGCCGGCCCGCCCTCGTATAAAAGGGCGATCAGCTCGCCCTCCGCCTTGGGCACAGGCTCGGCATTTTCCTGTACGTGGGCGGTATCCGCACCGGCCGGTTTGGGCCTGGCTACCGTGATGCGGTGCCGCTTTAAGGCCTGCTCCACCTCCGCATACAGGCTGTCTGCGGAAAAACCGGTTTCCAGCTGCAGCCGCTCCATCCAGCGTTTAAGGTGCTCCTCCCGCTCGATGGGGCTTTGGATGGCTGCCAGCAGATCGGCACAGGCCACGGCAAACTGCGCCCGGCCCTGGGAGGTGGACATATCCGATGCTTCCCGCGCCAGCAGCATGCGAAAATCCGGCACCGTCAGGGCATTTTTCATTTCCCGCTCGAAAGCGGCGGCTCCGCCCTGGCGAACGACGTCATCCGGATCCCGGTTATCGGAAATGCGCAGCACGCGCACGCTAAGGCCCTGGCGCTCCAGCGTTTCAAAGCTGCGAAGCGCCGCTTTGACGCCGGCCGCATCGCCATCAAAGCAAACATATACCTCTTTAACATAGCGCTTGATCAGCCGGGCATGATCCTCCCCAAAGGCCGTTCCCAGCGCGGCGACAGCCTGCGTGATGCCGGCCTGGTGCAGCGACACCACATCCATATAGCCTTCCACCAGGATAAGGTAGGGCAGCTTTTTATCCCGCGCCGCCAGGTTAAGGCCAAACAGGCATTTGTGCTTATCAAATACCGGCGTGGCAGGGGAATTAAGGTATTTGGGCGAGCCCTGGCCAAGCACACGCCCGCCAAAGCCCACCACCTGGCCGCGCGGCTCGATAATGGGGAACATAACGCGCCCGCGAAACAAATCAAACAGGCCTTTTTCCCCCTGCTGGGCAAGGCCGGCCGTTTTAAGGGTTTCGGGGCGGATATGGTGACGGGCGGCTTCTTTTATCAGGCCATCCCATCCCTTGGGCGCATAGCCCAGGCCAAAGCGGCGGATGATGCCATCCGACAGGCCCCGGCTGCGCAGATAGGCCAGGCCTTCCTTACCTTCCGGTGAAAAAAGCGTGCTAAAATAATAGCGCCCCGCCATGCGGTTGGCCTCATACACACTTTCGCGTGCCTGACGGCGTGCCCGCCAGGCTTCATCATCGGTTTCGGGCATGGGCAGGCCCGCGCGCTCCGCCAGGCGCTCCAGCGCGGCAGGAAAATCCAGCTTTTCCATTTGCATAACAAAGCCAATGACATCCCCTCCCGCCCCGCAGCCAAAGCATTTAAAAAACTGCTGCTGGGGTTCCACATAAAAGGAAGGCTCGCTATCCTGGTGCAGGGGGCATACGCCCTTTAGCCTGCGCCCGACAGGCTTTAACACAACGCCATATTCACGAATGACCGCGGCCAGATCGTTGCGCAGCTTGACTTCGGCGATAAACTTGTCATCCACAAAACCCGCCATGCCGCACCTCCCTAACCGCACATATTCTCTTTATACGACACAAAACCCATTTTCCCTTTATTTTGGCCCCTCCAATTTGGCTTAATCCGCATAGGGCGTTGGCATAAACAGCGCGCGATACTGCCGCAGGGCATAGCCATCGCTCATCCCCGCCACATAATCGCATATCAGCACCTCCAGCGGGGCCTGCATGCGGCGATGCCACGCGCCATCGCTCATTTCATTGGGGTGTTCCAGATAGTATGCAAAAAGATGGCTCATGACATGCGCAGCGCGCTCTTCTTCCTTGGGATCGATGGTATATCGATAAACGTTTTCAAACAAAAACTGCCTAAGCTGCAGGGTAGCCTCGCCGATTTGATCGCTCATGGCCACATAGGGCTTATCCTGGGAATGCCGCATGATATCCCAAATCATATTTTCGATGCGCTGGCCGTGGGTTTGCCCAAGCACCTCCAGCAGATGGCGGGGCAGCTGATCGGGCGACAGTTTGCCGCCGCGGATGGCATCATCGATATCGTGGTTGATATAGGCGATGCGGTCGGCCAGCGAAACGCATGCCCCCTCCAGCGTGGCGGGGTGGCCCGACATGGTATGCTGGGCAATGCCATCGCGCACCTCCCAGGTTAAATTCAGCCCCTCCCCCTGGTTTTCAAGCACCTCCACCACCCGGAGGGACTGCTCGCTATGGCGAAAGCCGCCCGGCATCAGCGCGTTTAACGTGCGCTCCCCGGTATGCCCAAAGGGGGTGTGCCCCAGATCATGCCCCAGGGCAATGGCCTCGGTCAAATCCTCATTCAACCGCAGGCAGCGCGCCAGCGTGCGGGCAATCTGGGATACCTCCATGGTATGGGTCAGCCGCGTGCGGTAGTGATCCCCTTCCGGGGATAAAAACATCTGCGTTTTATGCATCAGGCGGCGAAAGGATTTGCTGTGCACGATGCGATCGCGGTCGCGCTGGAAGGGGGTACGCATATCGCAGGGGGAAATCGGCTTTTCCCTGCCGCGCGTATCTGCGCTTTGGGTGGCATAGGGTGACAAATAGTACTTTTCATGTTGTTGCAATGCTTCCCGGATGGTCATAACCCTTCCCTTCCTTTCTTTCCAATATCCATACGCCGCCCAGGCAAATAATTCCTTTTTATCCATAAAAATCAGCCCAAAAACGGCCCATAACTACCCCATTTGCCCTATCGGGCCAGGGTTTCCCCTATTGGAAAGATGCCTACAACAAAATAGCCGCCTTTACGGTCAACGCCGGCTATTGGAAAACCCTGGCGGCATGCGGCCCGGCCAATTCCTTTCCCACGGATGGCCCGGGCCGGCTTTGCGCGGCGCTAAAAGACTATTTTAAAGTGGATACAGGCCTTGCATGACCTACTGCCCCCTGATAGCCGGTGATGGCTTCCGGCATTTGCTGGAGCTAGCCGCCCCAAGCATTTGCGCCATCATTTTGCCTGCATCTAAAAAGCGCAGGGCCAATGCCTGCGCTTTGGTTGATTCAGCGATATGGATATTTTGTTTGAGCGAACGCCGGGCCTTCCTGCCAAACTTCCGGCTTTGTTAAAAAACACCGGGCCTATATCTGCTTTCGGATGCGCAGCAGCGCGCCCTTTTCCAGCCGGGACACCTGCGCCTGGGAGATGCCGATTTCCTGGGCTACCTCCATTTGGGTGCGGCCATCAAAAAAGCGCATTTTGATAATCTTCTGCTCCCGCTGGGGCAGGGCGGACATGGCCTGGTTTAAAGCGATATCCTCCACCCACTGCTGCTCCATCTCGCCGGGCTGCTGGATCTGGTCCATCAAAAGCAAATCCTCCCCGCCGTCGTTTCCAAGCGGCTCCTGCAAGGAAAGCGGATCCTGTATGGCCTCCAGCGCGGCGGCAACCTCCTCCGCGGGCAGGTCCAACTCCCTGGCGATTTCAAGCACGCCGGGTTCCTCGCCCCTTTCGCGGGTCAAACGCTCCCGCGTTTGCATGGCCTTGTAGGCCAGATCGCGCAGCGAGCGGCTGACGCGCAGGGCATTATTATCGCGCAGAAAGCGGCGGATCTCCCCGATGATCATGGGCACGGCATAGGTGGAAAAGCGCACGTTCATACGGGTATCAAAATTATCGATGGATTTCATCAACCCAATGCAGCCCACCTGGAACAGGTCATCCGCCGCCTCTCCCCGGTTGGCAAAGCGCTGAATGACGCTAAGCACCAGGCGCAGGTTGCCCTCGATCAACTCCTGGCGCGCGGCCCGACTTTTTTCAAATTGCACCTTTTTCAGCAATTCATCCATTTTTTGATTGGGGATGACAGGCAGCTGGGAGGTATCTACGCCGCACAGGTCCACCTTTTGCATGTTGTTGGCCCCCTTTTGCTTTTGTACCCTTTAAGCTGAGCGGGGGCGCGCGCGGTTATACATACCTCCAGCGTCGATTTATTGCCTTTTATGCGTTTAGGGTTTCATCAGGGCGCTGACATCCTTTTCCAGCCGCCTGAGGATGCGTTTTTCCAGGCGCGAAATGTAGGATTGCGAAATGCCAAGCTCGTCGGCTACCTGTTTTTGCGTGCGCTCGCCGCCGCCATCCAGGCCAAAGCGCAGCTCCACAATGTGCCGCTCCCGCCCGGGCAGGCGGGCAATGGCATCGCGCACCATACGCCGGTCGGCCTGTTCCTCGATATTGCGGGTGACGATATCGGGTTCCGTACCCATAACATCCTTTAGATGCAGCTCGTTGCCATCCCAATCGGTGGTCAGCGGTTCATCAAAGGATACCTCCATGCGGTTTTTGCCGGTGCGGCGCAGGAACATCAAAATCTCGTTTTCAATGCACCGGGAAGCGTAGGTGGCCAGTTTGATTTTTTTCTCCGGATCAAACGTGCCTACCGCCTTGATCAGCCCAATGGTTCCGATGGAAATCAAATCTTCAATGTTGATGCCCGTATTATCAAATTTGCGGGCGATATACACCACCAAACGCAGGTTATGCTCAATAAGGATATCGCGCGCCTGGGCATCGCCCTGCATATGGCGCGCCACGGTTTGCTGTTCTTCCTCCGGGGTAAGCGGCACGGGCAGCACATCGCTGCCGCCGATGTAATAAGCCCGCGCCCGCCCGCTCCACAGCCGCAGCCAATGCCGGTAAAGGCGCATATAAACCTTTCGCATGTTTTCAAACATATTGAACCCTCCTTTATGGTAATATGCCGATGGGCACCACCGAGCGGATGCCCTCCCCAAAGCGCGTATCCACCGGCGCGATCCAGGCGCGGCAGGGTTTCTCCCTTCCCTGCAAGCGCAAAAACAACGCATCCGGCATAAAGGCGCGCGCCTGCCCGGGGCCGGTCAGCGTTTCAAAGGCCACCGGCCTGCCATGCTTTTGGACCAATGCCTGCGGGCCAAAAGCTGCCGCCAGCACCCCGCGCTCCACCACCGCTACCGGCAGCCCGCCCAGCGGCTCGCGCATGGTATTGCCGGTATCGATCAGCGCCTGCACCTGGCAGCACCTTCCATGCCATAAAATGGTCATGCGCGCGTGAAATGCCTGCTGGCGGGCGACAACGCGCCTGCCCTGATCCACCCGCAGCCAGATTCCCCCGGCCGCTGTGGCCACCGTTAAAAGCGCCATGGGCAGCGCAGGCAGCTGGTACACCCCGCCCACCCAGCATCCGCCTTCAAATAAAAGGCCCAGCATCAGCGCCAGCCCGGCCAGTGCGGCGGAGGCCCCCATCAGCCAGCCCCCCATGGCCAGCCAGCGAAAACGCGGCGCACGGCTTTTGATAAGCGCTATCAGGCACATCAAAAAGGGCATGGCCAGCTGGCTGGGCCAGCCCATCGGCCGGTAGAGCGCCAGCACTGCATATACCCCGCCCCATGCCGCCGCCAGGCACGCAAACCCCATGCGCAGCCTCACCCGTGCCAGCCGGGCCGCCGTCAGGATAAGCCCCAGGTTTAACAGCATATTTTGCAGGAACACCCACTCCCCAATAACCTCAAACATGCCCATCACCCACGCGAAGCATAGCAGATGCCCCCCGCGCCTTCCGTCGCAGCGGCGCGCCGCGCATCCTGCCATAAAAAGCACTCCAAGTAAATGGATATGCAGCATTTTGCCAAAAAAGAAAAGCCGCGCAATCTATTTGCGCGGCCTTCGGAATATCGGCAATCCGAAAATATAGGGGGTATTAATCTTTCTTGCGGCGCAGGAAGGCGGGAACCTCAAAGCTGGAGGTACGGCCCTGTTCCTTGGCAGGCTCCTGCTTGGGCGCAGCGGCGGGCTTATCGGCCTTGCTCTGCTCCGGATAGATCCAGCGCGGCAGCTGCGGGCCGCCGTCATCCTCCGCCTCGTCCATCATGGGGGCTGCGGGGCGGGGCGCCGGCTGCGGGGCGGGTTGGGGGGCGGGCGCCGCCACGGGGGCAGCAACCGGCCGGGTTTCAGGCGCACGGGCCTCCGGCGTGCGGGCAGCGGGGGCCGCCGTGGGTTTAACGTTGTTTTTGCCGCCAAAGCCGGTGGCGATAACGGTGATGCGCACCTCATCCTGCAGCGTGGGATCGATGCCGGCACCAAAGATAATATGGGCATTGGGATCGGCCGCCTGGGTAATGAGGGAAGCCGCCTCGTCCACTTCCAGCAGGCCAAGGTCCTCGCCGCCGGTGATATTAATGATAACGCCCGTCGCCCCTTCGATGGAGGTTTCCAGCAGCGGGCTTTGTACCGCCTGCTTGGCAGCTTCGACCGCGCGGCTGTCGCCCGAGGCAACGCCAATACCCATATGCGCCATGCCCGCATCGGACATAATGGTGCGCACATCGGCAAAGTCCAGGTTGATCAGCATGGGCTGGGAGATTAAATCGGAAATGCCCGCGATACCTTGGCGCAGCACATCATCCGCCATGCTGAATGCCTGGGAAACCGTCGTCCCCTTGCCGACGATGCCAAGCAAACGGTCATTGGGGATGGTGACCAGCGCATCGACGTTTTTCATCATGTTGCTAACGCCGGTATCGGCATTGGCAGCGCGCACACGCCCTTCAAAGGAGAACGGGCGGGTAACCACGCCGATGGTTAAAATGCCCATTTCCCGCGCGATTCCCGCGATAACCGGCGCCGCGCCCGTGCCGGAGCCGCCGCCCATGCCCGCCGTGACAAACACCAGGTTAGCCCCGCGCAGCTGTTCGACGATTTCATCCCGGCTTTCCTCGGCAGCGCGCTGGCCAATGCTGGGATTACCGCCGGCACCCAGCCCACGGGTCAGCTTTTCGCCGATCTGAAGGCGCTCGGAGGCCTGGCTGTAAGCCAGGGCCTGCTTATCGGTATTGATGGCAACAAAATCCACGCCGCGCAGCCCTGCCGTAATCATGCGGTTGACGGCGTTATTGCCGCCCCCGCCCACGCCGACAACTTTAATCACGGCAAACGAGGCGATTTCCTGATCGAATTCCATGTTGGTGGGCATGATGTTTCCTCCTTGTAGATCTATCGTGTAAAGAAGCGGCGCAAGGCGGATCGGATGCCGCCCGGCCGGCTTTCTTCGGTATACGCCAAGATATAATCAACCGCGCCGGCCAACGCCGCATGGTTTGGCGTGTTCATGGCCGCGGTATGCGGGGTGATAACCTGCACCGGCCTGCCCAGTTGGGTGGTGATAAAGGGGCGTGCGCCCCGCATCATGGCCAGCCCGCCGCCGCTGAGGTAAACCGGCGTGCGTGCCCCCAAACGGAAGCCGCAGCCCGCCAAGGCATTCCCCACCATCTCGCTGATTTCCTCCACCCGGGCCTCGATAATATCGTGGACAAGGCGGTAATCAAACCGGGTGATGCGGTCATCCTTTTCAATCAGCAGCTTAAGGTTGGAATCCTCCGTAAAGGTCATGCCAAACACATACCTGCGTTTGATCATTTCGGCCTCATCCAGGGAAACCTCCAGCCCCGTGGCCAGATCGGATACAATGTGGCGGCCGCCCACGGGCAGGGTTTCGTGGTAAATCATACCCTCCCCCTGGAAAAGCGCCACCTGTGTGGAGGCATACCCTACATCCACCAGCGCCGCCATGCGTGCGCGCGCTTCCACCGGAATGTAGGACATTCCCTGCCCCAGTGAAGAGGCAACGTAGCCGCGGATGGACAGCCCCAGCTCATCGCAGATGGCCTGCGCATCCTTTAAAAACAGGGTGTCTGCCAGGACATAGCCGATCAACCCGCCCAGCTTGCGCCCGCGCTGGCCCACCGGGTTTTCCACCCGGCCCATTTCATCCAGCGAATAATACGCCATGCTGCGGTGAATGACCTTGTAGCGGTCGGGGCGGTAGACCCCTTCGGTGGAGCGGATCAGGCGCTCGATATCCTCGCGCGAAACACGGTTATCCTTTGCGGTGATCTGGGCGCCGCTCTTGCCGCACACAACGCGCGTATAATCGCCGGGAACGACGATATACACATCCCGCATGCGGTGGCGGGCACGCTGCTGCGCGGTACGCACCGCATCATATACCGCATCGGCCACACCTGCCGGATCCATCCAGCGGCCGGCGCTATAGCCCGCGTAAGGAACGCTGCTTACACCCTCCGCATCGCTGCGGGCCCCCGGGGAAGCGGTGCCGATCATGCAGGAGATTTTGGAAGCCCCAAAGTCAACAACCATGACTGCTTGTTTCAAGCCTGCTTCCTCCCCTCTACCGCATCTTTCGACACCATTATATAGATTACATTATACAGGTAAGCCGGCAAGACTTCAAACCCTTTTTGCAAATTGCTAAAATTTTTCAGCGCATTTTTGCCCCGCTCGGCCATGTGGAGCGGCCGCTTTCCGCATAAGTGCGGGATAGGGGTGATTTTCTTTTACCGCTGCCATATCGATTGCCTCCTCTTAAAAAGCGGCCATTGACAAAACATCCATCCTCATGTAACAATAATTTTGTTTAAAAAGAAGGGTGCCCATGGCAGGCTATGCATGGGGGCATGCCTGCGCCTGCCCGGTAATTCCGGCATCCGCGTATGAAGAGGGGTTTGATTGATGGAGCGGGAGAGTTGGTCTTCCAGGAGCGTATTTATCCTGGCCGCCATCGGCTCGGCAGTAGGCTTGGGCAACGCGTGGCGTTTCCCAGGCTTGGCCTATACCTATGGTGGCGGTGCTTTTTTGCTGGTCTACCTGTTGGCTATGGTTATTCTGGGTTTTCCCCTGCTGTTGATGGAACTTTCCATCGGCCGCAAAACCCGGTTGGGTGCACCCGGTGCTTTCCGCAGCATCAACAAAAAGGCGGAATGGATCGGATGGGCCGGCGTTGCCAACGCCTTTTTTATTGTTTGCTACTATGCCGTCGTGCTGGCCTGGGTATTGTTTATGGTGGTTAAATCCTTCAACATGGGCGCCTTCACCGGCGATCCTGCAGGGGCTGGCCAGATTTTCATGAACGATGTCATTCAGGTAACCGGCATTACCGCCCCCGGCGGCTATGACATCCCCGGCGGCATGATTCTGGCACTTCTGGTTGCCTGGGCGATGATTTACCTGTGCATCCGCAAGGGCACCACAAGCGTGGGCAAGGTGGTTAAGTACACCGTATTTCTGCCCATTATTTTGCTGGTACTGTTGGCCATCAAGGGCTTTACGCTGCCCCATGCGGCCGATGGCCTCAAGCAACTTTTTGTGCCGGATTGGAGCGCGCTTGCCAACCCCGCCCTGTGGACGGCGGCCTTTGGCCAGGTGTTTTACAGCCTGTCCATCATGATGGCCATCATGATCGCCTACGGTTCCTTTGTCAGCAAAAAAAGCGATCTTATCAAGGATTGCGCCATCATCGCCATCTCCGATATGGCCATTAGCGTGCTGGCCGGCATCGTGTTATTTACAACCATCTCCGGCACCGGCACCATGGATGCCTGGGCGCTTAAGGCCGGCAGCAGCATCAGCACGGCATTTGTGGTATATCCCATGGCGCTGGTTTCCCTGTCCTCCAGCCCCGTGGTCAATTCCATCTTTGCCGTCATCTTCTACCTGACGCTGCTGACGTTGGCCATTGATTCCGCCTTTTCCATTGTGGAGGGTGTATCCACGGCCATCTCGGATAAATTCCACTTAAACAAGCGCAAAACCACCTTCAACGTCTGCCTGGCGGCAGGGCTGGTTTCCCTGCTGTTTGCCACCAAAGCCGGCCTGAACTGGCTGGATATTGTCGACCATTGGTGCAACGAAGTCAACCTGTTAACCGTCGGCGTGCTGGAATGCCTTGCGGTAGGCTGGTTTTTCAAGCCCAGCCGCATCCGGGAGGAATTCAACCGCACCGCCACCGGCATCCGCCTTGGCAGCTGGTATGACAGCCTGATCCGCTGTGTCTGCCCGCTTGTGCTGGCCGGGCTTCTTGGGTGGAGCCTGTACCACTACTTCACCCAGGGTGGGTATGATACACAATCGTATGGCCTGTGGCCGCAGTTTGTCGGCGGCTGGCTGGTAACGCTTGTTGTCTTCACCTCCGGCCTGATGGTCAAACGCATTGCAGCCAAAAAGCATCTGCAGGAGGATGACGTCATTCCCTGGGATGAAATCGATAACGCGATGGAGGGCTAAGCCCCTGTCACCGCAAAGAACAGCTTACACATGCAAACAGGCGCCTGGCCGATGGCCGGGCGCCTGTTATGGTTTGCCAACGCTGTCACAAGGTTTTTTATGGTTCATGCGGCCGCCGGGCTTTCGGCAGGCTGTTCGGGCAGCGGGGTTTGCTCCGGTTCCTCCCCTTCCGGGGAAAAGACAACTTCACCCGGTATGGATACATCCAGCGTGCCGGACCGGTGGCCCTCCTTGCGGATTTGCGGCAGCACCTGGGCCAGCCAGGCTGCTTTTTCTTCCAGGCCGGTAGGCAGGCCAAAGAGTACGCGGATCCCCTCGCGCGTTTGCATAACCAGCTCGCTGGGGTGGCCGACATCGATGGTATCGATAAGCCCCATGGCATTCTGGTTTTTCAGCGCCGCAAGCGACTGGCAGGCCACATCCAGTTTAAGCTGTTCAAACTCCAGCTGTTCCTGGCGGATTTCCTTATCCTCGATCTCCTTACGGTCCTTCATCTTAAGCTTTTGCCCGGGAATGGCATCCTCCACCGTCAGGTTCAGCACGCAGGGCAGGTGCGCATCCTCCAGCGTCTGGCGAAGCTCAAGCACGCAGCCGTTTACATCCAGCAACGCCAGTCCTTCCCCCCAGGCCATGCATCCGGCTACGGAGCGCTCCACAATCGTAACCTGCAGCGTATCCGGCCAGATACGCTTGACGGTTGCTTTTTCCACATAAGGAATGGATTGGATATTTTGGCGCACAACGGATGTGCGGATGCGCAGCATGGGCTGGCCGCATTCCAGGCCGATATAGCTTTTAATTTGATCCTGGTCCAGCAGCTGGCAGCCCGTTACCTCGATTTTATCCAGCACCAGCCACTGGCTATCCAGCACAAACAGGGCGGCGCACGCCAGCAGCAAGATAATGACCACCACGGTTACCCTTTTGGCCAATTTTATTTCCCCCTTATCTTTTGCGGTATTGGGTTAATCCACCGTTCGCATGCTGCGCGAGATATTCAGCAGCACGCCGACGCCGCTCATAAAAATAGCCAGCGACGATCCCCCCGCGCTGATAAAAGGCAAGGGCAAACCCGTTGGCGGCATGGAGCCCGTTACCACCGCCACATTGATGATAACCTGAATAGCGATGGTAATGGTAATGCCCATTGCCATCAACGTGCCGTACTGATCGCGCGCGGCATAGGCGATGCGCACGCCGCGCCAGATAAACAGGCCGTATACCGCCAGCAGCAGCACCGCACCGATAAAGCCAAATTCCTCGCCTACGATGGAGAAAATAAAATCGCTTTCGCTAAACGGCAGATACTGGAACTTTTGCCTTGAATAACCAAGCCCCATACCGCCTAATCCCCCGTTTCCCAGCGCATAGAGGGACTGGATAAGCTGGTAGCCTTCATTCGTCGGGTTTTCCCAGGGGTTCAAAAAGGCCATCATGCGTTTCATGCGGTAGGGTTCCAATATAATCAGCACCGCCAGGGCAACCACCCCGCACAGGGCCAGATAGACCAAATGGCGCACCCTGCAGCCCGAAACAAACAGCATGGCAAAGGTCAGCAGCGCGATGCACACCACGGAGGACAGGTTGGGCTGAAGGCAGATCAGCCCCGCCACAATGCCCATCCAGAAAAGCGCGGGCAGCACGCCCTTGGTAAAATATTGCAGCTGATCGCGCCGCCGGGTAAGCAGGGAGGATAAATAGATAACCATGGCAAACTTGGATATTTCGCTGGGCTGGATGGAAATACCCACGTTAAGCCAGCGCCGTGCACCATAGGATTCCTGGCCGATGCCCGGGATGAGCACCAGCACCAGCAGCGCAATGGATAAAAGCATAGCCGGCATGCGCATTTTTTCCAGGAAGTGATAATCCACCAGTGAACAGCCGATCATCCCCACGATGCCCATGGCCGCGCCAAAGATCTGTTTGTTAAAAAAATACATCCTATCGCCAAATTTTACCATGGCGGAGTAATAGCTGGCGTCATACACCATCAGGATGCCAAACCCCACCAGGCACAACGTCAGGATCAGCAGGAAGGTGTCCGGAGCATGTCGTTTTTCTTTTGCCTGCGCCATCCGCTGGACGGCTTTTGGGTCAGCAGGCATCCTGCTCCTCCTTCCACTGTTGGACGATCGCCTTAAAAATGGCGCCGCGCTGCTCGTAATCGCTAAACATATCAAAGCTGGCGCACGCGGGCGATAACAGCACCTGCGCCCCCGGCCCGGCCACCTCCGCCGCGCGGTAGACGGCGCTTCGCATATCCGCTTCCCGATACAGCGTCTCCACCCCGGCGCCGCGCAGTGCCTGTTCCAGCTGGGGGGCAGTCTGCCCGATCAGGACCACGGCCTTAACGGGGCTGGATGCCACCGCATGGGCCAGCCCTTCAAAGGGGGTGTGTTTATCGTATCCGCCGGCGATCAGCACCGTCGGCCGGTCGATGGCCTCCAGCGCGCGCAGGGTGGAATCGGGATTGGTGCCCTTGCTATCGTTGATAAAGCGCACGCCCGCGGCCTCGCACACGGGCTCCATACGGTGCTCTACCCCCTTAAAGGTGCGCAGCGCGCGCGCCACCGCCGCCGGGGGAATGCCCATTTTGATGGCCACCGCCGTGGCTGCCAGCGCGTTTTCCAGGTTATGCGCGCCTTTTATTTGGATATCCTGCACCGCGCAAATGGGGCAGCGCTGTCCGGCACGGACAAACACCACCTGGCCATCCTGCACGCAGGCCCCCTCCTCCACCTCCCGCTTGCGGGAAAAGGCAACAACCTGGCAATGGGCGGATTGGGCCATCTCGCACACGCGGGCATCATCGCCATTGATAACCAGTACATCGGCCAGCGTCTGGTTGATAAAGACACGGGCTTTGGCCGCGGCATACCCCGCCATATCGCCATGGCGGTTCAAGTGATCTTCCGTCAAATTCAGGATGGCGCTGACCTGGGGCCGGAAGGTATCGATGGACTCCAGCTGGAAGCTGGATACCTCCAGCGCCACCATGCTGTCCACCGTCATATCTCCCACCAGGGCAGCCAGCGGCGTGCCGATATTGCCGGCCGCCCAGGCTTCCCGCCCGGCAGCTAAAAACATCTCCAGCAAAAGCGCGGTCGTCGTCGTCTTGCCATTGGTGCCGGTAATGGCCGCCAGATGAGCGGTTGGGCAATTTTGATAGGCCAGCTCCAGCTCCCCGATAACAGGGATACCGCGGCTGCGCGCCTGGCGCACAATGGGGGCATCGATGGGCACGCCGGGGCTGATTAAAAGGGTATCCACCCCTTCGGGCAGTATATCGGCCCCGGGCCCCAGCACCCAATCCACCGGCAGGCCCTCCAGCTGCGTGCGGACATCGGGCAAATCCGTTTTCCTGTCCGCCACGGTGACATGGGCGCCCAGCTGCACCAACAGCTGCGCCGCAGCCACCCCGCTCCGGGCCAGGCCCAGTACAAATACATGCTTGCCATGATATGAACGCATGGCGTTTCCCCCGTTTCTTCCAAACGATTACAGCGTAACCAAAAGCAGCGCAATAACGCACAAAAGCGCCGTAATGGCGGTGTACATGGCCACAACCCGGGTTTCCGGCATGCCGGAAAGCTCAAAGTGATGATGCAGCGGCGCCATCTTAAAGATACGCTTGTGCGTCAGCTTATAATACCCCACCTGGAGCACCACGGAAAGTGCCGTGGCCGCATACATGCCGCCGATAATGGGCAGCAGCAGCATCAGGCCGGATTGGGCAAAAACCGCAACCACCGCTCCACCCAGGAACATGGAACCCGTATCGCCCATAAACACCTGGGCCGGGTAAGCGTTGACGCGCAAAAACGCCATGCACGCGCCCGCCGCGCCGCCACAGAACGCCGCCAGGCCAACCAGCCCGCGCGCCAGCTGTTCATTATCCACCGCACGCGACAGCGCCGCGATAATCAGCGCCATCGCCGCCATTACCACCGCCGTGACGCTGGAGGCCAGGCCATCCAGCCCATCAATCAGGTTGACGCTGTTGGTAAAGCCCACCAGCAGCACCATCATAACGGGGATAAAGGCCCAGCCCAAATCCAGGCTGCCGCCCCAGGGCCAGTACCAAACCGTGCCCTGCGGGCTGCGGGAAATCCACCACGCCAAAAGAAAAGCCAGAACAAACTGGCCGATCAGCTTTTGCCATGCCGTCAACCCCAGCGAGCGCTTGAGCTTAACTTTAACATAATCATCCGCAAAGCCGATGGCGCCAAAGCCCAACGCGCTGATAAGGGCAACGATGGCCATGGTACCATCCGCCCAAAAGGCCGCCAGCGCACCCACCGCGGTAGCAGCCCATATCGCCAAGCCGCCCATGGTGGGCGTTCCATTCTTTTTCAGATGGCCGCTTGGGCCGTCATCGCGGACGGTTTGCCCAAATTTCAGCCTGCGCAGCATGGGAATAAGCGCAGGGCCCAGTAAAAAGCAACATGCGTATGCGATGAGGATCGCCAGGCCAATGGGCAGCATCAGCCCCTCCAGCGATTCAAACATACGGCTCCCCCCTCGGTTCCTTTGTAATAACGCCCTTATTGTGCCAGGCACTCCCGAATGGTTTCCTGATCGGAAAACGGGTGCTTAACGCCCATGATATCCTGATAGGGCTCGTGCCCTTTTCCGGCAACCAGCACAACATCGTCCGGCCCGGCCCACTGAACCGCCGTTTGAATGGCAGCGCGGCGATCGGGCTGGCGGATGACCTGGGCATGGCATCCCTCCATGCCGGACAGGATCTCGTCGATGATGGCCTCCGGATCCTCCGTGCGCGGGTTATCGCTGGTGATAATGCAGGCATCGGCCATTTCCCCGGCGATGCGGCCCATGATGGGGCGCTTGCCGCGGTCCCGGTCGCCCCCACAGCCAAAGACAACCATCACCCGGCCGCGGGCAAAGCCGCGCACCGCACGCAGCACATTTTCCAGTGCATCCGGGGTATGGGCATAATCGACCAGAAAAGCCCCGCGCCCGCCGGATGGCACCACCTCCATGCGGCCGGGCACGCCCTTGGCTTGCAGCAGGCCATAGCGGATGACCGCCCAGGGCACATCCAAACACAGCGCTGCGGCTGCGGCCGCGGCCCCGTTGAGCACGCTGAATCGGCCCGGGATATGAAGCTGAACATCCACCCCGCGGCCCTGCGCTTCCAGGCGCATACCCACCCCGGTTTGCCCCAGTTCAATGTTTGTGGCGCGCACGCCGGCATCCTCCACCGTGCCAAAGGTGGTAACAGGCACCTTGAGGGTGCGGGCAAACTCCAGCAGTTTGGGATCATCCGCCCCCAGCACGGCATGCGAGCAAAAGCCGGGAACAAGCAGCTTTTTCTTGGCGTTAAAATAGGCCTCCATGCTGCCAAAATCGTTGAGATGATCCTGCGTGATGTTGGTAAACACGCCAACATCATAATGGATGCCTTCCAATTTCCTGAAATGCAGCGCGTGGGCCGATACCTCCATCACCACCCACTGCACGCCGCTATCGGCCATACGGCGCAGCAGGCCGTGCAGTTCAAAGGGATCGGGCGTTGTCATTTCCGATTCGATGCGCGTATGCTCGATGAGCGTATAGTTGGTGCCGATCAGCCCCACGCGCTTGCCAAAGGCCTCCCCGATGGATTTAATCAAATGGGTAACCGTGGTTTTGCCGTTGGTGCCGGTTACACCGATCATGCACATGCCGGAAGCCGGGTTGCCATAAAAATTGCCGCAGCAAAGCGCCATCGCCGCCCGTGTGTCCGGCACGATGATCTGCACGGCCTGCCCCGTAATATCAAGCTTTCGCTCGCACAAAAGGGCGACGGCGCCGCGGTCCACCGCGGCCTGGGCAAAGGCATGCCCATCGGCCTTAAGGCCCGTCAGGCAGCAAAACAGATCCCCGGGCGCTACCCGGCGCGAATCAAATGTAATGCCGCTGATTTCAGGGTTTGCGCTTCCGCATTTTTGCGTGTGGTGAACCCCATACAAAAGCGCGTTCAGTTTCATAGCCATCCCCCTCATCATTCGCTAAAGGTTACGATAACATCCTGCCCCGTTGCCGACTGGGTGCCGGCCGCCGGGTTTTGGGAAACGGCCACGCCGCTTCCGCCCTGTATTTTCAGGTTAAGCCCATACGCACTCAGCCGGCTGAGGGCTTCGGGTATGCTCAGGCCGGTTACATCGGGCACCTCAACCGGCTGGCCCTCATCCTCGGCAAAGGGCTGATCGGTAACCGCCGTTACCGTCATGCCCGTATAAATCTCCTCCTCCGCGGCGGGGAACTGGCTAACCACGGTGCCGTCGCCCGTCAGGATGGCGTTAAGGCCGGCCTTGGCCAGTTCTTCATCCGCCTGTTCGGCACTCATCCCCACCACATTGGGCACTTTAACGGTTTTAAGCACATCTTCTTCACCGGCCAGCGCATCCTTGGGCACTTTGTAATAATTAAGCACGTTGGCAATGATCTTGCCCGCATAGGGGGCTGCGACCACGCTGCCGAAATCCACCGCGGTTTCGGGCTGGTTGACCAGCATCAGCACGGCAAAGCGCGGGTTATCCGCCGGGGCAAACCCGATGAAGGAGGATACATGCTTGCCCTGAACCAGCGCACCGTCTTTAAAAATCTGGGAAGTACCGGTTTTGCCGCCCACGCGGTAACCCGGCACATAGGCGCCCTTGATACCGTCGCGCACGGTAAACTCCAAAATCTCGCGCATGATGGCGGAAGTCGCCTCGCTGATAATGCGCTCCCCCTGCAAGGGGGTAAAATCCTGGATGACGTTGCCATCGCTGTCCTTAAGGCTTTGTACAAAATGGGGCGTCACCTTGGTGCCCCCATTGACAACCGCGCTAAAGGCCGAGATAAGCTGGATGGGGGTTACCGAAATGGACTGGCCAAAGCCCATGCAGGCCAAATCGACATTTTGCACATATTGGACGGGGGTGACGATGCCCTTGGCCTCGCCATAAAAATCGATCCCGGTATTTTGCCCAAAACCAAATTTTTCCAGGTAGGAATAAAAGCGCTCCTTGCCCAGCCGCAGGGCCAGGTCGATAAACACCGGGTTACAGGAGTTGCGCACGGCCTGCATCAGCGTTTGCGTGCCATGGGCGCCGGTGCGTTTCCAGCAGTGGATTTTAACGCCATCTATGGTACGCCCGCCGCTGCAGGTAAAGGTGGAATCCGCCGTTACCACGCCTTCCTCCAGGGCGGAGGCCGTTGTGATAACCTTGAAGGTGGAACCCGGATCATACACATCCTGGATCATCGGGTTGCGGGACAGCGATTGCAGCAGCGCAATATCATTGCGCGGCACATTGTTTAGATCCATCGTCGGCCCGCCCGCCATGGCCAGCACGGCGCCGGTGTTGACATCCATAACGATGCATCCGGCAAACTGGGGGGTGTATTGCTCCATCACCTCGGCAACGGCCTGCTCGGCAAAGTGCTGGATGATGCTGTCGATGGTCAGCGTGGCATCCAATCCGGGCACCGGGGGCACATAATTTTCAACGGCATAGGGCAATTCCTCGCCGGTGATGGTGGTTTCGGTTTCCATGCGCCCGGGCTCGCCCTTTAAATATTTTTCGTAATAAGCTTCCAGGCCCTCCTGCCCCACGCCGTCGATGGTAACATACCCCAGCACGCGCGAAAGCATCGTATTTTCGGGATAGACGCGCTTGCGGTCGGCCGTAAAGGCGACGCCCCTGAGTTTGAGCGCGCGCACCTTGTCGGCTTCCTCCTGCGTGATCTGGCGTTTTAAAAGCACCTCATATGCGCTGCGCGTGGCACGCTGCAAAATGACATCGCGCTCCACCCCGATGATGGGGGCCAGGGAATCGGCGATGACATCGGCATTGCCGGCTTTTTCGATTTCCCGCGGATGCAGCACAAGCGCCTCGCAGGCAACGGATTGGGCCAAAAGCTCCCCGTTGACATCGCGAATGGCGCCGCGCCAGGGCGTAATGATAAGCTCGCGCGTCCACTGATCCTGCGCCTTGGCCTGCAGCCAATCGCTTTTATACAACTGCAAATACGCCAGCCGCCCGATTAATAGCAGAAAAAGCGCACCCACTATGCCCAGCAGCCAGGTGATACGCTTTTGTGTGCGAATATCCGGTAATTGCAGCGCAATGGAGCGCCTGCGGGTTTTATGCTTCACCCAAACAACCTCCGCATAATCTGAGTCCACCATGATGCATCCTGCCCAGCATCGATAACATCGCCAGGTGTGCCCGGCTGCTCATCCATAACGGGGGCCTGAGGGGCATTTTCCACCACGCACAGCTGATCCTGCGTCGGGTTCTGAAGGCCCAATTCCTGCGCCTTATTCAGAACCATGCCCAGATCCTGCGCCGAGGCCAGTTCCGTCAGCAGGCGGGTCTGCTCCTCATTCAGGGTCTCGATGTTGGCTTTCATGCACTGGATCTCATAATTTTGCTGCGAAATCATGGCGTAGCGCCCAATGACCAACGCCGCCAGCGCAAACGCCGCGCCCATGATCGCAAAGCGCCCCAATATCTGCGCGAAGGATAACCGCGGCATCCGGACAGCCAGCGTGCGCGTGTGGATATCCGTGTGCGGGGCGCGCGGCTGCGGTTTGGGCTGCTGAGGAGCCTGCTGAGGCCTGCGCGGTTGCCTGGCAGGCGGTGCAGGCTGATATGCCGGGGCCAGTGCATTGGCGCCCCGGGTCATCGAAGACGAACTTGTCCCGCGGCGCACCGCCTTGGGCTGGATATTGGATGCACTCACAGGCTATTCCTCGCTTTCCGGAAGTATTCTATCGGCGGCGGGCCGTCCTTAGGCGGGCGCTCCGGCTTCTGGGGTTTTGGTCCAACTCCTGCGCCGAAGCGGTAACGCTTTTTTCCGGCCGGTAAATGACAGGTTTTTTGCCGCATACACACACCGGCGCTTCACGCGGGCAGGTGCACGGATCGGCCAGGCGCTGGAAGGTACGCTTGGCGATGCGATCCTCCAGCGAATGGAAGGTAATAACCACCAGCACCCCGCCGGGTTTTAAACACCCAACCAGGCCCTCCAGGGCCTCCCCCAGGCCATCAAGCTCTCCATTTACCTCGATACGCACGGCCTGGAACAGGCGGCGTGCCGGATGCTGGTCGGCCTCGCGCGCCGGCCTGGGAATGGCAGCGCGGGCAATATCCGCCAATTGGCGTGTGGTGGCGATGGGGCTTTTTCCCCTTTCGGCCACGATACGCTGGGCCATGCGGCGGGCAAAGCGTTCCTCCCCATATTCGCGAAGGATGCGCTCCAGCTGCTGGGCGCTGTAGCCGTTAACCACATCATAAGCGCTCAACGCCTGGCGCCTGTCCATGCGCATATCCAGCGGCGCGTCCTGCTGGTAGCTGAACCCGCGGGCCGCATCATCCAGCTGGGGGCTGGAAACGCCAAGATCCACCAGCGCGCCATCCAACGGCCCAATGCCGTTTTCCTCCAGCAGACGCGGGGCCTCAAAAAAGTTGCCCCTGATCAAGTGGTATGCAGCCCCGGTGGCTTTCAGCCTTTCATCGGCCGCAGCCAGGGCGGCATCATCCCGATCGATGCCCACCAAAAGCCCGCCGGGCGCAATGGCCTTGGCCAGGCGGCTGGCATGCCCCGCTCCCCCTACCGTGCCATCCAGGATCACCTGGCCTGGCTGTGGGGCGAGGGCTGACAGCACGCCCTCCATCAAAACCGGAATGTGAAAAAAATCAGATGCCATGTTCAGCCGCCGCCGGCAGGATATCGGTGGAGAAATTCTCCTCGATTTCGCACGAATGCTTGTGCCAGGCTTCGGCATCCCAAATTTCCACCTGGTTGAGCATGCCGATCATGACGACATCGCGCGAAAGATTGGCAAACTGCCGCAGCTCCGCCGGAAGCAGCACACGGCCCTGCTTATCCGTTTCGCACTCGTACGAACCGGAATACAACCGGCGCATGTAATCCCGCAGCTTACCGCTGGTGGTGGGAAGCTGGGCGAGTTTCTCGCTCATCGCGTCCATTTCCTCCAGCGACATGGCCACCAGGCACTGCGCATCGTTGCCCTGCGTGATGATGAAATGCTCCCCCAACCGCTCCCGAAAGCGTGCCGGCATAAACACACGGCCCTTGGGATCGAGCGTGTAGTTATATTTGCCGGTTAAGCTGGTAAAGGGGCGCGGCACGGGGTTCACCACCTGAAAATGGAATAAAAGGGTACAGGAATCTCATCCTGCTGTTCCACTATACACCACTAGCATGGGATTTGCAACCCTTTTTCCCCACTTTCTATGCACAATGCACCCCCATTCATCCCCAAGGGCAGCAAAAAAGCCGGAGCCCTTTCGGGCCCCGGCTTCGGCGTGCCAAATCAACTATTCTAAAAGATTTCTGCCAGCGTAAAATGCAGATAATCGCAGGAAACAAGGCGGTAGGTGCAGCCATTGCGCTCGCCTTCAAAGGCCAGCGCACTTCCCGGCCCATGCAGATGGCCGTACAGCACCTGGCGCACGCCATATTCGGCAAAAAGCTCGGTAAAGACGGAGGCATCCTGCCGGTCGTTAAAAGGCGGAAAGTGCATCATAACCAGGGGGGATTTATCGGGGAACCTGCGTGCGGCATCTTTAAGCGACAGGCGCATGCGCTCCCCTTCCCGGCGGTAGATGCGCTCGTCATCGGCGGTATAATCCGATTTCCCCGGGCAGCTCCACCCGCGGCTGCCGCAGATCACCCAATCGCCCAGTGCAATGGCATCGTTTTGCAGGGCATAGCCCTGCTTGCCCAGTGCCTCGCGCACCCGGGTAACGCTGCCCCACCAGTAATCATGGTTGCCCCGCAGCAGCACTTTATACCCCGGCAGCTCCCGGATGGCATTAAGATCCTCCCGTGCCTGATCCATGGTCATCGCCCAGCTGATATCACCCGGGATCAAAACAGCATCGTCCTGTCCCACTTTTCCCCACCAGTCGGCTTTGATTTTTTCCCAATGATCGCCCCAATGCAGGCCAAACATATCCATATCTTTGCCCTGCCCGCCCGGCAGATGCAAATCGCTAATGGCAAAAAGCCGCACGCCTATCCCCCTTTCTTCCTTTTTTAGAAAAAGCCCCGGCGCCTGGAGGCACCGGGGCATAACGCCGGTTACTGAGCGCGCTCATCGAGGGGCAGGTCTTCCTCATCCTCGTCCTCGAGCTCATCCTCGCCATCCATGGGCATGGGAACCTCCATGGGTTCATCGACGACATCCACTTCATCCTCGTCGATCTCTTCCTGTTCATCCTCTACGGGAATAAACCCATCCTCGTCTTCCTCATCGGGCTCCACATCATCCTGGGGCTCCGATACCACGGCCGCAACCGCGGAGGCCTTGCCCAGCGCCTCCCGCAGGCAGATACGGCATAAATCCTCGCCCGGCATGGCGGGGCGCTGGCCGCATTCAATGCATAGCTCGGGCGTTTCTTCCCATCCGCCCCCACCTTTTAGATCGCGCTTGCAGACATCGCAATACTTTTCGCCTTCCGGCATATAGTTAAGTTCGCACCGGGGGCATTTGACCAGTTTCATCTATGTCCACTCCTTTGGCATGGATAAGCTTTAGCTTATCACAGGCATGCTATGCATGGCCCGATGAAATCGCCAGAGCATGCTGGTTTTCACCGCGCTAAGAGGATGGGACCGGGCAGCGCCCGCCCAAGCCACACGTTAGGCTTTATCCACCGTAATCATGGCAAAGAAGGTTAAATCCCCCTGGCCATTGTTGGCGATGGCATGCGCGCCATCCTGGCAGATCAGCGTATCGCCGGCATGCAGCTCCACCTGGCGGCCATCGTCGCTGGCCAGCGCGCTGCCGGATAAAATAAAGAAGGTTTCCGCTTCCCCATCATGACGGTGCTCGCCAATGGAGCAGCCGGGCCCCAGCGTCAGCTTGGCCATCAGGCGGACATTCCGGGGCAGGCCCTGCCGGGTGATATGCTCGATAACCGCATCGCCCTGGCCGCCGCGCATGTTTGTGCGGATTTCCTTTTCCCACTGTGTGGCTGTATAAACCATTTTTGTCCCCGCTTTCCGTTTATATTAAGCCCTTAAAGGGCCCCCGGTATGGGAAAATCCCCACCCGGCTCCTATTGATCCGGCGCGTTGCGCTGGTAAAGGATGTTTAGGCCAATCAGCGTCAGCTCCGGGTTGATGGTGTGGATGGCATCCGATTCGGCTGCGATCAGGCTGGCCAGCCCGCCCGTAGCCACCACGCGCACATCGGGGCAGCCCATCTCCCGCCGCATACGCCGCACAATATATTCCACCTGGCCGATATATCCATAGATAATGCCGCTTTGCAGGTTGGTTACCGTCGAACGGTTGATGACATTGGCGGGGCGGTCCAACTCCACCTTCATCAGGCGCGCCGTGCGCTCCACCAAAGCATCGCTTGCCACCTTGAGGCCGGGGCAGATACATCCGCCCAAAAACTCCCCTTTTTCCGAGATGGCGCCAAAGGAGGTGGCCGTACCAAAGTCGATGATAATGGCGGGTCCTCCATAAAGGGCATGGGTAGCCACCGCATTGACGATGCGGTCGCTGCCCAGTTCCCTCGGGTTATCATAACGCAGGGCAATGCCGGTTTTGATGCCGGGGCCCACGATGATGGGTTTTACCTTAAAGAAGGTTTGGATCATATGCTCCAGCGTATAATTGATGGTAGGCACAACCGAGGAGATAATAGCCCCCTTAACATCCCCAATATGCAGCCCCGTATACCGGAACAAATCGACAAAGGTGATGCCATATTCATCCGAGGTGGAGACACGGTTGGTTGCCACGCGCCAGGAATGCATTTTTTTGCCGTTATCAAATACCCCGCACTTGATATTGGTGTTGCCTACATCCATCACTAAAATCATGCGATACAATCCCTACCTAAAGCCCTTGGATTTGCGAAGCGCATGCACCACGGGGATACACACGATAGCCGCCACCGCCGCCTCCGGCAAGCCGTTTGTAGCCGCTATGACCACAAACGTTTTGGCCACCGCAGCAGTGGACATGGAAAACGCTTGTGCCAGCTGCTGGGCGCCAAGCACATAAATCAGCCCTAAAAACGCCACGGTATTGCACAACGAGCCTGCCACCGCCGCCACGCCCGTGGCAACCGCGCCGGGCGCGCGCGAAAGCAGTTTCTGCGTGCCATAAACCGCCAGCGGCACAAGCAGGCGCGGAACAAAAATGCAGGTGTACATCACCACCGGCATATCCAGCAGCGGCACCAGAAGCCCCGCTTCCGATGGCGCCATCAGCGAGCGGATCAGGCTGGTCACACCAAACATCAGCCCCAGGAACAGGCCGCATTTCAGCCCCATAACAAGCGTGCCAATAGCCACCGGCACGCACATCAGCGTAATCTGAATGGGGCCGATGGGGATATATCCCAGGGGCGTCAGCCCGAGCACAAACATGAGGGCCGCAAGAAGGGCCGTCGTCGCCAGCCAAACCGTTTTTTTGTTCATGAAATTCCCTCCGTTCAAGTTCACATTGGATACCTGACGCGCAACAAAAAGAAACACCAAACGTCCGGTTTTCGGCATGAAATACCGGCGTTTAGCGCATTATACATTCGCGCGCGCACTTTGTAAAGGGCGCGCTTCTATTTTTGCTTGCCGTTCTTTCCTATGTTGCCCGGCAAACCGGGCGCTGTTAGCCGGCATATTTTGCCGTGCGCGGGCACCTGCCGATGCACAACTGCCCACAGGATGGTATAATCATGTAAATTAATTGAGCAGCACGATGGTGTAGTTGATAACCGTTGCAAAGCATAGCCAAAGCACATAGGGGATCATCAGCCACGCTGCCTGCGGCCTGACCCGGGCCTGATAAATTATATTAAGCGCGCACAGGCCCAGCATGCCCACCAGGATAAACAGCGCAGCCGCCGGCATGTACAGCCGAAAGAAAACCGCCGTCCAAACAAGGTTAAGGCCCAGCTGTACGCCAAGCGCCCGCAGCGCGGTATGTTTATCCCGGGAAGGGGGCGCCATAAAAAGCAGCAGCGCCACAACATACAACAGCACATACAGCGCCCCCCATACAATGGCAAATACCGGGGCGGGCGGCTGGAAGGCAGGTTTTTGGATCAGGGTGTACCAAGCGCTGTGCGTATCGGTTACAAGGGCAGCGGCAGCAGCCGGAATACCAACCAGCAGCAGCGCCCAAAGCCAGGGCTTCCACGCAAAGGTTTTTTGTTCTTTCTGCCCGCTTTCCCCGGCCGCAGCGGCATGTTGTTTTTTCTTTCTTTTCATGTTATCCCCTTCTTTCCGAGGATAACCTATGCATTTTACAGTGTTTCCATACGCCCATTTTAAAGGAGGTACGTTATGCCCACCCTTGTCATCGCGCCCGATTCGTTTAAAGGCGCCCTCAGCGCACCCGAAGTTGCCCAGGCTATGGCCAACGGGGCCACGCGCGCCCTGCCCGGCGCCACCATACACCTGCTGCCCATCGCCGATGGGGGCGAAGGCACCGTCGATGCCATTTTAACCGCAACCGGCGGGCAAAAAATCAAGCTGGAGGTACCCGGCTCCCTTGGCGAGGCCACGCAGGCTTTCTTTGGCCTTTTGCCCGATGGCACCAGTGCGGTGCTGGAGCTGGCTGCCGCCAACGGCCTGCCCCTTATCCCCCCGGACAAACGGGATATTCTGCGCAGCGGCACGCTTGGCACCGGCATGCTGATGGCCCATGCGCTGGATATGGGCTGCCGCCGGATATACCTGGGCATTGGCGGCAGCGCAACAAACGATGGCGGCATTGGCCTGGCCAGCGCGCTGGGCATGCGGTTTTTGGATGATAACGGCGCCCCTCTTCCCCCCATTGCGCAGTCGCTTTCGCGCATTGCCCATATCGACAACACGCATATGCACCCCAAGCTTGCCGGTGCGCACATCCAGGCGGCATGCGATGTTACCAACCCGCTGTGCGGGCCTTCGGGCGCGGCCGCCGTATACGGCCCGCAAAAGGGCGCCGATGCAGCCGCCATCGCCCGGCTGGACAGCGGCCTTGCCCATCTGGCCGGGGTCGTCAAGCGCGATCTTGGCATCGATGCGGCTGATCTGCCCGGGGCCGGGGCCGCGGGCGGCGTTGGCTTTGGGCTGGTCGCCCTGCTTGGTGCCAAGCTGGTGCCGGGCATCGACATGGTGCTGTCCCTTGCCGGGGCGGACGCCCTGTTTAAAGAATGCGACCTGGTGCTGACCGGCGAGGGCCAGACCGATACGCAAACGGCCTTCGGCAAAGCGCCTGTCGGCGTTGCACAGGCGGCCAAGGCCCACGGCAAGCCGGTATTTTTACTCAGCGGGGCATTGGGCCGGGGATATGAAGATGTATATGCCTGCGGCATCGACGCCTGTTTTTCCATTGCCGATGGCCCCATGACGTTGGATACTTCCATGGCCCGCACCGCTTCCTTATTGGAAGCCTGCGCCCATGCCGTATGCCGGGCATGGGGGGCGGGCGCCAAGCCCCAACAGGGCAAAACGTGCAGCGGCTGATGCAGGCACTCCCCCGCAAAAAAGCAACAGCTTTTCGCGGCCAACCTGTACAGCAATATATACAAGCAAGCCGGCGTCCGGAACATTCCGGGCGCCGGCTAACGTTTGCCGGGCCATCGCATATCGGAATACAGGCAGGCTGCTCTTCCCTGTAGCACGCGGTCCATCCTGCGGGGCCTTATTCCACCGGATAGTCTACGGCGTTTTGCGTTTAAGCATTTTGGCCAAAAAGAAAGCTGCCGCAAAGCCCGCCGCCATCAACAGCAGGTATATTCCCTGTGCCCAACCGGCCGAAAAACCGGGCAGCACCAGCGCTGCGGATACCAGTAAAAAGCCCAGCACCCCATAATAGGCATAGCCGTGAAAGCGATTAAACGCCCAGCGCACCAACACAATTAAAAGCGCGGCGCATCCTGCAAAGCCCACCCCCATACAGGCCAGGGCCATCATATCCATATGCGAGATGGCGTGCAATACGGCCCCGTACCACCCCAGGTACATCAAAATAAAGGAGGTGGAAAGGCCGGGAATAATCATACCCGCAGCGATAATGGCGCCCGCCAGGATGGCCTGGGGCCACAGCAGCGGCATGGCGCCCCCACCCGGTTCGGGGGCATTATTTTCCAGCAGCAAAAGCAGCAACGCCAGCCCTGCGCCGGCGGCGGCAGCCACCAGGTACGGCCATTTAAAGCCGTTTTGGTTGGCTTCCCTGATAAAATCCGGGATACCGCCCGCTACCAACCCCACAAACAGATAGAGCATGGCCGCCTCGAAGCGCGCGATGACATATTCCAGCACCGTGGCGCCGCACAAAAGCCCGATCACCCCACCGATGCCGATGGGCAGCAAAAACAAAAAACTGCGTTTTGGCGTTTTAAACAAGCCGGCAACGGCATCCAGCATGGGCCGGTACAACCCAAAGCTGACAGCCATCACCCCGCCGCTGACACCGGGCAGGATACATCCCAGCCCGATCAGCATCCCCGCGGCAGCCTTTTGGGCAACATTAACAAAGCAAGCCCCTTTACCCATAGCTTATGTATTTTTCATAATGACGCTTGCAATGATATCCGCCACATCCTCGCACGCATCAAAGCACAATTCAAAGCCATCAAAAACATGTTGCCAGATCATGATGGTACGGACATCGTTTTCCTGGGCAAATAACCGGCGAATAGCCTGGGCATGCAGCCCATCCCCATGGCTTTCCAGGGTATTCACCTCGATAATCATATCCTTAATGGTTTTAGAGGAGCGGAAGTTGCGAAACTCCCGTACCGCGCGCCCCAGGGCATCGCAGCAGGCGATAATGCCCCGGGTAAAGTCCAACGCCTCCGATGGGATGGCTGCAGCATTGAACATAAACACATGCTGCATAACATCATCGATGGCATCGACCACATTATCCAGTTCCTGCGCCAGGGCGATCAAATCCTCCCGCTCGATGGGGGGAATAAATTCGCGCGCCAGTTTTTCAAGCATTTCGTGCCGGTTAGCATCGGCGGCATGCTCGATCTGGTGCATTTGATGGGTTTTTTCCTCAACCTCCTCCTGCCGGAATGCCGATAGCGATGCATCCAGCAGCGCAGCCGCCTGGCAGGCATAGGAAGCGCTGGTTTCCAAATAGCCAAAGTAATCCGTTGTTTTCTGGGATTTATGTTTCATGGGTCAACCCTCCTAAAAAATCAGCATAAACAGCTTGGCCATTCCATAGCCCAGCAGCCCGCATCCAGGAAACGTCAGCACCCAGGCCAGCGTCATGTCCTTGACGATGCCCCAATTGACCGCCGACAGCCGTTTGGATGCACCCACGCCCATGATGGCGGTGGTTTTGGTATGGGTGGTGCTGACGGGGATGCCGGTAATTGAGGATAGCAGCAAACACAGCGCGCCGCCCATATCCGCCGCAAAGCCCTGGTAGGGTTCCAGCTTAACCATATTCATTCCCACCGATTTGATGATACGATAGCCACCAATGGAGGTTCCCAGCGCCATCACCACCGAGCATAGCAGCATCAGCCAGATCGGGATCGCAAACTGGGTCACCTCACCCTGGCCGGAAGCCAGAAAAATGCCCAGCAAGAAAACGCTCATAAACTTTTGCCCATCCTGTGCGCCATGCATAAAAGCCATTGCCGCGCCGCCAAACACCTGAGCCCCTTTAAAATACGGGATGGTTTTACGCCGGTCCGCTTTGCGAAAGATGGCCTCAATGCATCGGGCGGAAAGAAACCCCAACCCAAAGCCCAGCACCGTGGACAGCACTAGGCCATAGATGACTTTGATCCATTCCATCGGGTTGATACCGCCCACCCCGCCATGCAGGGCGATGGCTGCGCCGGACAGCCCGGCAATGAGCGCATGGCTTTCGCTGGTTGGGATGCCAAAGCGCCATGCTGCCGTGGCCCAAACTACGATGGCAAACAGCGCCGCACACAGCGCCACCGTAGCCTCCCCCGTGTTTTGGCCAAAATCAACCATGTTATAGATGGTCATGGCCACCTTGGAGTTAATCAGCGTCATCACCAGAACGCCTAAAAAATTCAGAATAGCCGACATCACGATAGCCGGTGCCGGCCGCATGGCCCGGGTGGATACACAGGTTGCAATGGCGTTTGGGGCATCCGTCCATCCATTTACCAGGATGACCCCCAGCGTCAGCACCACGGTGACGGCCAGCAACGGGTTGGTAACCAGCTTTTCCAGGAACGTGCCAAAGTCCATGCTCATGTTTTCATTCAATCCCCCTATCCTTTGCAGTATACATAAACCTATGGCCAGGGCATAAAAAAGAAAAACGACAGAACCCATCCCATGGGCCCTGTCGCTAACGATATAACGCAGCCTGTAGATATCGGCAATTCCCGAATATACATACAGCTTTCACAAAAACCTCCAATAAGCACAACGCCCCACGGCGGTTTTACGATAAACACAACCCCTTATCTTCAGCCAGGCGCATTGTAGCATATTAACCGGCCGGGCGCAAGCCAGGCGGCCGGTTGTTGCTCCGCTGCGCTTTTTCCCATGCTGCGGGCTTGCATTTTTTAAAAACGGTAACACCCTATTTCTTTCCATATGCCGTTATCTTTATTCCCTAAAAAGGGGGATGCCTTTGGCACCCCCCTTTTAGGAAACCATGGTGTTATGCCGGGCGCATGTCAGCAGCCGCAACCGCATCCATTCATGCCCATACCCATGCCACAACCGCAGCCGTTGTTGCAGCCGCAGCCGCCAAAGCCGTTGGTGATGGCCAGCAGGGCCAGCAACCACACCAGGCAGTCGGAATGCAGGCCAAAGCAGTTCAGGCCATTGCCGCAGCCACAGCCGTTGTTGCAGCCGCCCATACGGGCTTCGCCATTTTCGCAACCGCAGCCGCAACCATTGTTGCAGCCGCAGCCGTTATTGCAGCCGCCCAGGCCGCCCAGCAGGATGATGAGCCACAACAGGGAGCAACCATTATTGCCGCAGAACATAGATATCTACCTCCATTGCATCTTTCGGTGGCCCTCTTGGCCTCCGATACTTCATGATTACGCACCTGCCCAAAAAAGCGTGCGCACCCGGTAGGCAAAACTTTTTTGCTCCAAGCCCTTGTGCTTGCGGCCAAAAAGTTGTACTGTATATAGGAGGAATACTGCTAAAGGAGTGACTATCCGTGGGCAAGAAATTTGCATTTATCGGAGCGGGCAGCCTGGGCTTTACGCGCGGGCTTGTCAACGATATCCTGACCTATCCTGCTTTCGCCGATTGCACGTTGGCGCTGATGGACATTAACCAGGAGCGTCTGGATTTTGTCAACAAAGCCGTTACCAAAATGGTGGCTTCCAGCGGGCTTCCGGTTAAGGTTATCGCCACGCTCGACCGTGTCGAAGCTTTAAAGGATGCCGATGGCGTGGTCTGCACCATCTTAAACGGCGATATCGATATTCTGCGCACCGATATCGAAATCCCCAAAAAGTACGGCGTGGATTTCTGTGTCGGCGATACGCGCGGCGCGGCCGGTATTTTCCGCCATCTGCGCACGGCGCCCGTTATGCTGGATATCTGCTCCGACATCCAGAAATATTGTCCCAATGCCATTTTCCTGAACTATACCAACCCCATGGCCATGTTGTGCCGCGTCATGCAGGGGCAATATCCCGATCTGCACATCACCGGCCTGTGCCACAGCGTACAGGGCACCGCGGCCATGCTGGCCGAATGGATCGGCGCGCCCAAGGATGAGATCACCTATACCTGCGCCGGCCTTAACCACCAGGCTTTCTACCTGGAATACAAGTGGAACGGGGAGGATGCCTACCCCCTGATCCGCGAGGCCATCAAGCGCGACGAAGTGCTGTATAAGGACCTGGTCCGCATCGAGCTGTTCAAAACGCTGGGCTACTTTGTAACCGAATCCTCCGCGCACTCCAGCGAATACTATCCCTGGTTCCGCGCCAAGCCGGAATACCTGGAGTATTTCCTGACGCACGATACCAGCGAAAGATTGGCTACCACCGGCCGCAACATCGATAAATACATGAAGCGCGAAAAAACCTGGAAGGATGAAACCCGCAAGTACCTGGAGGGCGAAATCAAGGTGCATCCGCGCGGCGAAGAATATGCCGCCTGCATCTTTAACGCCGTCTTTGGCGATAACGAGATGTTCACCTTCAACGGCAACGTGCGCAACTTTGGCATTATCGACAACCTGCCCTATGGCGCGTGCGTCGAGGTACCCTGCCTGGCTTCCAAGAAAGGCATCGAAAGCATGCACGTCGGCCCCATGCCCGCGCAGCTGGCGCTGCCCTGCTCCATCTCCGCGCAGATCGAAGAAATGGCCGTTGAAGCCAGCATCACCGGCGATCCGGATCTGGTCTACCAGGCCATCTGCTTTGATCCCAACACCAACGCGGTTTTGACGCTGGAGCAAACCCGCAACATGGTCAATGAGCTGTTCCAGGCCTCCAAGGAGTTCCTGCCCCAGTTCAAGCACTTCAAGGTATAAAAATATCGCACCATACAAACCAGGCCGCGGAAATTCCGCGGCCTGGTTTTTTATGTGTTGCCATAATAAAGATAGCAAAAAATATCGGCCATCCGCCATCCATCATGTGCGTTGCGGAAAGCACGCGCCATGGCGCACCGCAAAACGGCATGGAGGCATCCTTATGGTTTGTGGAAATAAATTTTGTATCTATTATGAAAACCAGGCCTGTTTATTGGATAGCATTACGCTGGATTCCATCGGAATGTGCGCCAGCTGCGTGTATATTAATATCAGCGAAATTGATTTGGCCGCGCGGCGCATGATTCTTCGCAAAAAGCTGCAAAAACAGCGCTTTGATTAACCTTTCTTTGCCCTATCCCCCTTGCGTTTTTTGCCCAAATGCGGTACCGTATAGCTGGCTAAACAATGCAGCGAAAGGATGATACGCATGGGTAAAAAAATTGCTTTTATCGGTGCGGGCAGCTTTGGGTTTACCCGCCGCCTGGTCAACGATATTCTGACTTTCCCGGCTTTTGCCGATTGCACGCTGGCTTTGATGGATATCGACCAGCAGCGCCTGGATTTTATCCACAAGGCCGTCAATAAAATCGTGGCTTCCAGCGGGCTTCCGGTTAAGGTCATCGCCACGCTCGACCGGGTGGAGGCGCTGGACGGCGCGGATGGCGTGGTCTGCACCATTT
>JAQXFY010000048.1 GCA_029006015.1 bacterium
CGAAGCCGGCAAAAAGCAGCTGCGCGTATATGGCGTGGATGGCAGCATTGCCGATTACACCGTGCCCGATCTGGAAGGCGAACATGGCGGCTCCGACGGCCTGCTGCTTAAGGCGCGCATCCGCGGCATGGAGGAAGATCCTCTCTACCAGCTTGCCACCTCCCGCTCCGGCGCGATGAGCTGCATGATCGGTGCGGCGGCCAACATTTCCCGCCAAACCGAGCGCATCGTATCCATTTCCGAGGAGCTAGGCGAATAAACCGTCCCGCACCACATAGGCTTGCCTAGACAAAAGCAGGAACGATCACCAGCTGCCGAAACATTTGCGCATAACAAAAAGGCATGGCCTAAGGGCCATGCCTTTTTTACTTGTATCGGGCTGCGCCATGCCGTTTGGCGATAACGCCTGGAATTTTTTCAACACCGGGGGTTGATGCATTGGAACAGGAGATCAAATAGCGCCTCGGGGGAAGATAAGCTGCCTGGGCACAAAAAAGGATCGGGCATTTGCCCGATCCTTTTTATACCGGATCCCGCCATGGGCCTGCCGACCGCTCCGGCGGCGCTGCGCGGGATAAATCATTCGCCCATGCCGCGCCGGCTACATCAGGCCAGGGACACGGCCGCCCCGTCGCCAAACAGGGTTTCAACGGAGGTGCGCAGCACGCCGTCCTCCCCCATATCCTGCCGGTAGATGCCCCAGGCTTTTCCGTTGCTGAAAAAGCAGGAGAAATGCTGCTGATTAACGCGCGGCGCAAAGCGCATGGTGCCGGAGGGGACATCGGCCTCAAACCCCGTCAGCGCAACATAAACCCCATAGCTAGCCAGGCTGCGCGCATAATGGTGGCCGCACTCCACCTCGTTAAACGGATTGCGGCGGATACCGTCATGCCGCTCCCTGACGGCTTTTACCAAGGTCAACCCCTCGTCGACCAGGCCCTCGAATATCATGGTGGCCGCCACCTGGTATTCAATGCCCGTCCATACCTCGTCGGAATAAACAAAGGGCAGCTTGGGGCGCCCTCCGTGCGGCCAGGAACATAGCAGCAGCCCCTTTTCATCGTTTAGCACATAGGTGCGCTGCACGTTGCAATGGTTGGAAAAATCATCCAGGAAATTATAACGGTATACGGCTTGCATGCACGATTTGGCGCGGCCCTTGGGTAATATGGCGCCAAGCCCGGCCACATGGGCCATAAACTGGCCGATGATCTGGTCCGCCAGGCAGCCTTTGCCATATTGATAAGGCCAGGCATTCTCATCCTCGATGCGCTGCAGGTAGTACTCGCCATTCCACAGCGCCGCATCCATGCGCGCCACACCCTTTTCCAGGGCCTGCTGGTATCTTTGGCTAAGTGCCTGATCCCCCAGATGCGCAGCCAGGCGGCTCATCGCCTTGAGCGCGGCAAAATACATGGTATTCACCATGGAATTGGGGCCGTAGAACTCGATATCATAGGTATTGTGCTGCTGGCTGTCCAACACGCCGTCGCCATCGCTGTCCCAATAAGAAAAGGCAAATTCCATGCAGCGCACGGCGCTGGGCCAAACCTGCTTTAAAAATTCATCATCGCCGCTTAAGCGCCATTCGCGGTACAGCCGCACCAGCGTGCCCATCTGGCCATCGGCAGCGGGATAATGATCCCACCTGGGCGCATCGAAAACGCTTTGCGCGCGGAAGGCCATGTTGCCCGCATCATCGGTTTCCTGCAAAAACTCGACGCGGCGCATGGCGCGCTCCAGCTCCGGGAACAAAAAGGCCAGGGTCTGTGCGTAATTCCATACATGCGTGCATGTACCATCGCAGCAGCCGCAGCCGTCAAAACAGCCCTCCCAGCCCATAAAGGTACCATCCTCCAGCCAGATGCAGGTGGTGGAGCGGATGACCGTCATCGTGCTGCCCACGGCATCGATAACCGCGCCCGGCAGCGTGCTGCTATACAGGGCATCGGCAAACGCGCGGCTGAGGCCTTCCAGCCGCGGCAGGTTATCCGCCAAACTTTGGGCTGCCTGCCAGGCATCCTTGTACACGCCGGCATAATGCACGCGCACGGTTTGCTGCTTTTGATCCCCGCAGCCGCAGCCCTCCCCACAGGCGCAGGGGTTGGCCCAGGCCTTGGTACGGTTGGGGAAATGCCAGGCAATGATAAAGGGGAAATCGGCTTGCCCACCGGCCGGGATATCGGCCTCGATGCAAAGGGAAGCGATACGCGCGCCGTCTTTACGCTCGCCCTCTATTTTGATGTCATGATTTAAGCGGCCGTTTTGTGTAAAATCATCCCAATATTCCTGGGGGCCGTCATACCAGCGGTTGCCCATCCACTTTTCTTTATAGCTGACGCCGCCGGCCGTGGTGGCCAGGGCCATGGTACCATAGCGCACATCGCACGGGCACAGCCCTTCCAGCCCCATGCGGATACCCGACAGCCCGCCCTCCCGGCAAAAACGGTTGATGCGCTCGCCCGTATAGGTCAGCTGGCCAAACTGCGTTTTGCCGGTAATCCCGGCCAGGTTGGGCAGCGTGCCGCATACCGAAACATGCAGCGGGGCATCGGATGTATTTTGAATGGTATAGCGCATCATCGCCGCCGGCATGCCGGAATCCTCCGCCTGCAAGGGGATAAAGGGGGTGAAGGCGGTCAGGCCGGCCCGGATAGGCAGCGCCTCATCCCACAGATCAACCGATACAAACGGAAAGCGCGCCTGCATGCGGCTGTGCGCAAAGCGGGGAAGGCCGGCTGTTGTCGGCGAATCAAAGCCGTGGGAGCGCGCAAAGGGCGGCTGCAGCCGGGCTTCCAGCACGCGGGCACCCGCTTCCTGCCCTGGCGCCTGCCAACGCACGGCAAAATGGGCATAGGGTGCCTCAAACCCCTTATCCGGGTGATGAAAAAGCTCAAAATCGCGCAGCTGGCCGCGCGCGCCGATGGAAAAATTTCCCGCGCCGATGCCGCCCAGCAAAAAAGCCGCCTCGTTTGCATGTTCGCGGTAAACCGGCTGATCCTGGGCATACAGCTGCTGCCGGCTATATGGGGAGGTGGACATAAAACCCCTTCTTTCCATTGTATTGTGCTTGTCACATTGTAGCATGCCGCCCCTGCAATGGCAAACGCCTTCTTATCTTTCCATGGCCGGCCATTGCGCCCACAGATGCCCATGCAATATGGCATCCGCAAGCCGCCGGGGCAGCCGAACACCGCCCAGGCTACTGTATGCCTTGTGCCAGCCCAATCGCCTGGCTTGTGTACCGTGCATTTTCTGCCACCTGGTCGCGCTGCTGCGGGAACATGCCCACGATAACCGCATCCTGCGGCTTGATGTTGTAAAACGCCTCCACAAAGCAGCTTCGCACATGATCGGGCGTATCGCACCGGCGCGTGGCGCCCAATATTTTAAACGCCAGGCAGGGCTTTTCCATTTGGCGGATGACCGCATACATGGCGGGGATATCCTCCTCATCAAAGGGCTCCCCTTCGTTTGCCCGGTTGGTGATGGCGGAGGATACGCGCGCCACCTTGCTTAGATTATAGACGCAGGGCTGGTAATAATCGCAATCAAAGCCATGTTCCTGGGCATAGAGCAGCACCTCCGGCATGTGGGTGCCCAGGCCGACGGCCACGCCGGTTTTACGGATAATGCCCAACCGGCGATTAATTTCATCATAGGCCCCTAATTTAAAAAGCCTGTCCGTTTCGGTACCCTGCAAATAGATGGCGATGGGCTTTCGCGCGGCAATGCGGTTGACACCGCCCTCAAAATCGCCAAATTCCGGGGCGGTCTGCGCCATCCATTGCAGGGGAACGCCTTCATTTTGCAGCTCCCGCATGACGCGCAGGATAAAAGCATCGCCCCGCATCTGGGCGGTATTGATGCCGCAATCCACGCATCTTTTAAGCGTGTTTTTAACATTTTCCACCGTAAAAAATCCAGCATGCGCACATCCAGCGCGCCCGATACATGGGAGTTGCCCGAAAACGGGTTGCCCCCGCAGATAAGCCGGGTGACCGCGTGTCCGCCGATTTGGATGGTAGGCAGCATAATACCCCTCCCTTATTTGATTGAACTGTTTTTATTGTATCACCTAAAACCCGGCCTGAACAGCCTTGCTGCCCATAAAACCCTTTCCCGGCGCTTGATCCGATTTTTTAGGCTGGTATGCCCGGCTACCGCGCCTGCCGGCAAAGCATCCTGGCTGCAGGGTGCAAAAACGGGGCGCAGCTTTTGCTGCGCCCCGTTTTTATGCCATATTCAGCCCCAAGCCCTGGCCGCATTTTACGGCCAAAGATTAATCCTTAATCAGCTCCACCTGCTCGGCCTGCTGGCGGTCATCCACGGTGCTGACAGGCCGGTACCTCACCCGCGCCCCTACCGTTAAATCATACCAGTTGCAATCCTTAAGCGCAGATTGATGGAAGAAACGGTTGCGCGGTGATTCCCGGATAAACCCATACCCCGCGTGCAGGGACAGGATGGTCGATTCCCGCGTGCCGTCAGGGTTGACCACTTCATCGGAATGGGGTTCCTCCTCCCGCTCCTCGCCCCGGTTAAACAGCCGGGAGAAAAAGCTGCGCGGCGCAGCGTCATCCTCATCATCGTCGTCCTCGCCATATCCCTGGTAAGCGTCATCCTCCCGCAGGGGGCGGGGCGGCAGGAAAAAGCTTTCCATCAGGCCGTCGCCCGTGCTTTTCATGTGCTCAATGGCATCGTCCATTTCGACATACCAATGCGCCTGGGAAGCCAATACGCAGGGGGTAAAGCGCTCCCGCTGGCGCATGGCGGCATCCCAGTATAAAAGCAGCACCCGCGTTCCTTTGGCCTGCAGGCGTTTGACCATCGGGATATACAGCGGATCGTCCCCAATAAGCACCATAACTTCCGGCGGATGCTCGCCCATGCGCTCCATGGCATCCAGCGCCATGCACATTTCCATCATCCTGACCGGCATACGGCCGGCCTCGGGCTGGACGATATCGTGAAGTTCGATATTCATATGCAGCAGCACATCGGCAAATTCCTGCTGGCTTTTGAGTACGTTTTCCGGGGGCTTGGTCTCGCCCATGATGCGGTTGCGGTAAAAATGCGTATCGATGACCGTGCAATGGGCGGCATCCACTTCCATACGGCGGGCAACCTCCCGAAGGATGTAACGCTGCATGCCCTGGATATCGATGCGGCTGGCCTGCGGATCATCCCTCAAATAATGGTTGCTGGCCCTGAAAAAATGGGCGCCATCATAATAAATGCTAATGCGCACAAAGGGTGTAGACATGTTTGCATACTTCCTTTCTTACTATAACACGAAATCCCGTGCCATTTACTATCCCAGGTATTTTTCAATATAGGGCTTCATAAACGCCAGATCCTCCTCGCGGTCAATATCCTGGCCGCAGCAGGCATAGCGGGTTTCCAACGGAAAAACCTCAAACCCCAGCATTTTTTGCCCCGCGCATACCAATTCTTCGATACTCATGCGGCCAAACAGCAGCTTAATCAGCCTGCGCAGGCCAAACATGCGCCCCAGGGCAAGCGGGTTTTTACGGTTATCGGACATCTGCCGGAAAATCTCACGCGCCTGGGGCAGCACCCGGGGGCGCAGCATCATCAGATTGGAACCGGTATAGCGCCCGGTCTTAAGCTTAATATAGGTGCGCCTGGCGCCCGGGAAAGTTGCTTCGATATCGGCCTTTTCGGTAAAGGAATACACGCCATCCTTGCCGCTTTGCAGGCCGCGGGTTACCAGATCGCGCACGGCTTCACCGGTTAAAAGCGGGGTATCCGCGGTAGCGACCAGCACAAGCTCATCCGGCGAAAAACCGGCCAAGCCCATATCCAGGTTGTCCATCAGGTTGTCCCCGGCGTTGACATATTCCACCGTATCATCGTGCAGGGCATGCTGCATGGCCTCGCTGGGCCCCACCACAACAATGCGCCCTACTACGCCGGATGCCTTGAGCGCCGCGATAACATATGCCACCATCGGCCGCCCCTTGAGGGAAATCAAGCCTTTACAGGGGGCATGCATCCATTCCTCCCCCTCGCCGCCAGACAGGATAACGGCGTTGACCCATTGCTGCTTCACATACCCACCCCACAACTTGTTTATATCAAAACCACGCCGGCATCCGCCGGTTCCACCCGTGCAAACCATATGCCCCGCTCTGCCAGCCATTTCTGGGCCTTGAGGCGCTGCTGCTCGCCGGCATACACCGCCCATACCGCCGGGCCGCTTCCGCTCATCCCGCAGGCCAGCGCATCCACGCGCAGGCCCTCCAGCAGCGGGGCGATACCGGCAGCCAGGCTGCAGGCCGCAGGCGCCAGGGCATTTACATTTTGAAAATCGGCCCATCTTCCAGTGGCCAGAGCATGCTCCAGCACATCCAGATCGGGCATACGGGGCACAGGCGCCGCATCACAACGGGAAAAGACCGCCCCGGTGCTCAGCCGCTCCTGCGGAAGGGCAATCAGCATCGGCGGCGTATGCGGCGCGCTTACAGGCCGCAGCCTTTCGCCCGCACCGCCTACCCGGGCAGCGCCCCCACGCATACAAAAGGGTACATCCGCCCCCAGCCCAAAGGCCAGCTCAAACAGCTTATCCTGCGGAAAATCCAGCTGCCACAGGCGGCACAGGCCAACCAGTGCAGCCGCTGCATCCGCGGACCCGCCGCCCAGCCCAGCTCCCACGGGAATACGCTTGATTAAATGCATCCGTGCCCGGCAGGGCACCTGCGCCAGGCCGGCCAGCTCGCGCGCCGCGCGGATGACCAGGTTGCCTTCCCCTGCATCAGGGATTTCCCCCGGCGCAAGCCCATCCCCTTCTATGGTAAGGGAAAGTTCTTCCCCGGGATACACCTGCAGCGTATCGGCCAGGGTAATGGATTGCATCAGCATATCCAGCACATGAAGGCCATCCGGGCGTTTGCCCAAAACGGACAGGGCCCAGTTTACCTTTGCGCGCGCATTTAGTTGCATACTTCGCCCTCCATCTTACCTATTATCGCACAGGCGGCGGTTTGTGACAAGCCTGCAATGCCTTGTATTTTTGGCATTCTGCCATCCTTTTCAGGCATAGCATATAACATGATTTTGGCGCCGAACGCCACCGTTTTCCGCCATCCCGCTGCGCAAAAGCAAACCGGCTTTTTATACGCTTGTTCCCCTGCCACCACCGCCCGGGATGCCGCCGGCCCCCTTTTTACGCGCAGCACATGCCTCCCTTCGCTATAATATGGTATATGCTGACACGGCACGCTACATTTTCTTCCCCTTTTATGCCATCCGCAGGACAAAAACCAACCCGCCAAATTTGCATCTTGTAACATTAAGCAGTAAAGCCATATTTTCCTTCTTCTTCCATGTAACTATTCACCTGTTCTCAATGAAAAATCCACTTTCTTAATATTTTCTTTATGCCTGGGCTTTCCTGTCAATTTCGCACATGGTAGCATGGCATTAGTAAATAACACACGCCATTACAAATTTGGCGTACGGAGGAGAGGGATTTACATGAAGATGACAAAGATCTTACTGGTAGACAGCAACTATCTTTTTGCCAATGATTTGCAAAAAGAACTAAATCTGCATGAAAACCTCGATGTCTGCGGCATCGCATGTGATGGCAAAAGCGCACTGGATGCGATCCGGCGAGACAATCCTGATATGGTCGTGATGGATTTGGTGCTGCCCCAAATGGACGGCCTGACGCTGCTGGAAAATCTGCGCAGCGACTCCCCGGATAAAACGCCCACCGTTATCATCTGCAGCGCCTTGTCCCAGGATGACATCATCTCGCGCTCCCTTCATCTGGGCGCCGGGCATTACATGCTAAAGCCCCTGCCCGCCCATACCGCGGCCCGGCGCATATGCGATGTTATCGCCCCCGCACAGGCCCAATCCTCGCCCGTGGCCGCGCCCGCGCCCATGAATTCCCTGGATGAGGAGATCACCACCCTGTTTTTAACCATCGGCATCCCGGCCCATATCAAAGGGTATCATTTCCTGCGGGAAGGGGTGCGTCTGGCGGTTCATGATCCCTCCATGATGGACCATATCACCAAACAGCTATACCCCACCATCGCCATCAAGTTCAATACGGAACCCGGCAAGGTGGAGCGCGCCATCCGCCATGCTATCGATGTGGTATGGACCCGCGGCCGCGTCGAAAACATCAACCAGGCCTTTGGCATCCGTATTTTCACCAACCAAACCCGGCCTACCAACAGCGAGTTTATCGCCTTGATTGCAGACCGCATGCTGCTGCAGCGTTCCGCATGAAGATGGCCGCCCCCACATACAAAACAAATGCTTTTAAACGCTACGCCTATCATAAAAAATATCGGGCGGCATGGATGAATAAATCCATGCCGCCCCTTCTATTCCCCATAAATGCCCGCAAAAGCTGCCTCAGGGCACCACCACACGGATAGCGCCGGGCAGCATGGTAATATGCAGCGGCTGATCGGGCTTGCACACAGGCCCGCGCTCGCCATCGACCTCAAACGGAATTTCTTCCTCGCTTTCGATAACCAGCTCGCCCGCGGTAACATAATCGCAGATATCCTTCATCAGCACATGCTTGCCCTTTACATATTTGGGCAGCATAAACAGCACCTTAAGGCGCGAGCAATCATGTACGATGGCCACGTTAAACAGGCCATCCGTCGGATCGGCCCCCGGGGTGGGGTTCATACCGCCGGCAAAAAATTCCGCATTGTTGATGTTGCATACCACAATGTTGTAGGGCTTGGCCTCTCCCCCATCCAGCCCAATGCGCACCCGCTTCATGCGAAAACGCCTGAGCACCGCCAGTACCGACAGCACATAGGCGATAAGCCCCGTAAAATACTTTTTAATGCCGATGCTGACTTCCACCAGATCCATGTTGATGCCGCATGCGGTAACATTTAAAAACGTGCGCCCATTGATAACGCCGACATCGCACTTGCGGGTGTTGCCCCGAAGCAGGGTATCGATGCTTTGTTCCATATCCTTGGGGATGCCATTGCCCTTCATATAATCATTGCCGGTTCCCCCGGCCAGAATGCCCAGCTTGGCATCGGTGCCCACCAGGGCGGCGGCCACCTCGTTAACCGTTCCGTCCCCACCGCAGGCCACGATGGTATCATACCCCATCTCAAGCGCCTGGCGCGCCAGCTGGGTAGCCTGCTTGGGTTCTTCCGTCCACTTGATAACATATTCCGCCCCACGGGCCTGGAGTACCTTTTCAGCTTCCTCGACGACGCCCTTGGAGCGCCCCCTGCCTGCAAACGGGTTGGCAATAATATATAGCATAATTCCGCTCCCTCTGCATATTTTCATGCATGCTTATGCCCGATGGGCACGCTTTATCATAATCATTTTCGTTTGTGTTGTAAACCTTTCCAGAAAAAAAGAATAAACAGTAATGAACAACCAGGCCACAAACCACCCGTTGCTGTAAAAACCAGCCCATTTATTCCGGCGCGCCGCCCATTTTCCTGCCCCATATGGGCCCGCACACCATGTACCCGGATATAAAACCGGGGGGGCCAGTTTCACCGGCCCCCGATCAGGCCAAATTCAGATGTGCGCCTTGCCTTTTGCATTCAGGCAGCGGTTAAACAAAGCATTCCTCGTATACCGCATCCAGGGCGTACTTGCCCGCAACCGCCGGCTCGCGGTTGACCCACAGGCCGGAGGTGAAATCCGGGAAGGCAACCGGATGGCTGCCCATGGCGATGGATTGCTCGCTCAGCGCCGTCACCGCCATCCAGGCAGCGGCATCATACACATCGATGGGCGTTTGTACGCCGCGGCGCACCGCATCCAGGAAGCCGCGCACCACAATATAATCGATGCCGCCGTGGCCGCCCTTGGCCAGGTCTTTTTTATGCTCCAGCCACAGGGGGTGATCGTACCGGTCAAAATAGGGCTCCGCTTCCTCCCACTTATGGGGATCCGGGCTGATGCCATCCAAATATATGGATTTGGCGTCATCACACCAAATGCCCTTGGTGCCCTGGCAGCGGTTGTTGGAAAGCCGGGGGCGGGCCAGCGTACAATCATGGTACAGGGTGATGGTTTCCCCGCCCGCGCATTTGATGACCGTGGTCACCACATCGCCCTGGGCAACGCGCTGGCCGATCATATCGTATTGAGGGTTATCTTCCGGCAAAACGCCGGTATACTCATCGCGCAGGCCATCACGCACCCAGGTATTATAGGCTTTGCGGGAATTTTTGTAATAATCCTGCAGGCCGCACGCTTTGGTGGCGGTGGAGGTAAGCGTTAAAAAGCGATTGCCCCGGTTGATATTAAGCCATTTGGCCACCGGGCCCAGGCCATGGGTGGGATACAGCTCCGCATTGCGGTGGATAAAATGATCAAAGCGGTAATGGTTGATTTCCCGCCCCAGGCCGATCTCATCGCGCAGATCGTGCTGATACCCGGCAGAGCAATGAACCAGCTCGCCAAACAAACCCATCTTTACCATTTTAAGGATGGCCAGGGAGGCGCGGTAATAGCAATCATTTTCCAGCAGCATGCAGGGCTTGCCGGTTTCCTCCGAGGTACGCACCATCTGCCAGCATTCCTCCAGGCTGGAGGCGCCGCCCACCTCGGTAGCCACATAGCAGCCTGCCTTCATGGCCGCCACGGCCACGCGGGTGTGCATCTGCCACGAGGTAAAAACAAAAACCGCGTCCATATCGCCGCGCTTTAAAAGCTCCTTATAATCATAATAAGCCTTAACCTCGCAGCCCTTCAATTCCTTAACGATGCCGATGCCGCGATTAACCCGGTATTCCGATAAATCGCAGATACCGGCGATATCGACATCGTCCATGCCGCAGATCATTTTCAGCATGCCGGTGCCGCGCTGGCCCAATCCCACAATACCTACGCGAAGATGCTTGTTTTCCATATAGAACCCCCCTGCACACATTTTTCTGTGTTTCATTGTATCACAATGTGCCCACAAAAAAGAAGGCACCCCGAAAAATCATAAAAAAAGGAAAGCCGCCCGGCAAAAGGCAGCTTTCCATAGGGCGCCGGCAAATGGCAAGCCTTGGGCGTTATCCGGCCCTTCGGCTGCCCTGGAGAGGCATTTCCTATTCCCTGCCCATCCCATGCCCGCCGCCGGTTTAATAGGTGCGGTCCGCCGGGGCGTAATAGCGGGGATCCAGATATGGCAGAGGGGGCGTTTGCCCAGGCTCGCATATAATGACTCCTGGTTCCGTCGTCCAGGTGCGGCGCTTATATAAATGCAAATCAAAATCGCCCACGGTCCACATCTCATTGTCCAAGGTTGTTTCGTCATCGTAATCGCGCCACAACGTATTGCTGCCCGGCTCCACATACACGCCATCCCCATAGAAGGCAGCATTATAAGCCATTACTTCCCGAACATTATCCTGCACGTTATATGCCATGGTGATATAGGCATTGGGGAATGCCTGCATCAGCGCCAATGCCTGCGCACGGGTCAGCTTGGGTGGGGTTTCATTATCACTTGGGGTGCCTATCCCGGATTTTGATTTAAACCTGCCATAGGCAACACGGCAGCGTTCTTCCTCCAAATCGGTATTCTGCTTTAGCCATTGGCTAAGCTGCTGCATCCAATACTCATGGTCGCCTTCGCCATAGGGCGCCAGCAAGATGATATCCACGCTGGCCTTATCCTCGGCCGGTATAGCCTCGTAATGGATGGCCAGGCGATCATCGATGCCTTCGGGATAGCCTTGCGGCCGCTGCGGAAGCTCTCGCCTGCCCACCGCATAGCAGATAAGCCCGCTATCCACCAGCGTGTTGATCTGTGCCTGCGTAACCTGCCCCCAGGCAAAGCTGGGGTAGATGGCCATATCCATGCCATGCGCCACGCGCAAGGGATCATCCGCCAGGCCGTTTTCCAGCAGCGCCGTTTGATATGCCTGTTGGCTATTTGCCAAATAGCTTTGCAGCACCTGCGCGGCCTGCTGCATGGCCTGCTCTTGCTTCAGCCAGGAAGCATCCCAATATTCTCCCACCAAGCTACACCATTTTTCCCTAAAGGCTGGGGGCATCATTTCCGGCCCAAGGTAGGGTTCAAGGGCTTTATCATATTTCCAGCGCTGCTCCAGATCGACCACCGCGTTGCTGCGCTTGACGCCCGGCAAATAACCATCGCTTGCGCGGAAGGCGATGATATTATACAGATGCCCGGCACCCTGGCCGTTTTCCTCCATCAAATAGCGCAGCGCCCAGCCGATTTTGCCTTCCCGCGCCAGCCCCAGCCAATCCGTAGGCACCGGCGTGGGCGTGGGTACAGGCGTGGCTTCCGGCGTGGCCGCCGGGGTAGGCGCAGGGGTAACCATCGGCCCGCCGCACGCGCACAGGCAAAAGATAACCCCGCCCGCCAGCAGCAAGCTAAGCCCTCGCTTCATCATGCTTGCCATACCATTTCCCCCTTGCTGTAACGCATGCCCGCCGCACGCTTAATAGGTGCGGTCCGCCGGGGCCGCATACCGCGGATATAAACGGATAGGATCAGGTACCGGTTCTGGCATCACAGATTGATAAGGATATAAATTTTTGTCAAAGCCAGCCGGATACCATATCAATTGATCATTCAATTCCCATCCAGCTTCACCCCATTCCCTCATTAGCACACCATACTCCCTGTAAAAAAATACACCATCCGCAAAGCCCCGAGCATTAAAATCCATTACCGCCTGCGGATTATCTTGTACATAGAATGCCATTTTAAGGCGCGCATTGGTGAACTCCTTCATCAGCATCAGCGCCTGCGTTTTGGTCAATTGGGGTGGATTTTCGCTGTATGGCGTTGTACCGATTACTTCATGCCCATTATAAACGCCATAACTAATGCTGCGTTGTTGTTCATCCAGCGATGTATTGTCCCTCAACCACTGGTTGAGTTGTTCTGTCCACTCCTCCACGCTGCGCTCACCATATGGCAACAGCAGCATAATATCCACCTTGGCCCTTTCCTTGGCCGATACTGCTTCGTAATAATTAGCCAATTGTACATCAATGCCCTCCGGGTATCCTGCCGGCTTATCCGGCCATCCCTGCCCTACTGCATAGCAGATAAGCCCACTATCTACCAGCGTTTTGATTTGCCCCAACGTCACATCGCCCCAGGCAAAGCCCGGATACAGCGCCATGCCCATACCATGGGCTATCCGCAGCGGATCATCTGCATCTCCCTGTTCCAGCAGCGCCCGCTCATAATCGACATGGGCCTGCTCCAGATACGCTTTCATGGCCGCGATGGCTACCTTCTGCTCATCCGAACCCGGCGTTACATAATATCCATCGTCCAATTCCTTCCACTTTT
>JAQXFY010000049.1 GCA_029006015.1 bacterium
GATAAAAATCGCTGTCGGCCAGCAATACTTTCATTTTTAGGGCTCCCTTCCATGCGCTATATATCAATCCGCCGTTGGCGCCCTTTTTCCCTTGTGAAAAATACACTTTTTGATTTTAATATATTATTTTTGCTTTATCTGTAGTTTTTTCCAGGAACCATCTTGGCATTCAGCCATGTATCCTGGCTGTATTGATGGATTTACCTTAAAAAGCATCCTGGTTCATGTGTGAATAGGCCGAAGTGTTCCGTGCATGTTCCCCAAATTGGGATATCCTGCTGATGGCAGCAAAAAAGGCCGGGATTACCCCGGCCCTTTGCCGCCCAATGGGCTTAAGACGCATTTTGTTGCAGGTTTTGGCTTTGCTCCAGCATCCACTCGATAAACACACCATAACCGCGGGTAGGATCATTAATAAAAACATGCGTTACCGCACCGATGATCCTTCCGTTTTGCAGGATGGGGCTGCCGCTCATCCCCTGTACGATGCCGCCTGTTCGCTCCAAAAGCTCGGGGTCGGTGATCTGAACCACCATGCTTTTGGTCTGGGCAACCCCCTGACGGGTAACGCGCTGGATAACGCACTCGTATTCCTTGACGCCGCCGTCATCCAGCGTAGTCAAAATACTGGCCTTACCCGTTTCCACGGACGCCTGCGTGCCAATGGGAATGCTTTTTCCCGCTTCATCAAGTTGCCCTTCATAATTACCAAAGATGCCAAAATCACAGTTTTCCTGGATATCCCCCAGCGGCTGGGGAGCGGAGGAAAACTCGCCCTGCAGCTCGCCCGGAACGCCGCTTTGGCCGCGTACGATATCCAATACATGGGCCTGAACCACCCAACCATCCTTTACGCGCAGCACTTTGCCGGTATCCGGATCGTTAATGGAGTGCCCCAGCGCACCATAGGTGCGGTTAACGGGATCAATATAAGTCAGCGTGCCCACACCGGCTGTACTGTCGCGCACCCACATGCCAAGGCGCGGCTGGTTTGTGGTGGCATCCATCATGGGCTCCACCACCATTTCCATGCGTTTGCGCCCCCGCCGCACCACCAGGTTGGCTTTGTTTCCACCGTTTTCGGCCAACATTTTCAAAAAGGCCACCGCCGATTCCACTTCCACCCCATTGAATGCCTCGATTTCGTCCCCCGGCTGCAGCCCCGCCAATGCGGCCGGGCATACCCATTGGCCATTGTCATCCCGCATTTCCGCCAGGCCAACAACCAGCACGCCGCGCATATGCAGCGCCACGCCAATACATTCGCCCCCCGATAACAGCCGGTAATCCGAGCGTACAGACAGTTTGACCGTGCGCAGCGGAATCCCAAGCAAACTCAGATCGAGCCTGCTTTCGCCGGAGGATGTCGAATCGATTGTCAGGATATTGCCTTCCATCAGGCGCTGTGCGCTTTGCAGGGTCACCTCGGCGCATGGATCCCCGGAAGCCCTGCTTTGGCTAAGCCACCCCAGGTTAAGGTCAACCGATTCCCCCGCGTACAACGTCAACTCCTGTGGCAAGGTCAACAATGCGCGCACAGGCGGCAGCATGCCAAAGGCCAGCCAACCGGCCGCGATTATCCAACCTGCTATTTTTGCCCCTCTTTTGCTTGTCATTTTGTCAGCACCCCGCTTTCGATACCGTTAGTTTGCCATTTTGCATATAAAAAATGCCTTAAATTTTGAATTATACGAACAAACGTCTTGCATTCCGATAAAAACATGGTATGATGGAATTAATTCCAACCGGGAGGTGCCTTCATGCCACGAAAACCCGGCGCCATGCAGCAGCGCATCATGCAATACATCCAAAAAGCCATCCTGGAGAACGGCTATCCCCCTTCGGTTCGCGAAATTGGGGAAGCGGTGGGCCTTAAATCCCCCTCTACCGTGCATGGGCATTTAAACCGCATGGAAAAAGCTGGCCTGATCCGGCGGGATCCGGCCAAAAACAGGGCGATTGAGCTATTGGATGGTGCTTCCGCTGCAAGGCGTGAAATGCTTGGCGCCCCGCTGGTCGGCCGGGTAACGGCAGGCGCACCCATCCTGGCCACCCAAAACATTGAAGAAACGCTGCCCATCCCCGCTTTTTTGGCGGAGGGTGGCGATGCCTTTTTGCTGCGTGTACGTGGGGACAGCATGATCGAAGCCGGCATCCACGATGGCGATTATGTCATCGTCAAGCGCCAGAACACGGCGGATAACGGCGATATTATTGTTGCACTGTTGGATGAGGAAGCCACCGTCAAGCGCTTTTTCAAGGAAAAAGGCCGCTGCCGCCTTCAACCGGAAAACCCTTCCTATGCACCTATTTATTCGACGGATGTAAAAGTATTGGGCCGTGTGACCGGCTTGATGCGCAAGATGTAACCGGTTGAGTGCCCGTCAATAAGCCTTACAACACCAGAACTCCCTAACGTAAAGCGGCGCATCCCTCTACTTGGATGCGCCGCTTTACTTTGCAAGGGGATTGAGGTTGGGCACCCCTATCATGTGCAGCCAATCCACGCCTTATACACGCAAAAAATATTTTTAGCCAGCTTGCCCCGGCGGACCTCATAGCTTTGGCCAAATTCCATGGAATAGGTTGGTCATCCGCCTGCAGCCAGGTTATTGGATGCAGGCTTTTGATATGCCGGCCAAAACGCATAAAATTTGATTCATAGCCCTGTTTTTCCGCAATTTGCCCACATAAAAAGGCGGCACGGATGATCCGTGCCGCCCAAACATTTGGGACTATTGCGATTTTTATTCCTTATCTTCCTCGGCCTGGGAAACATTCAGCAGCTCGGGGAAGATATCGCCCAGCGTCGCACCGCTATCGGTGGCGGCGGGAATCTCATAGGATTCCTGCTCGTCCGCGCCCTCGGTGTCCACGGCGGCGGCAACATCCTCGTCATCATCCATGGCCTGACGGATGGACAGGCTGATGCGCTTGGCTTCGGGGTTGACATCCAGCACGATCACCTTGACCAGGTCACCGGGCTTAACGGCATCCTCAACCTTTTCAACGCGATGCTTGGCCAGCTGAGAAATGTGAACCAAGCCATCCAGGCCGGGCTCCAGCTCGACAAAAGCGCCAAAGGTGGTGGTGCGAACCACGCGGCCGGTTACAACCGTACCCACCGGGTATTTCTCGGGGGCAATTTCCCACGGCTTGGGCATCAACTGCTTCAGGCCCAGGGAAACACGGCCGCGCTCCGGATCGACGGACAGGATCATGACCGTCAACTCATCGCCCGGCTTAACGATATCCCGCGGATTGCTGGGACGGCCCCACGCCATATCGGAGATATGCAGCAGACCATCGACGCCGCCGATATCGCAGAAAGCACCAAAATCGGTGATGCGGCGAACCACGGAGTGTACCAGCGTGCCGGGTTCGGGAACATTGGCCCAAGCTTCGGCCTTTTTCTTTTCGGCTTCTTCTTCCAGGAACAGCTTGTGGGAGGCGACAATCTGCTTGCGCTGCTTGTTCATCTCCAACACCTTCAAGCCGATTTCCTGGCCGACAAACTTGCTCAAATCGCGCATGAAGCGCAGGCTGGCATGCGAAGCCGGGATAAAGATGCGGGCACCCTGGGTGGTAGCCACCATGCCGCCCTTGACAACTTCCTTAACCGTCGCCGTAAAGGAAGCGCCGTTTTCCAGATCGGCAGCCAGCTTATCCCACGCCTTGCGGGCATCCACATTTTTCTTGCTGAGCACCACGTTGCCTTCGCCATCGTTAACCTTGATGACTTCGACTTCGATCTCGTCCCCAACAGCGACCATGTCCTGCGGGCGGACGTTGGGATCGTTGGACAGATCGCGGCGGGCGATGATGCCATCGGACTTATAGCCGATGTTGACGCACACTTCGTCATCGGTAACCTGCACAACGGTGCCCTTCATGATGCTGCCGCGGCGCAGCTGTACGAGGGTTTTATCCAGCGTTTCGGAGAAGTTGACATCGCCATCTTCATCCTTGTTATCCTGGGCATCACCGTCAGCTGCCTTGGCTTCCTGCCCGTTTGCGCAGGCTTCGCCCTCGCAGCAGCAGGTGGCGGGAGTATCTTCCTGGCAATCGCACTTGCCCTCGCAGGTGCAATCACAGGAAGGGGTGTCTTGGCAGCAGCACTGCTGCCCCTCATCGCAGCAGCAAGCGGTGTCGACCGCAGGCGTCTGCTCATTGACCTCGGTTGCCTGGGTCTGGTCCAGTTCGCTCATGTATACAACGACCTCCTTAATTCTCTCGTCGGGTGTGGAAGCCCCGGCGAGGATCCCCACCGCTTTCGCGGAGAAAACCCAATCTTTCATAATCTGATCCGCCGATTCGATCAGATAGGCCCGTGCGCCTTGCTGCCGGGCAATGGCCAGCAGCTTTTGCGTATTGCTGCTTTGCCTGCCGCCGACAACCAGCACCACGTCGCATTGCGCGGCAATCTCGCGCGCTTCCCACTGGCGCCTGGCCGTGGCATCGCAGATGGTGCGCTGCACCTCTAGATGCCGGCAACGCTTATGCAGCGCCTCCTCGATGGGCGGCAGTGCATCAACAGCAAAGGTTGTCTGCACAAGCAGCACCGCATCATCCATCTCCGGCAGGGCCTGCACATCGGCTGCGCTGCCTACCACATACGCGCTGCCCGCCCAGCCAACAATGCCGCGCACCTCGGGGTGTTCGGCCTGGCCCGCGACGATAACCGCCTTGCCTTGGGCCACCGCCTGGTGGGCCATACGCTGGATGCGCGCCACAAACGGGCAGGTAGCATCCACCACCCGCAGGCCGCGCTCCCGGCACTGGGCGATGACATCGGGCCCCACGCCATGGCTGCGCAGCACAACCACCGCGCCGGGCGGAACCTCCGCCACACCGGATACGGCATGCGCCCCTTTTTGTTCAAGCGCCGCAACCGCCCCGGGATTATGCATCAAGGGCCCCAGCGTGTAAATCCGGGGTTCAACCTTTAACTGCCCTTCTACCGCCTGCACTGCCCGGCGTACGCCGAAGCAATATCCCCCTTCACGGGCCACAAGCAAACGCAAAAAAGAGGCCTCCCCATCCTTACTCCTTTATATAATAACGCATTTGGCCCAATTGTCAATGACTCAATAGGAAATTTCAGCCATTTTTTGCCATTTCCAGCATGGTCTGGCGCAATTTTTCGGTTGCGCCATCCATCGCGGTGCTGTTCACACGCCCGCCGCGCCAGGGAGACAAATCCACAGGCTTGCCAACACGCACCCGGGTGCGTCGAAACGGCGCAAACTCCCCCAGAAAAATGGGAATGCACGGTGCGCCCGAAGTCAACGCAAACAGGGCGGCACCGTTATGGAATTCCTGGATAACCTCCTTGGTGCGGTTGCGTGTTCCTTCCGGAAACACACAAAGCACATCTCCCCTGCCCAGCACCTGTAAACCCTTGCGAATGGCCTGCATATCCGATTCGCCACGATGCACCGGGATAACATCCAGCTTTTTCAAAAACCAGCCAAAAAATTTATTTTGGAAATTTTCGGATTTGCTGATAAAAAACACCTGGCGCGGCGTGGAATGGGCCACACAGACGACATCAAACCAAATGCGGTGGTTGACAATAAGAACCACCGGGCCTTCCTTGGGGATATTTTCTTCCCCCTCCAGGCGCATACCGTGGTAGATAAACAGGATATGCGACAGCCAGCGAACAAAAGCATAAAAGCTGTTTTTCATCCGCGCAGTTCCCCCTTTTGCGGCAGGTAACCCATTATTTTTTCAAGCACCTCGTCCACCGTCAAGCCGGTGGTATCGATGAGCACTGCATCGTCAGCCCGCCGCAGAGGGGCTTGCTTGCGTGTGGAATCCCGCTCATCCCGCTGTGCGATATCGCGCTGAACTTCCTCCAGCGCGCGCTCAACGCCGCGCGATTTTTCTTCCAGCCAACGCCGGCGCGCGCGTTCCTCCACACTGGCGGTGACATAAAATTTATGTGGGCAATCGGGCAAAACCTGCGTGCCGATATCCCGCCCATCCAATACGCAGGCATGTTGGGAGGCAATTTTGCGCTGCAATCCCAGCATGGCCTGGCGCACACAGGCGTGTGCGGAGATGGGAGATGCCATGCGGGAAACCTCCGGCGTGCGCAGCAGGGCGGAAACATCCTCGCCATTGAGCAGGGTTACCTGCCTGCCGTTTTGATAGCGGACGTCCACCCGGCAGCCGGGCAGCATGCCGCATACGGCATTTTCATCCTCCGGCGCGATATTGGCACGCAAAGCCGCCAAGGCCAGCGTGCGGTACAGCGCGCCCGTGTCCAAATACAGAATATCCATTTTTCCTGCCAACGCCTTGGCAACCGTACTTTTTCCAGCGCCGGCAGGGCCGTCCAGCGCAATATTCAATGGCTGATGGTTCATCATAGCGCCCGATGCCCCAGCCCAACGGCTACTTCATTAAGGTGCAGCAAGCCGATGCCAAAAAAGGTGGCCACCACCACATGGCCTTCCGCCCGCGCAATGCCCAATTTGCCGCCGACGTTCATGCCCATCGCCTTGTTCATCATCTGGATAAGCGCCTCGTGTGTGGCGCCGGCCACGGCCCCCTCCTCCTGATGGGTTTCGCCGATAACCCCTTCCCGTTTGGAGGCCACCACGGCACGCTCGATGATTTTGTTCATGGATACAATAAATTCGCCGCCAAAGTTAACCGCGGCGGTTTTGATTCCGTTTTCCAGATATTCGGCCTGTAACAGCTTTTCCTGCTCCCGATCGGCGGAAAGGCACATATACAATGCCGCGCGTGCCGCTTCCTTGCTGCTGGCAATGATAGCGGGGTCGATCAAGCTTTCCACGCTCCTTTATGGCTTAAATGAACGCTTTATTATACTGCCTTATCCCTTTTCCCGCAAGGATTTATAGGAAAGGCACTTTTCCCCCGCCAGCCGCCCCGTGCTAAAAGCGATCTGAAGGTTAAAACCGCCCGTAAAGCCATCGACATCCAGCACTTCCCCGGCAAAGGACAGCCCTTCCACCTTTTTGGATTGCATCGTAGAGGGATCCACTTCCTTTATGGATATGCCACCCCGGGTGACAATGGCTTCCTCCAACGCCCCAAAGCCGGCAACCGTCATGGGAATGGCCTGAAGCAGGCTGCCCATCTGCTGGCGCTGGGCACGGGTAATCTGATGGGCAGGCATATCCGGCGAAAAAGGCAGCATGGCAGCCACACATTCCGCCAGCCTGTGGGGCATCAGGGTATCCAAAATAGTCGCTGCGTGTTTTCTGGCGCCGTCGGACAGTTCGCGCACCAGGCGGGCATCCAGCTGCCGGGGCTCAAGCGCAGGCTTCAAGTTGATAAACAGCCGGATGCCTACCGGGTTGTCCGGCAGCATGGCGCTGGCCGACAGCACCAGCGGGCCGGATACCCCGCTGTGTGTAAACAGCATTTCCCCTTGCTGGCAAAACAGCACTTTTTCCCCGGCCATGGCCGTTAACGCCACGTTTTTAAGCGTCACACCGGCCAGCGTTGCCGGCCAATGTTCCTTGGTCACCAGCGGCACAAGCGAGGGGCGCGGGGGCACGACCGTATGCCCCAATTCCCCGGCCAGGCGATAACCATCGCCCGTGGAACCCGTGGCCGGGTAGGAAGCCCCACCCGTGCAAAGGATAACACCCTTTGCCTCCAACAGACGGCCATCAGCCAGGCGCACACCGGTCACCTTTCCCTGGGGTGCCACAATATGCTGCACGCGCGCTCCATATAAAACCTGTACCCCCATGCGGCGCAGCTGCCCTTCCAGCGCCCGGGTAATATCGCTGGCCTTATCACTGACGGGAAATACCCGGCCGCCCCGCTCGGTTTTAAGCGCAACGCCCAGTTGCTCCAGATAAGCCATTAAATCGGAATTGGTAAAACGGCGGATGGCGGAATAAACAAAGCGGCTGTTGCGGGGGATATTGGCAAAAACATCCTCCACCTCGCAGGCGTTGGTTACATTGCAACGCCCTTTTCCGCTGATGTACAGCTTTCGGCCCAATTTTTCGTTGCGTTCCACAATGGCGGTTTCAAGGCCGCGTCCCGCCGCCGCAATGGCCGCCATCATGCCGGCAGGGCCGCCGCCCAGCACCAATATATCCACACCGCATCGCCCCCACGCGCCGCCTTGCTATGCAACAAGCGCAATCCGCGCTATAATGGCAGCATGCTTATGATAAAGGATGTGCATACATTTGTCCAATACCCATTCAAATGGCTTATCGGCTTTTTTGCGGCGCGTGTTATGGGATAAAACGCAGAATACTTTTTACCAGCTAATCCGCGCAGGGGTGGTTGGCGCCATCTGCACGGTTGTCGACATGGGGCTGATGATGGTTGTCCACTACTTTGGCAACGCCAGCGAAGCGCTTTCGGTTTTAATCGGCTACCTTGTTGGCACGGTGGTTAATTATGTTTTGGGCATTCTTTGGATTTTCAGGGATCAAAGCCATATGAACCGCGGGGCTGAATTTGGCCTGTTTTGCATCATCAACGCCATCGGCCTTGGCATTAACGAAGGCATTGTTTATTGGCTGAGCACCAGCAGCGGCCTGATGGGCTTTTTCTGGGCGCGCTGCATCGGCGTAGGGCTGGCCTTTATCTGGTCCTTTGCCGCGCGCAAATGGGGGCTATATAAAAAGCAAGCTTAAACACCTGCCCCGCATAGGGCGTACCGTTTTTTGTTTAGAACACGCCTTTATTTGCAGCCACCAAATCCAGGCAGACATGCGCAAAAGCCCCGGGGCCATTCGCCCCAGGGCTTTTTTGTGTATGGACAAAGGCCTCAACGCGGGCAAGACCCACAAGCAGGCAACTTTGCCTTCCTCCCCTGCTTTTCCACGCCCAAGCGCGGGCTGCGGCGTTTATTGCAGCAGGTTATCCATCATGCGGGATAGCAAACCATCCAGCTGTGCCTTTTCCTCATCGGTAAAGCCGGCAAGCAGCCTTTCATCGGTCTGTTGGCGGATGCTTTCAATTTGCGCCAACAGCGCCTTCCCCTTTTCGGACAGAAAAACGCGGGAGACGCGCAGATCCAGCCGATCCGGCTCCCGGTGCAGCAAACCGCAGCGCTCCATCCGCTTAAGGGTAACCGCTACCGAGGCCGGGCGCAGCGACAGGGCCTGGGCCAGATCGTTTTGCATGGCGCCATCGTGCTCGGACAAAAAAAGCAGAATATCAGGCTGCCCCAGGGACACCTGGATAGCGGACAGCGCTTCCCTGTCCATGATGTTGGCCAGCCTGGTCAAACGGGCCAGCTTGGGGTGAACAAGCTGTGATTCAGCCGGGGACATGCCTTTAATTCCTCCTTTTATATCCAAAATCACTGCAAGCCGTTTGGGCTTGGGTTATACCGGGTTTCCCATCGCATCCCGGCGGCCGATCAATTCCACCTCGATACCACGGGCACGAACCGCTTCGATGATCTCATCAATATCGAAGCTTTTCAAAACGCCAAAGCCCATATCGGCTACGCTAAGATCATAATCCTTTTGCGCCACGATATCGGCAAAGGAAGTCAGCAAGCCTTTAAGCGTTACTTTGCTGACATCGGCATACAGCGCAGCGATCAGGGCATACAGCGCATAACGCCCTTCACCATACAGGTGGATGGGGCCATCGCTTAGCGTGTGCGCCAGCTCGATGCCCGAAATCGCATCGCCCGAGCGCATGCCCAGCATGCTTTGCCCCAGCAAAACGGCGTTCCAGGTGTAAGTGGATTCGTCGTTCATATAGTAATTATCTTCCGAAAAATAGAAGCTGCCCAACTGAACGGTGGCACGGCCGGTACCGCGCGGCTCCACCTTGAGCACGGGGCCCTGCGCATCAAAACCCCCTTCGCCCACCTGAACGGCCAGCCCATCGGCGGCGCCCGCCCGGTTCAACGTGGCATAGATGCGCATATACGGCTCGCTTTCAAAGGAAAATTCATCCTTTTGGCCATCAGCCGGCACGCAGACCGTACCGGTTGGCGTATAATCCGCCCGCATGCCCAGCGTTTGCCTGACGCGCTGCTCCAACGGGGCATCCGTGCACTTGTCCCCGGCAGCCTTGGTGCGGCAGTAATCCAGCAGCGTAGTGGTATTGAGGGTGCGCACATCGCCGCCGGCGCAATACAGCTGCTTTTCCTCCGGAATTTCGATGCCATCCTCCGGGAATACGGCCTTTTTGCCATTCATCAGGTGCTTGCAGATAAAATTGAGGACAAATTTACGATTATCCGTAAAGAAGCCATGCGGACGGGGGCCGATGAAAACCTCGTACTTATCCTGCAAGCCCATCATGGTATACAGACGATGGGTTTCCACCGTGGCATCACGCAAGCCTTCCACCGGGAAGAAATCATACAGCCCGCCGCTGACGCAGTAGGGCCGCGGCGCCGCAGCGTTCATCAAATCGGAAATATCCAGCCCGGCCTTCATCAGGCCGTAGACATCCTGTTCAATCTCCTGGATGCCGCAGTTATAGGCCAGCTCAGCCAACTCCGTAATGTAGCACGATGGCGCCACCACGTGGATGCGGTCATCATACGCGCCCATAAAAGCGCTGGTCTGCCCGCCGCCGGAATTACCCGATACCGCGATGCGGCCGGTATCAACCTCCGGCCGGCTGAGCAGGTAATCCAGGGCGCGGATATTATCCCACATCATGTATTTATTTAGGCTTTCGCCCATCAGGAACAGCTGATGTCCCAAATGGCAGTGCACGGAATCGGGATCGTGCCCTTCAATGTGCACGGCATCCTTTTCATCCAGCATAAACCTTTCGCCCTGGCCAACGGGGTCAAACGTCAAAACGCAAAAGCCGTTTGTCACAGCCTCCGCACAAAAGGCTTCATAGCCATCCCCCGCCTTGCCGTTTTTCGTATGCCCGCACAAAAACAGGATGGCCGGCGCTTTTTCCTCAAGGCCTTCGGGCTTATAGAAGTTGGCGGTAATCCAATAGCCCGGCAGGCTTTCGATAAGCACGTTATCCACCGTATAGCCCGGCATGGAAAAGCTGGATACCACCTTGGCGCCCGTCGGTTTTTCCGTGGGCATATCGCCAATCAGCTCGTGGATTTTGGCGCGCACTTCCTGGCAATAGGCCTGGGCCTGTTCCGCCGTTTGGATCTGCTTTAAGCGCGTTTTGCGCTGGACGACATAATCCAGGTTGCGGTGGTGAAAATACTGGATGGTTTCATTTTGATGAAACATCGCCCGGTCTGGATAGTACTGCCGCATGGTATAGCTGCTGCGCATGCGCACGGCGCAGCGCTCCGCCTCCGCCTGATAAGAAAACTTCATGGCATAGCCTCCCTAGATGGTCTTTTTTGTCATTGTAGCATACCCGCCGGCGCCCTTCAATGCCCGACCCGCGCAGGCCGCGGTGGGCAGGCCATGATCGATGGCCAATTTTCCGTCTACCAGCACATATTGGATGCCCTCGGGCATTTCATCCGGCCTGCCTTGATCGCAAAAGCGCGCCCGATCCCGGATGGTGGATGGATCGAACACCGTCAGATCGGCATCGGCCCCAAGCTCCAGCCTGCCCTTTCCCGACAAATTAAAGGTTACCGCCGGCAAATATGTGGCGCGGTATACCGCTTCCTCCAGCGGCATCAGGCCATGCTCGCGCACGCGGGCAAAAAAGCCTGCAAAGCTGCCCGCCACCTGCGGATGCCCCTGCCCCGGCATATAGGGCGCGGTATCGGAGGAAGGCATAACATAGGGCGCACGCAGAGCCTCATCGATGGATTCCAGCATGCCGGTCAAGCAAATAACGGAATCGTTTGCATGCTCCTGGCGGACATGGCGGTATAACGCCTCATCCAGTCTCTGGCCGGTGTGCTCGCCCGTCGCCATCAGCAGCTGATGCAAAAGCCCAGGTGTGTCCAACACATAATCTTCCCGGAACAGCTCCGCTCCGACGCCGGAAGCCCAATAGACATACATGCCGCTGTCCGCCCACAGCGAAAGGCCGCTTTGCCGGGCCTGCTCCATCATCTCAAGCGCACAACTCATCACGCCCTCGCCATATTGATAGACAAAATGGCTTACCTGCACCTTTCCGCCGCCATGGCGCGCCATTTCGATGGCCTCCTGCAGGGAATATAAGTCCTCCGGCCCCTCCATACGGGTATCGATGGCGCAAATACAACCTTGATCCGCAGCAACGCGGGACAGGGCTATCATTTCCTCCAGCGAGGTGCCAGGCACATAGCCCGGGCCAAAGCTGATGCCCAGCGCGCCTTCCCGAATGGCCTCGCGGCACATATGCTGCATAGACGCTATTTGTTGGGCATTGGCAACATCGTGGTTTCCCTTCAGCCCCACTTGACGGCGCATGGGGCCGGAGGCACCAACCAGCTCCCCCACATGTACCGGGAACCCCTTATCGATGCGCGCCAGGAAGGGGCCGATGGGCACCGGGCTAAATCCGCAATTGCCGCTTATCAGCGTGGTGACCCCCTGGGCCAGCGACAGCCCTGCGCACCGCTCGACAAGATCCCATGGCTTGTCTCCATCGATATGCGCGTGAACATCGATAAAGCCGGGGCACACCACGCGCCCTGCGGCATCAAGGGTCAGGCGCCCGTCGCCGGGCGCCTGACCTATGGCCACAATTTTTCCCTTCTGCACGGCAATATCCCCATCAAAGGATACCTTCCTTTGCGGATCAATCAGCCGCGCATTACGAATAACAACATCATACATTTCTTGTTACTGCTGCTTGAACTTTACCCAGATTTCATCGACAACCTCGGTAGCCTCCGCGCCGATATCCTCCATAAATTCAGCCTCGCCCAGGATTTCGGAGGGGATATACAGCACCTCGTTTTCCAGGTATTCCTTGGACAGGAATTCCTTGGCGGTGGTCACGCAGTTGATATACTGGGTAAACTCGCTCAGCTTGGCGCTGACCTGGCCATCGAGGATATAATTGAGGAACTTGAAGGCATTTTCCTGATGAGGCGCGTTGACAGGCACCACGCAGGAATCAATGCCAAAGCCCATGCCCTCCTCCGGATAAACCACCTTCAGATCGGGCCGTTCGGACAACGCCCACAGCACCTGCGGGGTAAACATGTAGCCTACCGACGCTTCGCCAGAGATCATTTTCTCATGCGGCAGGTTGTAATCCAACACGCGGATATTGGGCTTGAGCTGCATCAGCTTGTCGCCCGCGGCGCGCAATTTGGCTTCATCGGTGGTATTAAGCGATTCGCCCATGCTCCACAAGGCCACGCCCATCACGTTGCGGGCATCGTCCATCATGACAATGCTGTCCTTCAGCGAGGCATCCCACAAATCATTATAGCCCTTGATATCGATGGATACCTTGGCCGGATCATAAATGATAAGCGGCGTGCCTGCGGCATAAGGCACCGTATACTCATTATCGGGATCATAGAAATGCCCCTGGAACACCGGATCGATATCCTTAAAGTTGGAGATTTGCTCCTTATCCAGCTTGCTCAGAAGGCCTTCCCGGCGCGCAATATCCAAAATGTAATCGGAAGCCAGGATGACATCATAATCCCCGCCCTTGGCCGATTGCAGCTTGGACAGCATTTCTTCATTGCTGTCAAAATAAGTATATACTATCTCGATGCCGGTGTCCTTTTCAAAAGCATCCAGCACATCCTGCGGGAAATAATCCGCCCATGTAAACAGCACCAATTGGTCATCTGCCTTTTTGCCGCATGCAGCCAGCGGCGTCAAGCACATAGCCAGCATCAATACTGCCAGCAGCCACACCCCGATTTTCTTCATTCCGACACACCCCTTTGATTTATTTGGAAGGATTTGCATCCGATTCCACCCGTTTGCGTCCCCGGGCAAACTGTATTGCCGCCATGGCAACAACAACTGCCAGCACCACCAGCAGCATCAGCGTACACAGGGCATTGATTTCCGGCGATATGCCGGTTTTAAGCATGGAATAAATATGGAGCGGCAATGTATTGTCATTGCCGGTCACAAAAAAGCTGATTACCACATCATCCATGGACATGGCAAAAGATAACAGCATGCCCGACAGCACCGCCGGCATGATAAGCGGCAGGGTGATATCGCAAAATGCACGCGAGGGCTTGGCACCCAGGTCCCGCGCGGCCTCCAGCAGCGCAGGATCCATGCCCGCCAAACGGCCCTGAACGTTGATTAGGATATAGGGTATGCAAAATGCCGTATGCGCAAGCACCAGCGTGCCCATGCCCCGCTTGATGCCAAAGAAGGAAAACAACGTCATATAGGCCAATCCCAGCACAATTTCCGGGATCATCATCGGCATGATGGCCAGGTTTTCGATGGCCGAAAGCCCGCGAAAGCGCGAACGCGCCAATCCGATAGCGCCTGCCGTTCCGATGATGGCAGCGGCAAAGCTGCTATATAACGCCAGCTGCAGGCTGTTAATCAGCGAGCGGCCAATGGCCTGGTTATGCATCAGCTTTTGATACCACTCCAGGGAAAAGCCGTTCCATGCACCATATCGCCCGCTGTTAAAGGAATACACCACCACCACGATAATCGGCAGATAGATAAACAGCAAAAAGGCGATGATAAACAGCTTGCCCCCCCACCTT
>JAQXFY010000050.1 GCA_029006015.1 bacterium
GGCGCCGATGGCGGCGATGGACATTAAAAAGTTTTCATCCAGCATATGTCCATGGATAAGGCCGGTAACCGCCCCCCACATAATATCCCACCCGATAACGGCCAAGGCGGCAATGAAGGCAGCCAGGCGCCATCCCCCCGCCGGCAGCAGCAGCCCCGCTACCAGCAGCGTGATAGACAGCGCAATGCATACCAGGCGCACAAGGGGGCTTTGCTCCTCATCCTGCTCATGCTCGTGGCCATGGGCCGAATGGCAGCAGCAGCCATGTTCATGCCCGTGATGCGCATCATCCCGGGGGCACTGCTTATGGCCGCTTGGAGCAGCGCCGGGCGTAACGGATTGCGAATCCACCGATGGGCTAACGGACGGACGGCTCATATGGCTTCCCCCCTATTCCATAACATGCTCGAGGCCCTGGCACAGGATGTGGGCGATATGGTCATCCGCCAGGGAATAAAAAACCGTTTTGCCCTCCCGCCTGAATTTGACCAAGTGGGCCTGCTTGAGCAGGCGCAGCTGATGGGAAATGGCGGATTGGCTCATGCCCAGCAGCTGGGCCAGATCACAAACGCACACCTCCGCCTCCAGCAATACATACAGCATTTTGATGCGAGTAGAATCGGAAAATACCTTAAAAAAATCGGCCAGATCATAGAGGGTCTCCTCCTGCGGCATGGCCTGCTGCACCTTTAGCACCTTGTCCTGATGGACGTGCATAAACTCGCACTGCTCGATGCGGGTGTTATCTTCCATGTTCCCATCACCTCATCATATGATTAAGTGTTCATGTATAGGATACGCGCAATTCCGCCAAAATGCAATCCCCTTCCTTCTTTTTTGCCGATATTTTTGAATGGAATAAAAGGCCCCTGACAGGCCAGGGCACCGCGCATCCGCCCCGTGCAGGCGCAGATATATCGATCCCGTTTATTCGCATATGCGCTTTCTACGCGCTGCAATCTTTTTGCCATGCGCCCCACCGCATAGGCGCGCATGTGTTTTGCCGCAGTAAAAATAAGGCATCCCTGTTTGTTTCCATATCCATGCCTGATTTACAACAAAAGCGGTATCCGATGTATAGCTCGGATACCGCTCTTATTTTTGTATGCCCCACCTTAAAAGGCAGGAAGCACAGGTTTATACCATACCCTCGTGCAGGCGCATCGCTTGTATAAACGCAATAAACGCCGGCAGCACAGCCGCCTTACAGCAGGCCTTCCTCCTTAGCCAGCTTGGAAGAATCCTGATCCAGGTACAGCGTCATATCCGGGTGGGTCTTGAGCAGGGTGGCGGGCACCATGTTGGTGGTGTCGTTGGCCAGCATGCGCTCGATGGCCTTGGCCTTGACGGCATAGGGCACCGCGGACAGGATGACTTTGCACTTCATGATCTGCTTGCAGGACATGGAGATAGCCGTCTTGGGCACATCATCCAGGGTGGCGAACCAGCCCTCGCCCAGCTGCTGGCGGCGGCAGGCTTCGTCCAGCTGCACCACGATGTAGGGATCTTCCACATCGAAGTTTGCCGGCGGATCGTTAAAGGCAATGTGGGAGTTCTCGCCCACGCCGATCAGGCCGATATCGATGGGCTTTTCAGTAAGCTTGTCGCCCAGCGCCTTGAGCGCCGCGGGGGACGGATCGCCTTCCACCCATACCGCTTCCTTGAGCGGCTTGGGCAGGTTGGCCACAAAGCGCTCGCGCAGGTATTTACGGAAGGAAGCCGGATGGGTATCGGGCATGCCGGTGTACTCATCCAGATGGAACATGGTCACCTTGGACCAATCCACATCCTGCTTGACCAGGGCCTTGAACATCGTAAACTGGGACGCGCCGGTGGAAACCAGCATGCGGGCCTCGCCCTTTTCGGCAATGGCTTTGTTGAGCAGCACAGCCGTGCGGGCCGCGCAAACCTCGCCCAGTTCATCCGCGGAAGACAAAACAACGATTCTCATCTTGATAGCCTCCTTTGTTTCACCTTATTTAACCACAAATTGCTTCCTTTTGCAACCAAATCACCACGGGATTGCTTGACAATGCGCCACTCACGCATATAATACAAGGTAACTTCATATCCGAAGGTGGCCCATTGCGGGAAAAGTGGCGCAGCATCCTTTGATCAAGCGAGCCGGGGACGGTGTAAGCCCGGCCTGGGAAGCGTCCGTTGGCACCCGCGCATAAATCAGGATGGCCGCCGGCAATCAAGCAGGCCGCACAGCGGCAACAAGGGTGGAACCGCGGAGGATGTCCTTCGTCCCTTTTCGGGATGAAGGGCATGTTTATATACAGGAGGGGAACCACATTGGAAAACACGCAAAAATCCATGGAACGCATTGTTTCGTTGTGCAAGCACCGGGGCTTTATTTTCCCGGGCAGCGAAATCTATGGCGGCCTGGCCAACACATGGGATTACGGCCCGATTGGCGTGCTGCTGCTCAACAACGTCAAAAACGCATGGTGGCAAAAATTTGTGCAGCAAAGCCCCTATAACGTCGGGCTGGATTCCTCCATTCTGATGAACCCGCAGGTGTGGGTGGCTTCCGGCCATGTGGGCACGTTTAACGATCCTTTGATGGATTGCCGCGCCTGCAAAGCGCGCTTCCGGGCCGATAAGCTGATCGGCGATTACCTGGCCCAACAGGGCTCGGGCGAGGAGTGCGAGGGCTGGGATAACGAGCGCATGGAGGCGTTTATCCGCGATAACGCCATCCCCTGCCCCGAATGCGGCAAGCACGATTTTACGCCCATTCGCCGCTTCAATTTGATGTTTAAGACCTTCCAGGGCGTAACGGAGGATTCCACCGCCCAAATCTACCTGCGCCCAGAAACCGCGCAGGGCATCTTTGTGCAATATAAAAATATCCAGCGCGCCATGCGCCTGAAGGTGCCCTTCGGCGTAGCGCAAATCGGCAAATCCTTCCGCAACGAGATTACGCCGGGCAACTTCACCTTCCGCACCCGCGAGTTTGAGCAGATGGAACTTGAATTTTTCTGCAAGCCCGGCGAGGATCTGGAATGGTTTGCCTATTGGCGCGCTGCCTGCCGCGATTGGCTGCTGGGCCTGGGCCTTAAGGAAGACAGCCTGCGCATGCGCGACCATAAGCCGGAGGAGCTTTCCCATTATTCCAAGGCAACGACGGATTTTGAGTTTCTCTTCCCCTTTGGCTGGGGCGAGCTGTGGGGCATTGCCGATCGCACGGATTACGATCTCAAAGCCCATGCCGCCCACAGCGGGGAAAACATGGAATATCAGGATCCCGTTACCAACGAAAAATATATTCCGTACGTTATCGAGCCGTCGCTCGGCGCGGACAGAATGACGCT
>JAQXFY010000051.1 GCA_029006015.1 bacterium
TTTTCCCGGCGCCAAAGGAGTGTTAGCAATATGAAAAAGGAACACATCATCCAGCGTATTACCGATGTCGGCCTGGTGGCTGTCATCCGTGCCGAAAGCGCCGATCAAGCCCGTCGGATGACGGATGCCTGCATCGAGGGCGGCGTGGCGGCGGTTGAAATCACCTTTACCGTGCCCGGGGCGCACCGCGTCATCGAAACGCTGGCCGATACCTATACCGATGGCAGCATCCTGCTGGGCGCAGGCACCGTGCTTGATCCCGAAACCGCCCGCATCGCCATGCTGTCCGGCGCGCAGTACGTCGTCTGCCCCCATTTTAACGAGGATACGGTGCGCATGTGCAACCGCTACCGCGTGCCCTGCATGCCGGGCTGCGCCTCCATCCGCGAAGTGGTCTCGGCCCTGGAATCGGGCGCCGATATCATCAAGCTGTTCCCGGGCGAGCTTTTTGGGCCCAAGGCCGTCAAGGCTATCCGCGGGCCGCTGCCCCAGGCGCAGATCATGCCCACGGGCGGTGTGGATATCAATAACGTCGGCGATTGGTTTAAGGCCGGCGTGGTGGCCGTTGGCGTTGGCGGCGGCCTGACCAGCGGGGCCAAGGACGGCAACTATGCCTCCATTACCGAGCGCGCCAAGGAATTCCTGGCCCGCATTAAGGATGTCCGCGGCTAATAAAGGGCCGCTTGCAGCATCATCGATAAAAGGAGGGCTTGCATATGGTTACGGGAATCGAACATGTTGGGCTGTGCGCACAAAACACCGCCAAGCTGCGGGATTGGTACATCAAGGTTTTTCGTTGGGAAGTGGTGTATGACAACCGCAAATCCCCGGCCACCTATTTTCTGCTGCTTCCGGGCGGCGGGCTGGTGGAGATCTATCCCGCCCAGGCCGAAGGCAACGCCCCGGATTGCGATAACTTCTACGCCGGCTGGCGCCACCTGGCCCTTATATCGGATGATGTAATGGCCGATGCCGAGCGCATCATCGCCAACGGCGGCAAGCAGGTAACCGAGCCCAAGATCAACGAAAAGGGCGTTGGTACCTTCTTCTTCCGCGATCCGGAGGGCAACATCCTGCACCTGATCCAGCGCGCTACGCCGCTGTATTGATCCCCTTCCAATGGCCGCAAGGCTTACTGCCGTTGGAAAAAGGAAAAAATGGCGCATCCACAGCCAAAGGCCGGCAAAAGGGAGATGGGCTTTACAAGCCCGCCTCCCTTTCTTTTTTGATGTTGCATCTGCCCCAGCGAAACACGGGCCGAGCATTTTTGCCATTGCCGCATACCGGTTTTGATGCAGCTATTGCCGGCAAGGGCCTATCAAATCGTATCTGCCCATCAGGCGGATATCTTGCGCTTAAGCGGCAGGCATTCCTACATTTTTGCCATTTGTTTTCTTGATTTTGATTGTTTTGCATGCTATCATATAAACATCGTGTAGCGAAATGCGTAAATCCAGATTACTGGATTTACGCATTTTTTGCTTATAGGAGGAATGAACATGGAGCAGCCAACAGATCACTCTTATTTGGCGACGGATCATGTCGGGAAACTGATGCGCAAATATGCTATTCCCTGCATCATCTCGCTGCTTGTCGGCGCATTGTACAACATTGTTGACCAGATTTTTATTGCAAATGCCGCATACCTGGGTTCCTTGGGAAATGCCGCCAATACCGTTGTTTTTCCCTTGACGGTGATTGCACTGGCCATTGCCGTTATGATTGGCGACGGTTGTTGTGCTTATGTCAGCCTAAGCCTTGGCAAAAACCGGCCGGATGATGCCCGGGCCAGCATCGGAAATGCCATCGTGCTTTCCGTATTAAGCGGCGTTGGATTATGTATCCTATACATCGTATTCCAGGATCAAATCATTGCCCTGTTCGGTGGCACCGTTAATGAGGAAACCTTCCATTACTCCAAGGAGTATTTTTTCTATATTTCACTTGGCATTCCATTTTATATGTTTGGCCAGGCAATCAACCCCATCATCCGTGCAGACGGCAGCCCAAAGTTTGCAATGGTTTCCACACTTGCCGGCGCGGTTGCCAACATCATCCTTGATCCCATCATGATATTTGGCTGCCAATGGGGGATGATGGGCGCAGCGGTAGCAACCGTCATTGGCCAGCTCATTACCGCCATTCTTTCCATTTGGTATCTTTTTCACACCAAGTGCGTCAAGCTTTCAAAGAACAGCTTCCGTTTAAAGCCTGCCATTATCGCACCTACGCTTTCCCTGGGCCTATGCAGCTTTCTATCGCAAATTTCCCTTGTTGCGGCGATGGCGGCCATTAATAATATGATCCGCAAATACAGCGCAATGGATCCCATCTTTGGGCAGACACAATATGCCCAGATTCCGATGGCAGTGGTTGGCATTGTGATGAAATTTTTCCAGATCGTCATTTCCATTGTAGTGGGCATGGCAGCGGGTTGCATTCCCATCGTCGGCTACAATATGGGGGCAGGGCTTAGACACCGGGTCAAAAAATTATTCTCACTTTTACTCATTGCCGAAGCCAGCGTCGGGGCTATTGCCCTTGTCATTGTCGAACTGTTTCCCGGGCAGTTGATTGCTATCTTTGGGGCGGCAAACGAAAGCCTCTATTATACGGAATTTGCCATCAAGGCCTTTAGGATTTACCTGTGTATGATGGTGTTTGCCTGTGTAAATAAGGCTGCGTTTATCTTCTTGCAGGCAATGGGCAAGGCATTTGCCTCCACCCTCTTATCCATGATCCGTGAAATCATATTCGGCGTGGGCCTCGCCTTACTTTTACCGCTTTTCTTTGGGCTGGATGGCGTTCTTTACTCCATGCCGCTGGCCGATATCCTTACGCTGATCGCCTCGTTGATCGTCATTATGATGACCTATAAACAGCTATCCAGCGCAAGAAAGCCAGACATTGTACAACGTGCGGGATAACCGGGGGCACTTTCATTCTCCGCCGCAAAGCATGCCTCCCCGTTGAAAGACTAATCCGGTTTTCTGGTGCAAATGGCCGTTTTTATATCGAGAATGCCATAATAAACCTGCGGTGCAGGACAGGCTGACCGCAGGTTTATGGAACCAGGGGAAAACGATACGCGGGATGGGCGATCAACCCGGCATAGCGGGCTTAATCGCCGATCAGATCGTTCATAAAGGTTGCGGCCCTGAATTCATGGGTATGGCCGTCTGCCGGGGCCGTATCATCGCTTAGGAAATGGACGTGCCTGTCGCCAACCATGATGGCGCCCGACGTTCTGCCGACAAACGCATGCTCATGGTCCTCGTAGGTATCCGTTACAAACTGCACGTCGTGGAAATGGTTATTGGGGCCAAGCGGCCTGGCCTCCCCGGTCATGGTGGCAAAGCGATGGTTATGCGGATCGCTTGCGCGCTCTGCTATTTTAACGCTTCCCTGGAGCTCGTGAACATGCCCGTTTACATGTCTGGCCCTGCATTCCAATGGCATTATTTCACCCCATAGTCAATCAATTGGGCAACAGCGGTTACCCCACTACAGGATATGAAATATTGGCCGGGGTGGTGCGCACGGCGCGCAAACGGAAAGAGTCGCCGGCGGCAGCGAACCGCTGCGAGGGCGTTTGGGGCCGGACAAGTATGCCGGGCATAACTTTTTGCAAAAAGGAGAAGCCGCGGCGTGAGCGCGCTGCGATTTTGGCAAAAAATGGCAGCAAGCGATACAAGGCTTGCTCCGACATGGTGGGGTTAGCCATGCAGCACGGGCCCAAAAAAACAAAAAAGCCTTGAACTTCAAGGCTTTTTGGTGGGGTTAGCTGGACTTGAACCAGTGACCTCCACGATGTCAACGTGGCGCTCTAACCAACTGAGCTATAACCCCGTGGAACGTGCGGGATTTATTATACCGCAAATGACGGGTTTTGAAAAGCCCCCTGCGCAACTTTTTCTTACAAAAACCAAAACAAGAATAAAGGGGGCAAAATTTTCGCCATTCCTGCATCACACAGGTTGCCTTTTTTATAAAGCGGGCTCTATCCGGCTTATCCGCCACTTTGTTTTTTAAGAGGCCCACCGCAGGGCAGCCGGTGCACCCGCCGGGGCAGGGCAAGCGGTTTATTTTTGATATTCCCCGCTGACATCATAAAAAAACCGGGCCGTTGCCGGCCCGGGCCCCAAGATGCCGTTTGCCCCGATTTATCCCCGCCATTCGGCAGGTGGGTGCCCTGTTGCGCTTGGAAACCGCACGCAAACGTCGGGCTCCCTTATTCATACTGTGGGTATAAATAGAGGGCTAGGCGCGCACCACAGGAAGCGTGCTTCTGTATTTAAATTATACCGACAACCCCGGCATTATGCAAGATATGGCCACTTGGAAATATCCGTCATTCATAAAAGCCTTGCCATATCCTATCCCGATACGCCTGGCTATTCATCCTCCCGCTTGATCTGGCCACGAACCGCATCAAAATCCAAATCGCAGCTGCGGGCCTGGCGGTCGGGGAAATCCGCAAAGGGGGCGTGGGGCTGCTGCTGGTACCAGTAGCTGACAGAGCAGTAATCATCGCTGCGTTCAAAATAGCATACGCGCTTTTCAGGCGGATTGCCGCAGGACGGCATTTGATGGAAGTTTTCCCCGTAATGTTGGCTGACAGGATCGATCTTGCCATAGCCGATTTGCTGGATGGTCAGCTTGAGGCGCTTTGTAAAGCGAATGGGATCGTGTAAATGGAAACGGTACAGGGAGTATAGCCCCGCTTCGCGGTCGACAACCGGCGCGCCCTGCAGCGGCGTCTGCACCGGGCTGAGGCCCCAGGCGGAGCCCATATAATCCTCCGTCCCCGTGCCGCATATGGTGGGCAGGGCGGTGTCCGAATCGATATAGGCCTTGATTTCGCCCTCTCCCCACCAGAAATCATTGTATAAACTGCGCACGCCAAGAACCGTGCCAACATACTGGCCGCAGCCCTCGATATCGCACAGCACATAATCCTGCCCCATCGGGCACGGATTATCCCGGCGGAAGCGTGCATGGAACAGCCCATCCTCCGGCCCGATATCATCGCCCAGCGAGTAATCCACCTGATAAAACAGCATGGTTACATCAATGCCCGAATCATTTTCAATGGTGATGCGCGCATGCGTGCGGAAAGGCATGGGGAACCAGCAGTTAAAGCCCCTGCCATCCTGTACATAGAGCATTTGCGTAATAAGCGGCGCAGCCCGCCCATGGCAAATGCAAAAAAAATCCAAAAGCGGCGCCTCGACCGATGGATGGGGGCAGTTATCCCAGTACATGCGCACGATCAGGTTG
>JAQXFY010000052.1 GCA_029006015.1 bacterium
AGCAGCACTGCAAAAAGGCCGAGCAGCTGTTGGCTGATTTGGGCTATGATGCGGCCTTTATCCATGCGGTGGTCAGCCACGGCTATGGGCTGGTTGCCGATGTGGAGCCCACGCTTTACATGGAAAAGGTGCTGTATACCATCGATGAGCTGACCGGGCTGATCGGCGCTGCGGCGCTGATGCGCCCCTCCCGCTCTGTTATGGATATCGAGGTTAAGAGCGTTAAAAAGAAGTTTAAGGATAAAAGCTTTGCCGCCGGCGTCAGCCGGGATGTCATCCTGGATGGCTGCCAGCGTATGGGCATGGAACTGGATGAAGTCATCGCCGGCTGCATCCAGGGCATGCGCACGGTGGCGGGGGAAATCGGGCTGTAAGGTATATCCGCCGCGGAAAATGGCTATAATGGGCGCACAACAGGGCGCATACCGGGCCCTGGCCAAAGGCGCCGGGTGCAGGGAAAACGCCCATATCAGGCCTATGGAAAGGGGCTTTTGCCATGCGGATGGAACCGCTGACCGAGCAGGACAGGGCGCTTATTGATACCGCGATGGATGCCCTCAAGCGCAATTTTGATGATGGGGTTTTCTATCACACCGTGGGCGCGGCCATTCGGTGTACAAACGGCCATGTGTATGCCGGTGTCAATTGCGATGGCATCCATGGTTCCTGTGCGGAGTTTATTGCCATCGGCGCTGCCATTACCGCGGGGGAGCGGCAGTTTGATGCCATCACAGCGGTGCACCTGAAGGCGCACAATAACCTGGTGCCGCCCTGCGGCAACTGCAGGCAGATGTTGTTTGAATATTGCCCGGATATCCGCGTTATTTTAAATGGGCCGGATGGCAGCCCCGTTAAGGTGCCGCTTAAAGAGCTGCTGCCCCTGGCTTATGTGGAGGTAAAAGAATAGGCAGCCTGTTGGGCTGCCGATCACGGCCCATTGGGATATGCTTTTACGGGCAAATCCCCATGGGCCTTTGGCTTTCCCGTGGAAAGAATAAACCCTATTACCATGGTACCGGCTGTTTTACAAACGCCCGGCAGCATTTGGCTGCCGGGCGTTTGCATCTTAGCATATGCTTATTTGAAATACGCCACGCCGCTTTCAAACAGGCGCTGGTCCGTATCCCCGGGAATGTTTTTGTAAAGGCCCTGCCCGATACGCTCGGAATGGCCCATCTTGCCCAGCACGCGGCCATCGGGGCTGGTCAAACCTTCGATGGCGTACAGGCTTTGGTTGGGGTTAAAGGCGATATCATAGGTGGGTTTGCCCGATGCATCAACATACTGGGTAGCCACCTGCCCGCAGGCCATCCAGGCAGCCGCCTGTTCCGGCTGCGCCAGTATGCGGCCCTCACCATGGGAAACCGGGATGGTATGGATGGCACCCACCGTGCTTGCGGCCAGCCAGGGCGACAGGGTGGAGGCCACGCGCGTAAATACCATCTGGGACTGGTGCCGGCCGATGGTGTTAAAGGTAAGCGTTGCATCCTGCTGCGTCATGGGGCGGATTTCGCCATAAGGCACCAGGCCCAGTTTGATCAGCGCCTGGAAGCCGTTGCAGATGCCCAGCATCAGGCCGTCACGCTGCTTTAAAAGGCGGTGAATGGCATCCGTCAGGCGTGGGTTGCGCAGCACGGCGGCGATAAACTTGCCGGAGCCATCGGGCTCGTCCCCGCCGGAAAAACCGCCGGGCAGCATGATGATCTGCGCGTTGTCGATGGCTTTTTCCATGCGCGCGATGGATTGCACGATGGCATCGGGCGTCTGGTTGAGGAAAACCAGGGTTTCCACATCGGCCCCGGCGCGCTCGAAGGCGCGTGCGCTGTCGTACTCGCAGTTGGTGCCCGGGAAAACCGGGATCAGCACGCGCGGCTTGGCGATGCTGGGCCCGTGGGCCAGCACGCGATCGGCGGGAGAGGCCACCGGCGGCTGCTCCTGGAAGGTATCGGCCGTGCGCGTGGGGAATACGCCCTCAAGCGGGGCTTCCCAGGCCGCCAGCGCGCGATCAAGCGCAAGGCGCATGCCGGGGGCTTCGATAACCGCCTCCGCCTGCGTGCAGCCGATGGGCGTGGCGCCCAGGGCTTTCAGGCCTTCCGCGGCCTGTTCGTCGGCTTCGATGAGCAGGCTGCCATAGAGGGTATCAAAGGGCTTATCCAGCGATGTAAACGCAACGCCAAGCCCATTGCCAAATGCAGCCTTGGTAGCCGCCGCCGCCACGCCGCCAAAGCCGATGGCGTTCATGGAAAATACATGGCCGCCCTGGGCCAGCGCATATACATCATCATAGCGCGCCATCAGCGCAGGCATATCGGGCAGACCGCCCTTGCCAGCCGGGGTGGGCAGCAGCCACAGCGTATGGCCGGCGGCTTTGAGTTCGTTGCTGATGGTGCCGCGGGTTGTTGTCGGCGCCACGGCGATGGCTACGATCGTGGGCGGTACATCCATATCCTGGAAGGAGCCGGACATGGAATCCTTGCCGCCGATGGCAGCCAGGCCCATTTCCTCCTGCGCCAGGTAGGCGCCAAGCAGCGCAGCCAGCGGCTTGCCCCAGCGGGTATCCACCGCGCCCGGGCGCTCGAAAAATTCCTGCATGGAAAGGAAAATCTGCCGGGCATCGGCGCCGGAGGCCACTACCTTGGCCACCGCATCGACAATGGACAGCGCGCCGGCATGGAAGGGGCTTCTGGTAGCCAGATCCGGGTCATACCCCGCGGCCATAACGGTGGCGCAATCGGTTTCGCCTTTTAAAAGCGGCACCTTGGCCACCATGGATTGCGTGGGCGTCAGCTGGTTTTTGCCGCCAAAGGGCATCAGTACGCTGCCGGCGCCAATGCTGCCGTCAAACCGGCTGCCCAGCCCTTTCTGGCTGCATACGTTAAGCTGGCCCAGCATATCCAGCCATTTTTCCTCCATCGTAGCGCCAACCGGGGGATTGCCCTGAAGCAGGCCCTCCCGCTCCACGGCGGGCACGCGGGCGTTGGCCTTTTTGGAAGCACCGTTTGTATTTAAAAAGCTGCGGGCAATATCGCACAGCACGCGGCCGCGCCAGGAAAGCACCAGGCGGCCTTTATCCGTTACCCGGGCCACCGGCGTAGCCAGCAGGTTTTCGCCGGCCGCCAGGGCGCAGAAGGTTTCCACATCCTTTGCCGCCACGACAACGGCCATGCGCTCCTGCGATTCGGAAATGGCAAGCTCGGTGCCGTCAAGCCCTTCATACTTGCGGGGAACACGGTCCAGATCGATATCCAACCCGTCGGCCAGCTCCCCAATGGCCACGCTGACGCCGCCGGCGCCAAAATCGTTGCAGCGCTTGATAAGCAGCGTAGCCTCCGGATGGCGGAACAGGCGCTGGAGCTTGCGCTCTTCCGGCGGGTTGCCCTTTTGTACCTCCGCCCCGCAGGTGGAAAGCGATTCGGTGGTGTGGGCCTTGGAGCTGCCCGTCGCACCGCCGCAGCCATCGCGCCCCGTGCGCCCGCCAAGCAGAATGACGATATCGCCGGGAACCGGCTCCTCCCGCACCACCTGGTCGGCCGGAACCGCGCCGATAACGGCGCCAAGCTCCATGCGTTTGGCTACATAGCCGGGATGATAAATTTCCTGCACCAGCCCCGTGGCCAGGCCGATCTGGTTGCCGTAGGAAGAATAGCCCGATGCAGCGCCCTGGGTGATGCGGCGCTGGGGCAGCTTGCCGGGCAGCGTTTGATCGATGGGGGTGCGCGGATCGCCCGCGCCGGTGATGCGCATGGCCTGGTAGACGTAGGCCCGGCCGGACAGCGGATCGCGGATGGCGCCGCCCAGGCAGGTGGCCGCGCCGCCGAAAGGCTCGATTTCCGTGGGGTGGTTATGGGTTTCGTTTTTAAACTGAATTAGGTAATCGACGGTTTGCCCGTCCACTTCCACCGGCACGCGGATGGAGCAGGCGTTGATCTCCTCCGATTCGTCCAGGCGGGGCAGCAGGCCGCGCTTTTTCATATCCCGCCCGGCAATGGTGGCCAAATCCATCAGGCACAGCGGCTTTTTGGTGCCGATTTCCCGGCGCGTGGCCTTGTAGCGCTCAAAAACATCGCGGATGAAATCATCCTCGATGGCTACATCGGTAAGCTCGGTTAAAAAGGTGGTGTGCCGGCAATGGTCGGACCAGTAGGTATCGATCATGCGGATTTCCGTCAGCGTGGGGTCGCGGTGCTCCTCATCGCGGAAATAGGCCTGGCAAAAAGCCAGATCGCCATCATCCATGGCCAGGCCCAGCTTTTCGCGCAGGGCGCGAAGGCCATCCTCCCCCAGGGCAATAAAGCCTTCCATAACGGGCACATCCTCCGGCGGGGGCAGCGGGGTATCCAGGGTATCGTAAGGGGCAAGGGAAGCCTCGCGCGCCTCCACGGGGTTAATCAGGTGGCTGCGGATGCGGGCAAAATCCCCCTCGGAGATATCGCCCTCAAACAGCCAGATGCGCGCGGTTCGCACGGGCGGCTTTTCGCCGGCGGTAATCAGCTGAATGCACTGGGCGGCGGAATCGGCGCGCTGATCGTACTGGCCGGGCAAAAGCTCCACCGCCAGCGGGCGCATGTTTGCCGGAAAGCTGAAATCGGCGGGATAAACGCGGTCTACCTGCGGCTCGCTAAGCACACCCGATACCGCCAGGGCAAAATCTTCATCCGTCAGGCAGGAAACATCATACCGAACCAGCAGGCGAACCCCCTTGAGCCCTGCAATATGCAGGTTATCGGTAAGTTCGTTTTTCAGATGGCGGGCTTCACCATCTGCACCGGGGATTTTTTCTACATAAATGCGGCGTACCGCGTTGAAATTTGCCACAAACCGTGCCCCCTTTTCCGATTTTGTGCCGAAATAACAATTTATTATAGCCCGTTTGGCCTGTTGGTTCAAGCTTAGCGGGGGCACGCTGCCATTTAAAGGCAGGCTGCGGCATGGCAAAGGGGGCTGTTTGGATTTATCTGCCGTGTGCCGGCGAAGCGGCCGGGGCAAAAGGATATGGTATAATGATGGGGTAGGGGGGCTTGTTGATGGAAGGCTGCAATTTGTGCCCGCGATCCTGCGGCACCAGGCGGGGGGAAAGCGGGGGACTGGGCTTTTGCGGAGTGGGGCGCCTGCCCCGTGTGGCGCGCGCCGCCCTGCACCGCTGGGAGGAACCCTGCCTGAGCGGCAGTTGCGGCAGCGGCACCATCTTTTTTTCGGGCTGCAACCTTAAATGTGTTTTTTGCCAGAATGCGCCCATCAGCCACGGCGCCTTTGGAAAGGATATCTCGGTGGAGCGCCTGGCCGATATCATGGATGAACTGGCCGCCCAGGGGGCGCATAACATCAACCTGGTTACGCCTTCGCATGTTGCGCCCGCTATCTTGCGCGCGTTAAAGCTTAGGAAAAACCGCTTGCCCGTGGTGTGGAATTCCAATGGCTACGAGCGTGTGGAAACCCTGCGCCAAATGGAAGGCGCCATCGATATCTATCTGCCGGATTTTAAATTTATCCGCCACGGGACCGCGGCCCTGCTTTGCGGTGCGGGCGATTATCCCGATGTGGCCGGCCGCGCCATCCGCGAGATGCTGCGCCAGGTGGGCAATATCCAGCTGAATGAGGATGGCCTGGCGCGAAAGGGTGTGCTCATCCGCCACCTGGTGCTGCCCGGGCGGGCGGAGGAATCCATCGAACTGCTGCGCTGGATGGCCGATCACCTGCCCGATGGCATTTGGCTGAGCCTGATGGGGCAGTATGTGCCCTGCGGCCCGGCCAGGGATATCCCGGGGCTTGACCGCGCGCTGACGCAGCCGGAATATGACCTGGTTTTGGAAGAAGCGCAGCGCCTGGGCTTTGCCTTTGGCTATACCCAGGAATTGGGGGCGGCCAGCGAAAGCTTTATCCCGCCCTTTGATCTGACCGGCGTGAAGGAGGATGCCCATGGGCCCTTATGAAAGCTATAAGCGCGAGCTGGACTACGGCTATGCCCCCGGTGTGTTTGCTGCCCTGGAGCTGGCCCAGGCCCGCCCCGATGCGTTGATGGAAATCTGGCTGCACCCGGATGGGCAGCCCAATGCGGGCGTTAAGCGCCTGCGCGAGGTGGCAGCCGCGCTGCATGTGCCCGTCAGCACAAACGCCAAATGGGTGGAGCGCATCGCCAAAAAGGGAAACTGCTATGCGGTGGCGGCCTTTCGTAAATATCCGCCGGCGGCGCGCGGGGGCGACCATCTTTTGCTGCACCGCCCGGCGGATGCCGGCAACCTGGGTACGCTGGTGCGCGGGGCGGTGGCCTTTGGATTTTCCCATGTAGCCATTGTCGGCGGGGGAGTGGATGCCTTTTCACCGGCCGCCGTGCGCGCCTCCATGGGCGCCGTTTTCCGGCTGGAAATAGCCGAATATGGGGATTTTGATGCCTATCGCGCCGCTTTTCCCGGCCAGCGGGTCTATCCGTTTATGCTTGATGGCGCCATCGAGCCGGAGCGGGCAGCGGGGGAGCATGCCCCGCAGGTGACGCTGGCCATGGGCAATGAGGGGGCGGGCCTGCCCCCGGAGGCCGCGCGCTGGGGCCAGCCCGTGCGCATCCCGCAGACCGACGGGGTGGATTCGTTAAACCTGGCGGTGGCTGCCTCCATCGGGATGTATCTGTTTGCCAGAAGGCCGGGGGGGCGGCTGCATGAAGGCAATCAATAGCGCTGCGGGGGAGATCACCCTGGCGGCGGTGGCGGTGCCTGCCCCCCAACCGGTGGGCGAGGCGGCTTGGTGGGATATCCTGTGGAAGGGCCGGCGGGTGGGGCGCATCGAGCTGGTGCTGTCGCACGCCGCGCCGGTGGGCGGGCATATCAGTTATACGGTTTTTCCGCCCTTTCGCGGCAGGGACATTGCCACGCAGGCGCTCCTGCTGGTGATGGCATATGCCCGGCAGCAGGGAATGCGCCGCCTGTTGATTGCCATGCGGCCGCAAAACGCCGCTTCCCGTGCGGTATGCCGCCATGTAGGGGCGCAGGATATGGGGCTGGCGGATGTGCCAACGGGCCACCCTTACCGCGATCAGGGCATAACGGTTTTGCATTATTTTGAGGTGCCCTTGTAGCTTTGCAGGCCGAGGGCGACAGATAAACTGGCCTTTGGCGGATTTTATCCGCCTGGCCTTTGGGACAAACCTAAAAACGCCTATAATGTGGCTGCTTCATCGGGGGCGGCCCGCTTGGGAAAATGGGCTGCGCATCTGGCCGGTGGCGCTAAGGAATGTGCGGCTGCCTGGGCAGCATATGGGCGCGGGGGCGCCTGCCTGGAAAAGACAGCGCACGGGGCGGCATGGGATACCCGGAAAAGGGGCTGCCCCAAGGAAAAACGCACATCCAAAGCTATCCGCCGGTTAACGCGGCCCGGCTTGCAGCGGTTTTGTGGGGAAACCAAACGGGGCAGCATAGGGGCGGCGCAGATTGCGGTCGGTAGCCGGGAAGCACGCAAACGGAAGGGGATTGGATGATGATTTCGCTAAGCCATGTTTCAAAATCCTATGCCAAGGGCAAAAAGAAAGCCGTCGAGGATGTGACGCTGGAAGTCAGGCCGGGGGAAATCTTTGGTTTTATCGGCCCAAACGGGGCGGGTAAAACCACCACCATCAAAATGATTACCGGCATTCTGGCGCCCGACAGCGGCACGGTTACCGTGGCTGGGGTGGATATCGCCAAAGACCCGGTGGAGGCCAAAATGCGCATTGGCTATGTGCCCGATACGCACGAGGTGTATGACCGCCTGACCGGCCGGGAATACCTTCATTTTATTGCCGATATGTATGGGCTGGATGCACAGCAGCGCAAGCAGCAAAGCGACGAGCTGCTGGATATGCTTTCGCTGCAACATGCCATCGATCAGCAGATCCGCTCCTACTCCCACGGCATGAAGCAAAAACTGCTTTTAACCGGGGCGCTGATGCACCGCCCGCCTTTGTGGATACTCGATGAGCCCTTGACCGGGCTGGATCCCAAGGCTTCCCACCTGCTAAAAGAACTGATGCGCAAACATTGTGATGCCGGCAACACCGTCTTTTTCTCCACCCATGTGCTGGAAGTGGCCGAAAAATTGTGCGACCGCATCGGCATCATCCGCGGGGGCAGGCTGATTGCCGTTGGCACCATCGAGGAGCTGACCGATAAAAACCGCGCAGAATCGCTGGAGGATATCTTCCTGGAACTGACCGACAGCGAGGGGGAGACGGCATGAAAAACGTATGGTCGCTTGTGCGCGTTTTTGCCAAGACGCGGCTTCGCGGCATGCAGCAGGGCGGCGGCTCGCGCGGCAAGCGCCTGATGATGGGCCTGGTTGTGGGCATCGCGCTGTTGCAGCTGGTATTTTATATCGGCTTTATCATCAGCATGCTGCTGCAGGTGGCTGTGCCGCTGGGGCTGGCCCAGATTCCGTTGTGCCTGGGCATGCTGGTGGCGTGTGCGCTGGCGGTGTTTGAGGGCATGATGCTTTTTAGCGGCGAGGTTTTAACCGCCAAGGACGCGCCCTTTTTAGCCTCCCTTCCCGTTAAAACCAGGCATGTTTTCCTGGCCAAGTTTATCTGGATGATGCTGCTGACGTGGGCGCTGTGCCTGCCGGCATACCTGGTAACGGTGGGTTGCTATGTCTATTGGGCCGGCGCGGCGGGGGCGGGGCTGTATGCCTCTGCCGGCATTGCGTTCTATTTAAAAGCCCTGGTCATCGCGCTGATGCTGCCGGCGCTGCCGCTGGCCATTGCGGTTATCCCTTCGCTTATCATGATGCAAATCCTTAAGCTTTGCAAAAACCGCGATGGGGTGATGATGGTCCTTAACCTGGTGCTGCTGGTGGCCATCATGGCGGGCAGTATGTCGCTTAGCGGTTCCATGGCCGGGCTGGAGGAACCCGGTGCGGTGGAAAACGCATTAAACGGCCTGCTGTCGCGCATCGTCGGGATCTTTCCGCCGGGGGCCTGGGCGGCGCAGGCGCTGATTTTGCCGGGTGTACAGGGGCTGCTTTGGTTGTTGGCTTATGTAGGCATCAGCCTGGTGAGCATCGCCGTTGTTTATGCCCTGGGCGCTGTTATGTACCCCAAAACCGCCTCGCTGTCGGCGGAGGCCCCGGCCAAGGCGGCCCGCAAATCCGCTGCGGGAAGCGGGCGCCGGCGCAGCGCGGCCTCGGCCATTGCCTTAAAGGAATGGCGCGTGATGATGCGCTCGCCCGTGTATGCCATGAACTGCCTGTCCGGCATGCTGATAGGGCCTATCATTTTGCTGATGCCGCTTTTTATGAACGGCGGAGACGGCGGCCTGGATGAAGTGGGGCAGATGATTGGCAGCCTGTCCGACAACGCCATTCCCTGGTTGGTATTGGCCGGCCTGCTGTGCTTTATATCGGGCATCCAGCCCGGTGCGTCCACCTGCCTGTCCCGCGAAGGGGGCATGCTGTGGCATTTAAGAACGCTTCCGCTCGACAGCCGGGATATCGTGCGGGGCAAGTGGCGGGTCAACCAGCTTTTATGCACGGCGGGTACGGTGCTGACGGGCGTCATCGCGGCGCTGGTCTATCACATGCCGGCTATGATGGCCGTGTATGGCATCACGGTGGCTGTTGCCGCCAGCGTGCCGCTGACGCTTTTGAGCATGCTTATCGATTTTATGCACCCCAAGCTGGTATGGGATAATGAAACCGAGGCCATCAAGCAAAATATGAATGCCCTTGTGGCGATGGGCCTTGGCATGGTGTTTATCGGCGTGCTGGCCGCCATCAGCATCGGGCTGTACCGGCTTGCCCTGCCCCAGGCTGCGCTGTGGGCCTGCCTGGTGGCGATATGTGCGCTGGCTGCCTGGGTGCTGCATGGCCTGCTGCTGCGCGCGGCCAAAAAGGCGCTGGACAGCGCCAACGAGCTGGGCTGAACGGCCGCCACACGAAAACAACGGCTATTCCTGTGTGCGATACCCCTGGATTCCCCGGCAGCGGATGCAAGCGGCCGGGGAATTGCTTTGGCCGCGGGATCGGCGCAAAATCATTGCCCATATGGCCGCGCAGCCTGTGTGCGGATAAAAAAGGGCCCCCTTTCAGGTGAAAGGGGGTCTTCGTTTTGCCAAGGGGCATTTTGGGATGCGCCGCAGCCTGCACATGGGCGCTTTTGCCATCCGGGGCGCGCATGGCGCCGCCTGCTTTTCCGGGAAAGTAAGGGCATCTGGCAAAGCCTTACATCGCCAGGATGGCGGAAAGATCGGCGTTCATCCCGGCCAATGCCTGGGGGGACTGGGCATCGATTTCAACGGTCACAAAGCCATCGTACCCGGCACAGCGCAATGCAGACATAACCCGCGGCCAGTTGATGGTGCCCTGCTGCAGGCCGCAAAACTGGCGCGTGCGCTGGTGATAGCCCTTGACGTGTACGCGGCAGATGCGCCGGCCCAGCGTATCGATCCATTGCTCCGGAATGCCGTAGGCTACGATGTTGCCTACATCAAAATAGGCTTTAAGGCGCGGGGTGGCAAAAAAATCGATATACTGGCGAAATTCGATGGGGCTTACCAGGAATTTGTTCCAGATGTTTTCCACGGCCACCGTCACGCCGCGCTTATCGGCATATTCCAGGATGGGGGGCAGGTTGGCCATGGAACGCTCCAGCGCCGCTTCGTAGGGCGCATCCTCGCGCACAAAGCCGGGCACAAACAGCACCGTATCGCATCCGGTCTCGCAGGCCGTATCGATGGACAGCTTCATGCCCCGGATGCCCTCGGCCACCACGGCCGCATCGGGCGAGGTAATGGGGTAATCGCCGTGGTTTTGGTTCATAACGCTGGTAATGGCAAGGCCGTATTGCCCGGCCAGGCGGCGCAGATCATCCCGTTTATGGGGGCAATCCTGGGTGTGTATTTCGATGGCTTCAAACCCGGCGGCCGCTGCCAGGGCAAACTGCTGTTGCGCGCCGGCGCCGCAGGCAATGCAGTTTTGTACAATGCCGCGCTTCATGGCTTAGCCCTCTACCGCTACGGCGCAGCCCTGGGCAGCCGATTTGCGGATGGCCACAATGGTTTTTAGGGTTTCATAGGCCTCGCCGGCATCGGTCAGCGGTTTCAGGCCGGTTTTGATGCAGCGCACAAAATGCTGCTGGATGGTTTCGCCATGCAAAATGGCCGGATCCTCCGGCACGCCGGGAATGGCCTCGCCTTTTTGGTAGGTAACGGTTTCGCCGCTGTCCAGCAGTTTGTAGCGGATGGTTTTGCCATCGTATACCAAATTGCCGCGCGTGCCCTGCACGCCGACAAAGGTGGTTGAAAGCGGCGTACACCAGCTGGTTTCAAAGGTTGCCGATGCGCCGGAGGCAAATTTTAACGTCGCCGCGGAAAATTCCTCGATGGTGACGGTATCGCGCACGCGGGCTTTGGTGGCGTAGGCTTGGGTAAAGTTGCCGCCTAGGAAGCGCATAAAATCGATATCGTGGCTGCCAAAGTCGGTAATGGTGCCGCCGGACAGCTCCACCTGGCCGTACCATACGCCGGTTTTATCGGTATCAACAATGCGGATATCGGTAACATGCACGATATCTCCCAGCACGCCGGAGGCGACAACATCGCGCACTTGCCTAAACCCCGGGAAAAAGCGCAGGCAATACCCCGTCATATAGATGACGCCGGCCTTGCGGGCGGCCTCCACCATGGCGCGGCCGTCCTCCAGGTTCAAAGCCAGCGGCTTTTCGGCAAAGATGTGTTTGCCCAAGGCGGCTGCGGCCTCGATGATGGGGCGGCGGCGGTAGGCTTCCGTGCATACCCAAACGGCATCACAGCCCTCCAGCATATCGTGGTAATCAACGCACCAGGGGGCATCAAAAATTTCGGCCATGGCCCGGGCACGCTCCGGAATCAGATCGCAGCACCCGATAACCTGGATGTCCCCGGCGTCGGCCAGGGCCTTGAGATGGGGGGCATGGGTGCCATAGGCGATATCGCCGCACCCGATGATAAATAGCTTGATGGCTGGCATGGCACTTCCTCCTTTAACGCTACCGCCAGTATACGCGAGGGAAGGTGCTGTATGCAAGCTTTACAGGCCATTTGGCGGGGATTGACAAGGGGGCCTGGTTGTGCCAGAATCAAGTGGAACATTATGTGGAAGGGGGAGGGACAATGTCCCTTAAAATTGTACAGGTCGGCTGTGGGTACATGGCCGGCGCCGGGCATGGCCCGTCGCTTCAGCTTTATGCCAGCCAGCACCCGGAAGTGGAACTGGCAGCTTGCTGCGATATCAACCTGGAAGCCGCCCAGGCCTTTGCCCAAAAATTTGGGTTTGCCCGGGCCTATACCGATATGAATGAAATGCTCGATAAGGAGCAGCCCGGCATGGTCAACCTGGCCGTGCCCGTACCGCTGACTGCGCCCATGGCCATCCAGGTTATGCGCCGCGGCATTCCGATCATTTTGGAAAAGCCCCCGGGTGCCAATATTGACCAGGCCATGCAGATCCTGGAAGCGGGCAAAAATGTGCCCCACCGCGTGGCGTTTAACCGCCGCTATGTGCCCCTGATGCTGGAACTTAAAAAGCGCATCGAACAGGTGGGCCAGCCGATTTCCGAAATCCGGTGCGATTTCCTGCGCCATGGCCGCTATGATGATGATTTTTCCTCCACCGCCATCCATGGTATCGATGCCGTGCAGGCCATCGGCGGCGCGTATAGCGAGATCGATTTTATGTACCGCGAATGGCCCGAAAAAGGCAAGGGCGTGGCGCACATCCACCTTCAGGGGCGCATGGCCTCCGGCGCGGTGGCAACGCTTTCCTTCATGCCCATCTCGGGCTGCCTGGCAGAGCGTTATGCCGTGCACACCCCCGGCCACAGCTTCTATATGAACATGGCCATGGGCATGGATGATGATGGCTGCCTGGCCCACTGGCAGGATGGCAAACTGGTGGAAATGCTGCATGGGCGCGAGCTGGTGCCCGGTAACGAGCATTTCATCACCAATGGCTTCTATAACGAAAACGCCATGTTTATCGACCAGCTTTTAAAGGGCGAAAAGGTAACCGGCGGCATGGCTGAAGGGGCGCTGGATCCCATGCGCATTGCCGATGCCATCCGTGCGCGCCAAAGCCATATTAAGCTGTAAGCGCCTTTTGCAAAACCATATGCGCCGCCTTGCCGGGCGGCGCTTTGTGCGGGTAGGGGCGGCTGCCCCCGCCCGGGTGCTTGGGCTGGAATTGCCGGAAAGGGGAACCCCATGCGCGATTTTTTAGAGCTGTTTATGATCTTTTTCAGGGTGGGCATTTGTACCTTTGGCGGCGGCTACGCCATGCTGCCCATCCTGCAGCAGGAGCTGGTGGATAAGCGCCACCGCATTTCCATGGAGGAAGTGATGGATTACTACGCGGTTGCCCAGTGCATGCCGGGCATTATCGCGGTCAATACCTCCTCCCTGATCGGGCATAAGCTCAAGGGAACCTGGGGGGCAGTTGCCGCGGCGCTTGGCATCGTATTCCCCTCGCTTCTTATCATCATGGCTATTTCGGCCTTCCTGCAGCAGTTTTCCCACATTGTTTGGGTGGGCCATGCCTTTGCGGGCATCCGCGTGGCGGTGT
>JAQXFY010000053.1 GCA_029006015.1 bacterium
CTGGCCGCAAGCTGCTCATCATCGCCGAGGATATCGAGGGCGAGGCCATGGCCACCCTGGTTGTCAACAAGCTGCGCGGCACGTTTACCTGCGTGGCGGTCAAGGCCCCCGGCTTTGGCGATCGCCGCAAGGCCATGCTGGAGGATATCGCCATCCTGACCGGCGGCCAGGTTATTTCCGAAGAGCTTGGCCTGGATCTCAAGGAAGCCACCCTCAACATGCTGGGCAGCGCCCGCCAGGTTAAGGTGGATAAGGAGAACACCACCATCGTGGAAGGCGCCGGCGATCCCAGCGAGATCAAGGCCCGCATCTCCTCCATCAAGGCCCAGGTAGCCGAAACCACCTCCGATTACGACCGCGAAAAGCTGCAGGAGCGCCTGGCCAAGCTGGCCGGTGGCGTTGCCGTTATCAACGTGGGCGCGGCGACCGAAGTGGAAATGAAGGAACGCAAGCTGCGCATCGAGGATGCCCTGGCGGCCACCCGCGCGGCGGTTGAAGAAGGCATCGTCCCGGGCGGCGGCACGGTTCTGATCAACGTCATTCCCGAGGTTGCCAAGCTGCTCAAGACGGCTACCGGCGATGAGCGCACGGGCATCAGCATCGTGCTGCGCGCGCTGGAAGAACCCGTCCGCCAGATCGCTACCAACGCCGGTGTTGAAGGCTCCATCGTGGTGGAACGCCTCAAGCACAGCACCAAGGGTATGGGCTGGGGCTATGACGCTTACAACAACGAGTATTGCGACATGGCTTCCCGCGGCATCATCGATCCCACCAAGGTTACCCGTTCGGCCCTGCAGAACGCGGCTTCCATCGCCGCTATCCTGCTGACCACCGAAAGCCTGGTGGCCGATTTGCCGGAGAAGAATCCCCCGGCAGCGCCCGCTTCGCCGGATATGGGCGGCGGCATGTATTGATCCCGCTAAACCATCGAAAAAGGCCCTCCAATGGAGGGCCTTTTTGTTATACAAAAAGCGTTTTGGGGACATGGGGCGCTGTATATTGCCGGTCGGCCGGGAAAAGCCATGGATGGCATCGCCGCATACAACGGATAAAGCGGGCCGGCTTTTTTAAACCGATGCCGCCGGGGAATATGCGGGCCATGTTGGATGGCGCCGGATGGTTTGGCGGATTTTTTGCCCTTTGCCAATATGCCGGTATATCTGGCATGGGGCTATCCGGGCCGCCGGATGATGGGGCAGGGAAGCGGGCCTGCCTGAAGGGGCCTTTGGCGCCGGTCGGGCTGCCGCAGGCGTGCCGGATGGGCTTGCATGCCAGGGGCGTTTTGGGCTTCTGTGCAATCGGCCCGGCAGCCTGTCCATAGGATAGAAGGAAAATTGTGTACCGGGGGCATGGCGGGCATCATATTTCCTGCGCCGGGCGCATAGGGTAACCATTCGGCCCTTGCATGGACCGTCACAAAAGCATATAATTCCCAAGGATGTGCTTCAATTTGAAGGGGGCGTGCCCAGGTGCGGGTTGCCATTTTCTCCAACAATTATCACCCCATGGTCAGCGGGGTGATTACGCATATTGATTTTATCCGCAGCGTATTAAAAGGCCATGGCGATGAATGCCGGGTGATTACCGCCCGGTTTCCCCGCCATAAGGAGACCGATCCACAGGTGCTGCGCTATCCTGCGGCCGATTTTATTCCGGGTGCGCATTTCCCCATCCCCTGGCCCTATTCCAGGCGCATCTGGCGCCAGCTGGAGGAATTTAAGCCCGATATTATCCATGCCCAGCATCCCTTTTCGCTGGGGCGCACCGCGCTGCGCTATGCCAAACGCAACAACATCCCCCTGGTGTTTACATTCCATACGGAATACGATATGTATGTGCACTTTGTGCCCCTGCCGCGCAAATGGGGCATCGCCATCATCCATGCGCTGGTGCGCTCGTTTTGCCGCCAGACCGATGTCATCCTGTGCCCGGCAGCCTCCAAGGCGGATATGCTGCGCAGCTATGGGGTCAACCGGCCGATCACGCTGTTGCCAAACGGCCTGGATACCGCTGTTTACCAGCAGGTGGATGCACAGGCGGTGGCCGCTTTTAAGCAAAAAGAAGGGCTGGAGGGCAAGCGGGTGCTGCTGCATATCGGCCGCATTTCCAAGGAAAAAAACCTGCCTTTTTTGCTGGAGGCCTTTGCCCTGGTGGCAGCCGCCCGCGGGGATGCCGTGCTGGTTATCGCCGGAGACGGGCCGGAGCTGGACGAACTGCGCGAGCAGGCGCGGGACATGGGTCTTGAGGGCTGCGTGCGCTTTATCGGCAATGTGGAGCATGACCGCCTGCCGGTTTTAATGAACAGCGCAGAGGCAGCCCTGTTTCCCATGAAAACCGAAACACTTCCCATGGTTTGCCTGGAAGCCATGGCTGCCGGGCTGCCCGCCGTGGTGCTGGATGTACCCTGGACGCGGGATGCCTATGATCCCCAGCAGCCGGCGGCGGTTTTTGCTGCCGATGATGCCCGCGATTATGCAGGCAAGGTGCTGGAATTGCTGGAAAACACCGGGCTGCGGGCGCAGCTGGGGGTAAGCGGAAAGGCCATGGTGGGCGCCACATATGATGTGCGCCCCATCGGCTCGCGGCTGCTTAAGGTTTACCAGGCGCTGGCCGGCAAGGGCCGGCAGGCAGAGGGGAAAAAGGCCGGCCGTGCCCGCATGCGCACCCAGCCCGGCAAACGCTGACGGCGCCCCTGTATGCCATCTGCCCTGCCACCCCGGCAGGCGGGAGGGGCGATGCCGGGGCAGCGGGAATGCTGTGCGCCAACCCTAAAAATTACCCGTAAGAAGCACAAAGGAGGGGGAGCTTTGCCCCAACCTCTTTCCTATAAACCAACCATCCGTGCCTGCTATGTGGGCACGTTTGTGCAGGCCTGCGTCAGCAACCTGGCGCCGGTATTGTTTATCCCGCTGCGGGAAAGCTTTGGGCTTAGCTACCGGCAGCTGGGCGCTTTGATTTTGATTAATTTTATTACCCAGGTGGCGTGTGATCTTATCCTCAGCTGCGTGGTGGACCGCGTGGGCTTTAAGAAAATTGTCATCACAGCCCCGGTGCTGTCGGCCGTGGGCTTTGGCCTGTTTGCGGCAACACCGTGGTTGTTTCCGCAGCATCCCTATATGGGGCTGATGATCGCTACCGTTATTTTTGCCGGCGCGGGGGGGATTTTGGAACTGGTGCTAAGCCCCATCATTCACGCCATCCCCACGCAGGAAAAGGCCGCCGCGATGAGCCTGCTGCATTCCTGTTATGCGTGGGGCCAGGTGGGGCTGGTATTGATTACGACGGCGCTTCTTTTTGTGTTTTCCAAATCGGCCTGGCCTTATATCGTGATGGGGTGGGCGCTGCTTCCCGTTGTTGATTTTTTTCTGTTTTTGCGCGCGCCCATGCCAAGCCCGGTTCCGCAGGAAAAACAGCAGCGGGCAGCCAGCGTGCTTAAGCAGGGCGTTTTATACATCGCCTTTGGCGCGATTGCCCTGGGTGGCGCGGCGGAGCTGGTGATGAGCCAGTGGTCCAGCGCGTTTATGGAACGCGCGCTTGGCCTGCCCAAATGGTTGGGCGATACCGCGGGCATGTGCTTTTTTGGATTGACGATGGGTATCGGGCGCTCGCTGTATGGTGCCAAAGCCGGGAGCATCGCCGTGCAGCGCTTTATGCTGAGGGGCGCGCTGGGCGCGGCGGCTTGCTATGCGGTGGTGGTTTTTTGCGGTGTGCCCTGGGTGGGATTGGCGGCCTGCGCGCTGTGCGGGCTGATGGTCAGCCTGCTGTGGCCGGGCACGCTGGTGTTGACGGCGGAAAAATTTCCCATGGCCGGGGCCTGGCTGTTTGCCATTATGGCGGCAGCGGGGGATATCGGGGCGTCGGCCGGCTCCTCCGTGGCGGGGGCCATTGCCGATGCCGCGGCGGCGATCGCACCGCCCGGGCTTTTGATGCGCCTGGGGCTGTCGGCGGAGCAGTTTGGCCTGCGCGCCGGGCTGTGTATAGGCATCGTGTTTTCCCTGGGTGCCGCCCTTTGCGTGTGGGCGCTGTCCCGCCGGGGGCAGGCAAAAAACGCAAAGGGCCAACCTGCCGCCCCGGAGCTGCCGACGGAGGGGGAAAATCATGCTGTTTAAAGCCACGGTGGACGGTTGGGCCGGCTGGGGAAGCGTCTTTTGCGATGCGGTGCTGTTTGCCCCGCTGGTGGAGGCCATTTTACTGCGGGAGGGGCTGCCCGTTGCGCCGGTGGAAAATCTGACGCCGGGCACCAACGCGGTGTTTGCGGCGGGGGATTATGTGGTTAAAATTTTTGCGCCCATCTCCTCCGGCCTGGATACGAGGCGGGATTTTGAAGTGGAACTGGCGGTGGGCCGCCATGCCGGTGCGCGGGGCATCCCCGTGCCCCGGGTGGTGGCCAGCGGACAGCTGGAGGATGCCTATTTGTTCCGTTACCTGGTGCAGCAGCGCGTGGCCGGCAAAAGCGCGCTGCAAGCGCTGCCGGACATGCAGGCCTGCCAAAGGCGCAACCTTGCCCTTCAGGTAAAGGCCATGCTGCGATGCCTCAACCGCCCGGCGCCCGGCCTGCTGCCGGGTGTTGATATCGTTGGGCGCGCCATCGATAACCCGCGCCTAAAGGGCCTGCCGGATGTGCTGGTAGGCCAGCTTGCCGCCCTGGCGCGCATGCAGCAGGCGACCCCGCGCGTGCTGGTGCATGGCGATATTACGGGGGATAACATCCTGATCCGGCCGGATGGGCAGGCGGTTATCATCGATTTGGCCGATGCCTGCCTGGCCCCTGCAAGCTATGAAATGGCGGCGTTGGGTTTTGAACTTTTTCGCTGGGATCGGGACATGGTGGAGGCCTTTGCCGGGCAGGATGGGGTGGACGGCTTTATTGCCGACAGCCTGCGTGGGCTGGCCCTGCACGATTTTGCGGGCGGGATGATCCGGGATTTTGTTGCCCGCTGCGGGGAAAGCCTATCGTGCGTGCAATCGGTTCAAATGCTGCACGCCCTCATTAAACGCACCCTGTATGGGCATGACAAAAAAAGCCGCGTTTTTTAAACGCATTTTTAGCCGATAAAGGGCCGGGCGCTCTGCCGGGCGCTTGGTTTTGCCTGCCCTGAACACGCCGGGGCAAAGGGCATTTGCCTATGCCAGGTGGGACAGCGTGACGCGCCTGCCCTGGAGGCTGATCGCCCCTTCCTGCTTGAGATGGCGGATTTCACGCATCATGGCGGTGCGGTCCACACACAGGTATTCGGCCAGGGCTGTCAGGGAAAAGGGAAGCTCAAAGCTTCGGCCGCCCCCGTGTGCGGCCAGCAGATGAAAGTAGCACATCAGCCGGTCGCGTATGGTGCGGTAGCTTAAAACCTCCACCCGCTGGCTAAGGCGGGCTGCCTTTTCGGAAATCAGGCGCAGCATGTTGCGCACCAGCTGGGAGTGGTGGGCGCAGGCCCGTGGGCAGCGCTTGATGATGTGATCGTAATCGATAAACAGCACCTCGCACGCCTGCTCGCACACCACGGAAAAATCATCCCCCATGGCATCGGAAAAGGAGATGACCTCGCCAAAGACGCTGTCGGGCCCCAGCGTTTCCATCAGCGTGCTGTTGCCGTCCAGATCGATGCGGCGCAGCGATGCCTGGCCCGATTGCACAATGCCGATGCGGCGCAGCCCGCTGCCATAGCTTACGATTTCCTCCCCGGGTGAAAAATGCAGGCAGGTGGCCTGAAAGCAGGATAACATGGCCTCATATTCGTGCGGCTGGATGCCATCAAACAACATCGATTGGGCGGCCATAAATTTTCCTCCCTTGTGTTGCAAATGCAACATCAGTTTTATGCTTGTGATGATAGAATAAAACCACGGGGAAGTAAAGCCCCGCGCATAAAAAAGGGAAGGCGGGGAAGTGCTATGGTCGATGTGCATGTGGCCGGCGGCGAGCTTGGCCAGGAGGAAATCAATACCTATATCCAGCGGGCAAAGGATAAGTATCCCGGGCGCGAGCTTCAGGGGCTGGATATTGTGGTGGACGGCGAGTATGTCGACCTTCAGTATCATTTTAAACCCGTTTCGTTTTCCCGCATCCGCCGCATTACCGGCTACCTGGTAGGCGATATGGGGCGTTGGAACAACGCCAAGGCGGCGGAGGAAAGAAACCGCGTCAAGCATGGTGTGTCGTAAGGAGGAATCATGATGAAAAAGTATGTGTGCAGCGTTTGTGGCTACGAGTATGATGAAGCGGTTGGCGATCCCGATAACGGCATTGCCCCCGGCACGGCTTTTGAGGATTTGCCGGAGGATTTTGTCTGCCCCACGTGCGGCGTAGGGCGCGATATGTTTGAGCAGGCGTAAAGCCAGCCATGATGCCGGTGGGGCGGCCTTCGGGCCGCCCTTTTTTATGGCATGCTTTGTGGTATAATAAAAAAGACGAGATGGCGCCGGGCTCGGCGCCGGATCCGGAAAGGACGGATGATGATGGCGGCGGTTTGCATGGGCGAGGGTATCCATTGGGTAGGGGCGCTCAACCCCAATATGCGCATCTTTGATGTGGTGATGAAAACCGATAACGGCACTTCCTATAACGCATACCTGGTGCGCGGGCAGGATAAAACGGCGCTTATCGATACCTGCCACGGCGCCTTTTACGATGCGTTTATCGAGAATATCCGCCAGGTATGCCCGGTGGACAGCATTGATTACATCATCATGAACCATTGCGAGCCCGATCATTCCGGGGCGTTGGCCCGTTTGCTGGAGGCCTGCCCGGGCGCCAAGCTGCTGGCTACGCAGGCGGGTGCGCTGTATTTAAAAAACATTACCAACCGGGAGGATTTGCCCATCCAGCGCGTCAAGGATGGGGAGGAGATCGACCTTGGCGGCAAAACGCTGCGCTTTATTGCCGCGCCCTTTTTGCATTGGCCCGATTCCATGTTTACCTATTGCCCACAGGCACGCACGGCTTTTACCTGCGATTTTTTGGGCAGCCATTATTGCGAGCCGTATATGCGGGATAGCGATATTGCCTATCCGGGCGCTTATCAGCGCGCGTTTAAGCTGTATTTTGATGCCATCTTCGGGCCCTTTTTGCCCTATGTGCGCGCCGGGCTGGGCAAGCTGAAGGCGCTGGATGTCGATACCGTATGCCCCAGCCATGGGCCGGTGCTGCACCGCGGCTGCCAGCTGGAAAATGCCATGGAGGCCTATGCCCAATGGAGCGCGGAGCAAAAGCGCGGGCAGCTGTTTGTTCCCATCTTCTATTGCTCGGCCTACGGCAACACCGCGCGCCTGGCGCAGGCGATTGCCGGGGGCATCCGGCAGGCGCTGCCCGATGCCGATGTGCAGTGCCTGGATATCAACGATAACGATGGTGCACGGTTGGCTGCGGCCATTAATACCTGCGATGCCTTTGCCATCGGCACGCCCACCATCAATGCCGATGCGGTGGCGCCGGTGTGGCAGCTGCTGGCCCAGGTGGATGCCATCCATGCCCGCAAAAAGCCGGTGCTTGCCTTTGGCAGCTATGGCTGGAGCGGGGAAGCCGTGGGCAATATCTGCGCCAGGCTGTCCGGCTTGAAATGCGCGGTGTTTGGCGAGGGCTTGAAGGTTTGCTTTGTGCCCTCCGAGCAGGATATCCAGCGCGCGGGCGAAACAGGCTATGCCTTTGGCCAGGCCATTGCGGCGGGCAAATAAGAAGCGCCCGTTGCCCCGGCGGGGGTAAAATGGGCAGGCGCCCATGCGGCGGGCTGCCCCATGGTTTGCCAGGCGCATGTATGGAGCCATATCAAAAGGCGTCGGAAAATTCCGGCGCCTTTTTGCGTGCAAGGGTTGATCGGGAAAACAGGGTTATCCCTCTTTTAAAAGCCCTGCGGATTGTAATCCGGCAAAGCCCTGCTGGCGCAGCGCCTCATAACAGACGATGGCCACGGCATTTGAAAGGTTAAGACTACGCGCGGCATCGATCATGGGAATGCGGATGGCGCGGGGCAGATGATCGCGCAGCAGGGAAACGGGCAGCCCCGCGGTTTCCTTGCCAAAGACCAGGTGCGCATCCTTGGGTTTGGCTACATCGGCATAGGAACTGGCGACTTTGGTGGTCAGGTAGTACCGCTGGGCATCGGGATAAGCGGCCAGATACTCCTCCAGCGTTTGATGGCGGTGGACATCAACCAGCGGCCAGTAATCCAGCCCGGCGCGTTTCATGTATTTATCCTCCAGCGAAAAGCCCAGCTTTCCCACCAGGTGAAGGTGGCTGCCCGTTGCCGCGCAGGTACGGGCGATGTTGCCGGTGTTCTGGGGAATTTCGGG
>JAQXFY010000054.1 GCA_029006015.1 bacterium
GGGCATCCTTATCGCGTATCTGTTGTTTATTATTGGCTGTGCCATTTTATCCAGCGGCAGCGCCGCGATTGCCCACATCAATGAACAGGCGGCCCGCCAGCTTTCCGAGGAGGGCGACCGGGCAGCTGCACGGTTGTATAAGCACATTCAGCATGCCGACGCCCTGTCCCGCCGGGCCCATATCGGCATCGGGCTGCTGGCCATAGCCATGGGGGCATTTTGTGCCGGCCCACTCGGCCTTGCGCTGGGGCGGGAAATCGCCGGCAGCGGGGATATCAGCCACCCTGCCGCCGTTACCGCCATCCTGATCGGTATGGTGGCGGCGATGTGGCTTGTGCTGGGCGTGTTGTTTGCCATCCTTGGCGTGTTGCTGCCCGATCGTATCGGCACCATCAAGCCTTTGCGCACGGCGCGCCACGTTTTGGGGCCGTTTTTGGTTATCGCATCGCTGTTTGCGCCCTTCGTTACGATAGGCGATGCCGTTTCCCTGGTGCTGGCGCGCATCTTTGGGGTAGATCCCCATTCCTCGTCCGAGGCCGTTACGGAGGAAGAAATCCTTCATATGGTGGATATTGGCGAGGAAAAAGGCGCCATTGAAGCCGGCGAAAAAGAGATGATCGAAAACATCTTCGAGTTCAACAACCTGACTGCCGCCGATGCCATGACCCACCGCACGGATATCGAGGCCATTCAGATCGAGGATGATGACCGGGATATCGTTGCCCTGATCCAATCGACCGGGCTGTCGCGCTTTCCCGTTTACCGGGAGGATTTGGATGATATCATCGGCGTTGTCAGCACGCGAGAATACCTGCTAAACGCCACGCTGGAGCATCCCAAGCCGCTGGCCGATATCCTGCGCCCGCCCTTCTTTGTGCCCGAATCCGTGGCCACGGATGTGCTTTTCCGGGAAATGCAGGTAAAAAAGAACCATATGGCCATCGTCATCGATGAATATGGCGGCACCAGCGGGCTGATCACCCTGGAGGATTTGCTGGAGGAGATCGTCGGCAACATCTACGATGAATTTGATCCCGAAAGCCATGATGAGGATATCATCCCCATCGGGGAAAATACCTGGCGGGTATCGGGCAATGTCGATCTGGATACGCTGTCCGAAACGCTGGATATCGCCCTGCCGGAGGATGAGGAGTATGATACCCTGGGCGGGCTGATTTTTTCCCAGCTCAGCGTCATTCCCAAGGATGGCAGCCGCCCGCAGGTAGAGGCCTATGGGCTTAAAATCACCGTGGAGCAATTGCTTGACAGGCGCGTGGAGTGGGCCGTTGTTGAAAAACTGCCCCAACAAACGCCGCCGGAATCAGAGGAGGAAAAGGACCATGAATAGCTTTGAGTTTTATTCGCCAACACACATTGTCTTTGGCCCGGGCAGCGAGGAGCAGGCCGGCGCGCTGGCCAAGGCTGCGGGTGCGCGGCGTGTGCTGCTTCATTACGGCAGCGCCAGCGCCGAAAAAAGCGGCCTGTTGGGGCGTGTGCGGGCTTCGTTGGATGCGGCGGGCATTGCCCACATTTCCCTTGGCGGCGTCATGCCCAACCCCCGGCTTTCCATGGTGCGCCGGGGCGAGGCCCTGTGCCGCGAGGAAAACATCGATTTTATCCTGGCCGTAGGCGGCGGCAGCGTTATCGATTCGGCCAAGGCCATTGCGCTGGCAGCCGCCAACCCGCAGATCGATATCTGGAACGTTTTTCTGCGCAAATCCGTGCCCACCTGCTGCCTTCCCATCGGCGCAGTGCTGACCATCGCCGCAGCGGGCAGCGAAACCAGCAATTCCATCGTCATCACCAATGAGGAAGGCTGGCTCAAGCGCGGCTACGGCACCAACATGGTGCGCCCCCGTTTTGCCATCATGAACCCGGAGCTGACTTACACCCTGCCCGCCTATCAGACGGCCTGTGGGGTAACGGATATTTTCATGCACACGCTGGAGCGTTATTTTACCAGCCGCCTGGGCAACGAATTGACCGACCGCATTGCCGAAAGCGTGCTCAAAACCGTCATCCGCTTTGGCCCCGTCGCCGTTGAAAACGGGCAGGATTACCAGGCGCGCTCGGAGATCATGTGGGCAGGCTCGCTTTCCCACAACGATTTAACCGGCCTTGGCGGCGCCAACGATTTTGCCACCCATCAGCTGGGGCACGAGCTGTCGGCCTTATATGATTATGCCCATGGCGCCACGCTGGCCGCCATGTGGGGCAGTTGGGCGCGCTATGTGCTGCCCCACAATCCCGCCCGGTTTGCGCAATATGCCAAAAACGTCTGGGGCATCGAGCAGGCGGATGTACAGGCCGCTGCCCTGGCCGGCATTCAAAAGACGGAGGCCTTCTTTGCTTCCATCGGCATGCCCACCTCGCTTTCGGGGCTGGGCTTGTCCACCCCGCTGGATGAAGATACTCTGGGCACGCTGGCGGACAAATGCTCCCACCAGCGCGCGCGCACCATCGGCAATTTTGCCACGCTGGATCGGGAAGATATCTTTAAAATCTACCATTTGGCCAACCACTAACACGCGGATGGCAAACATTGCTCAGCCGGGGCAGATCGCCCCGGCTGATTTTATATCGCCTAAAAAACCTTTTGCCCCTGCGCCACCACGGCCGGTATGGGAAACGCCGCGCATGATAAAAAGCAGGCGCCCGGCATCCAAAAGACGCAGCGGTTGATCCTTCCCATAGCGGGCGTGCATTTTAAGCGCACCCATAAAAGTGCGGCACCCAAAATCCAGGCCATATCCTGGGCTTTTCTTATCGCTTCCATACCATTTTATATGCCTTTTCGCCCGTATCTTCATCCATCATTTCCTGCTGAATGCTAAATTGTTCCCGCTGATAAAAGCGAAATGCCCGCTGATTTTTGTGGTAAACCTCCAGCGTCAGGCTACATTTAATCTGTTTAACATAATCCAATAATTGTTTGCCGATGCCCCGGGATTGCATCCGGCTGCACACAAAAATGCCTTCGATATTATCATCCATCATGCCCAGAAAGCCTTGTATGATATGGCTGTTGTCATCCTCATACACATATATTTCCGCCTGTGGCAACAGGCTTTCTACCAGTTCAACATGCTCTTGCCAATATGTTTGCGATATAAAGCTGTGCGCCTGGAGGTTTGTATCCAGCCAAATCTGCATCAGCCGTGGAAGATCGTGCTGCCTAAAGCTTCTGATCACCGTACATGCTCCTGTAAAAATGTTGGTTTGTTACTGCACCCATAGGATATCACCTTATCGTTATGCGCACAATGCACAAAGGGAGATGCTTCTTTGCGAAGCATCCCCCTTCAGCTGCTGTTCTATATGGTTTTTTGCAGGCAATCAGACGATGCCCTGGGCCATCATGGCTGCGGCCACCTTTTCAAAGCCCGCGATGTTGGCGCCGGCCACCAGGTTGCCTTCCATGCCATAGCGCTTGGCCGCGGAGGAGGCGCGCTCGTAAATGCCGGACATGATGCCCTTGAGGCGCTCGTCCACCTCTTCAAAGCTCCAGGAAAGCCGCAGGCTGTTTTGCGACATTTCCAGCGCGGAAACCGCCACGCCGCCCGCGTTGGCCGCCTTGGCCGGCCCAAAGAAGACGCCATTGTTGAGGAACGCATCGATGGCCTCCGGCGTGGAGGGCATGTTGGCGCCTTCCGCCACCAGCTGGCAGCCGTTGGCAATAAGCTGCTTGGCATCATCGCCATTCAATTCGTTCTGGGTAGCGCAGGGCAGGGCGATATCGCACTTGACGCTCCATACGCCGCGCCCCTCATGATATTCGGCCTTGGGATGGCCCGCAGCATACTCCGAAAGGCGCGCACGGCGCACTTCCTTGATCTCGTGAATGGCGGGCAAATCAATGCCGTTTGCATCATAAATCCAGCCGGTGGAATCGCTCATGGTTACCACGGTGGCGCCCAGCTCCGTCGCTTTTTCGGCGGCGTAAATGGCCACGTTGCCCGCACCGGAGATGGCAACCTTTTTGCCCTTAAAGCTGTCGCCCTTGGATTTGAGCATTTCCTGGGCAAAATACACCAGGCCAAAGCCGGTCGCTTCCTTGCGGGCCAGCGAGCCGCCATAGGGGATGCCCTTGCCCGTCAGCACGCCCTCATACTGCCCGGTGATACGCTTGTATTGGCCATACAGGAAGCCGATCTCACGCGCGCCCACGCCGATATCGCCGGCGGGCACATCCATATTGGCGCCGACATGGCGGTACAGCTCGGTCATAAAGCTTTGGCAGAAAGCCATGATTTCGCGGTCGGACTTGCCCTTGGGATCAAAATCGCTGCCGCCCTTGCCGCCGCCGATGGGCAGGCCTGTCAGGGAGTTTTTAAAGATTTGCTCAAAGCCCAGGAACTTGATGATGCCCAGGTTGACAGAAGGATGCAGCCGCAGCCCGCCCTTATAGGGCCCGATGGCGCTGTTAAACTGCACACGGAAGCCGCGGTTGACCTGGGTTCTGCCCTGATCGTCCACCCAGGGCACACGGAACATAATCTGGCGCTCCGGCTCGACAAGGCGCTCCAGCAGCCCGGCCTTTTGCATTTCGGGGTTGGCCTCGACTACTTTTTCGAGTGCCTGCAGCACTTCCAACGCCGCCTGGTGGAATTCCACCTCGCCGGGGTTACGCGCAACCAGTTGTTGATAAACATCGTTTACATAGCTCATCTTGCTACACTCCTTACCGTCCTACAAAGAATCGATTTATTTTAGCAAGATTGGGCCCCATGCGCAAGATATTTTTGCCTTTATCCACGCCCATTAAGCGGTTTTTTCGCTGTGAACGGCATAGCGTTTGGGCACACGCAGATGAACATCGATATAATCGCCATCATCCTTTTGCGAATATTCCGCCGCAAGCCCGGCTCCCCTGAAATCGCGCACCGCAGCCTTAAGGGCATTGGTCAGCAGGCGATAGTCCCTAAAAATACGGCGGATGCGTTTATCGGGAAGCGCATCCGTGGCTTCCCCGGCCGTATCGCCGGCCTGGCCCAGCATTTTTTCGACCAAAGCTTCGGCTTCCCGCACGTTAAGCCCGCGCTCGATGATGGCGCTTAGCGCCTTTTGCTGGGCAGCCTCATCCAGCCTGAGCAGGGCACGGGCGTGGCGCTCCGTCAGGTTGCTGTCCATCAGCTGGCGGCGGATATCGCGCGGCAGGCGCATCAGGCGCATTTTATTGGCCACGGCCGATTGCGTTTTGCCGATGCGCCGGGCAATATCCTCCTGCGTCAGGCCATGCTCCTGGGCCAGGTTGATATAGCCCTCCGCTTCCTCCAGGTAATGCAGCTGTTCGCGCTGCAGGTTTTCCACAAGCGCCAGCACGGCGGATTCCTGCTCCTCCAGCGTACAGATAAAAGCCGGAATGTGGCTAAGGCCCGCCAGCCGTGCGGCACGCAGCCGGCGTTCCCCGGCTACCAGCTCATAAAAACCGCGGCCGGCCTGCCGCACCTGAATGGGCTGCAGCACGCCATACTGGCGAATGGAATGGGCCAGCTCCAGCAGGCGGCATTCATCCTGAACCTTACGGGGCTGATAGGGATTAGGGCGGATCGCAGTTACCGGGATAGCATGTACCGTGCGTGCAGGATATACTTTTTCTATCTGTTCCATATTTATTCCTCCCTTTTTCGCATATCCATTCAACCGCAAAATGCGTTGATTTGCAAGTAAAATCGGCCGCAAAAACCGCCCTGCACGGGGCCTTATAATCAGGCAAAAAAGCCGCCTTTCCGCCCGCACAAAATACAATAAACCCTGCCGCGGCATCATCCTTCTGCCCGGTTGAAATCGCAGGCAAAAAACAGTACAATGGTATATATGTATGGTTTCGCATAAAGGAGCGTGCGTTTCATGATTACTGCAGACCAATTACGCGCCAAATATCTGGCGTTTTTTGCCTCCAAGGGGCATGCGGTGCTGCCCTCGGCCTCCATCATCCCGGAAAACGATCCCACGGTGCTGTTTACCACGGCCGGCATGCACCCATTGGTGCCCTACCTGCTGGGCGCCAGCCATCCGGAGGGCAAACGGCTGTGCGATGTGCAAAAGTGCATCCGCACCGGCGATATCGACGAAGTGGGCGATGCCTCGCACCTGACGTTTTTTGAAATGCTGGGCAACTGGTCGCTGGGCGATTATTTCAAAAAAGAAGCCATTTCCTGGAGCTGGGAATTTTTAACCAGCCCCGAGTACCTGGGGCTGGATCCGGATCGCCTGGCGTTTAGTGTTTTCGCCGGGGATGAGCATTGCCCGCGCGATGAGGAATCGGCCCAGATCTGGCAGAGCCTGGGCGTTAAACCCGAACGCATCTTTTACCTGCCCAAGAAAAACAACTGGTGGGGCCCCGCCGGGCAAACCGGCCCCTGCGGCCCGGATACGGAAATGTTTATCGATACCGGCAAAGCGCCCTGCGGCCCGGATTGCTCGCCCGCCTGCGATTGCGGCAAGTATCTGGAAATCTGGAACGATGTATTCATGCAATACAACAAAACCGCCGAGGGCACCTTTGAACCCCTGAAGCAAAAAAATGTCGATACCGGCATGGGGCTGGAGCGCACCATCGGCGTGCTGCAGGGGGTAAAAAGCGTCTACGAAACCGATTTGTTCCAGCCCATTCTGGCGGAGATCATCCGCCTGTCGGGCAAGGAATACGGCCAGGATGAGGAAGTAACGCGCTCCATGCGCATCGTGGCGGACCATATCCGCACATCCACCTTTATCCTGGGCGATCCGCGCGGGGTAACGCCTTCCAACGTCGATCAGGGCTATGTGCTGCGCCGCCTCATCCGCCGCGCGGTACGCCATGGCATGCAGCTGGGCCTGCCGGAAAACTTCCCCTCCCAGCTGGCGCGCATCATCATCGACCAATACCGCGATGTCTATGGCGAGCTTGCCGATAAAGCCGATTTTATCTGCCAGGAATTCGACCGCGAAACCCAGCGGTTTGAGCGCACGCTCAAAAGCGGCCTGAAGGAATTTGACAAGGCCATTGCCCGCCTGGGCGGCAGCGGCCAGATCGACGGGCAGACGGCCTTCCACCTGTACGATACGTTTGGCTTCCCCATTGAAATGACGGTGGAGCTGGCCCACGAAAAGGGCCTGACGGTGGATGAGGCCGGCTTTGCCGAAGCCTTCCGCCACCATCAGCAGCTGTCCGCCGCCGGTGCGGAACAGCGCTTCAAAGGCGGCCTGGCCGATGCCACGGAAGAAACCGCCCGGCTGCACACCGCAACTCACCTGCTGCTGGCCGGCCTTCGCCATCTGCTTGGCGATGATATCTACCAGCGCGGCTCCAACATCACGGCGGAGCGGCTGCGGTTTGACTTTAACTTTGGCCGCAAGGTAACGCGTGAGGAGCTGGACCAGGTGCAGGCCTTTGTCAACGAGGCCATCGCCCGCGATATCCCCGTGGAATGCAACGAAATGACGCTGGAAGAAGCGCGCGCCATGGGGGCCATGGGTATCTTTGACAGCAAGTACGAATCGCGCGTTAAGGTTTACCGCATCGGCGATGTTTCCATGGAAATCTGCGGCGGCCCGCACGCCTCCCATACCGGGGAGCTGGGGCAGTTTGTCATCCAGAAGGAGGAATCCTCCTCCGCCGGCGTCCGGCGCATCAAGGCCGTGCTCAAAAGATAACCCGGCATACCCGGCTGCAAAAGCGCAGCCATAGGAATGCACCCGGCAGGGGCGGATTTTCCTCCCCTGTTTTGTTTTGCCCGCGCATGGCGATTTTCCCGGCCCGCACACGCCCCGGGGCTTTGCCCCTGCGGCCAAAAGGCCCTGTATGGCTTTGGCTTTTTCCATGCCCTTTATATACAGGGCAGCGGCGGGGGATGCGCAGGCAGCTGCCCCCTTTTATGGCATGGATATAAAAAAGCGGCCCCCCTACGGGCGCCGCTTTTGCATGTTTTTATATCCATTGGCCCGGCTTGCCGGGGCGGCCTACCGGCCGGCCGTATTTTGTGCGGCCAGGGGGTAAAATTTTACCTGTTTAAGCCGCCAGGTGCTTAAATCCGTTTGGGATTTTTTGCCGGTAAACGCCAGATCCACCAGGCAGCCTGCCTGGATATCGCCGGCATCCGCCGGCTGCCCGTCCAAATCGACCACCTGCACCTTGTCGGTAACGGTAATCTTCATCTTGGTGCCGCCGGATGGCCATTGGGACACGGTCAGCACCACGCCGGGGTTATCCCCATCGGCGCTGATTTCCACGGCGGTAACCACGCCACGGAAATCAGGCGGCTCTTCAGGCGCGGCCAGCACGGCGATCAGCACGATAGCCGTTGCCGCAAACAGCCCCCAGCCCAGCCATTTAACCATGCCCCATATCCGCGCCTTGTTCATGCTACTTTCCTTTCTTAAACCCATCCTTTAAGGAAACGATGCGGTTTAAAACCAGCTTGCCCGGCGCCGAATCGGGATCGATCGTAAAATAGCCCTGGCGCATCAGCTGGAATTTATCCCCTGCCGCCGCATGGGCCAGGGAAGGCTCGATCAGCCCCTGCAGCACCTGGATGGAATCGGCATTAAAGTTATCCACCAGATTGGTGCGCACGGGGGTGGTTTCTTCCTCTTCCTCGCCATCCTCGGCAATGCCGTCGCCATCGGTCAGCAGGCAATCATACAGCCTGATTTCCGCCGGCACGGCCCCATCGCCTACCCAGTGCAGCGTGCCTTTGACTTTTCTGGCCGCGCCCGGCATTCCGCTTTTGCTGTCCAGATCCACGCTGCAACGCACTTCGATGACGTTGCCATTTTCATCCTGGATGGCATCCTCGCACTTGATGATGTACGCGCCCTTCAGGCGAACCTCCCCGCCCGGGAACAAGCGGAAAAATTTCGGCGGCGGATTTAAGGCAAAATCATCCTGCTCGATATACAGCGTGCCGGTAAAAGGCAGCTTGCGCGTGCCCCATTCGGGGTGCCCGGGATGGTTTTCCACTTCCACCTGCTCCACATGGCCTTCGGGCCAGTTGGTCAGCACCACGCGCAGGGGTTTGAGTACCCCCATGGCGCGGGGGGTGGTGTTTTCCAAATCCTCGCGCACACAGTGCTCCAGGAAGGCAAAATCCACCACGGAATCGGTCTTGGAAACGCCGTTGCGCTCGCAGAAATTGCGGATGGCCGCCGGCGTATAGCCGCGCCGGCGCATACCGGCCAGCGTCGGCATGCGCGGATCGTCCCAGCCGGAAACCTTGCCGGTTTCCACCAGCGCCCGCAGGTAGCGCTTGGACATGATGGTGCGCGTTAAATTAAGCCGGGCAAACTCGATCTGCCGGGGCTTTTGTTCAAATTCGCAGGCGTTGACAACCCAATCGTACAACGGGCGGTGCGCCTCGTACTCCAGCGAGCACAGCGAATGGGTAATGCCCTCCAGCGCATCCTGGATGGGGTGGGCAAAATCATACATCGGGTAGATGCACCATGTATCGCCCGTGTGGTGGTGGCTGCGCTTTAAAATGCGGTACAGCGCCGGATCGCGCAGGTTGATGTTGGGGGAAGCCATGTCGATTTTGGCGCGCAGCACGCAGGCGCCTTCATCAAACTCGCCGTTTTTCATGCGCTCAAACAGCTCCAGGTTTTCCTCCACGCTGCGGTCCCGATAGGGGCTGTTGCGCCCCGGCGTCGTCAACGTGCCGCGATATGCGCGCATTTCTTCCTTGTTAAGCTGGCATACATAGGCCAGCCCCTTTTTGATAAGCTTGATGGCCAGCTGATAGCAGATATCAAAATAATCGGAACCAAAGCACACTTTGTCCCAATCAAAGCCCAGCCAGCGGATATCATTTTCGATGCCTTCGACAAATTCCGTTTCTTCCTTGGCCGGGTTGGTATCATCAAACCTCAGGTTAAATTGCCCGCCGAATTTGCGGGCCATCGTCCAGTCGATCCACAGCGCCTTGCAATGGCCAATATGCAAATAACCGTTGGGCTCCGGCGGAAAGCGCGTAGCCACGCGCCCATCGTTTTTGCCGGCGGCCATGTCTTCCCGGATGATTTCCTCGATAAAATGGGTATATCCGCTTTCCCTGTTTTCCACGGGCATCCCCTCCACAAACAGATCATTCGATAATAGTTGAATATAGCATGCCCTATCGGCGTGCGTCAAGCCATAGGCCGCATATCCACCGCAAAAGGGCGGCATTTTTACACGGTATAACCGCTATTGCCATGCCGGTTTTACGATGCCTTAGCCCCGGACAAGCCTATTGGGGCAGCCTGCCGCAAACCAGCAGGCCCATTTCCCAGCCCCTGCGCCGGATTTTCCCATCCAAGCAAAGCCCCGTTTGCGCCCACACGGCTTTACAGGCCGCCCCGCATCACGGCGTCACCCAAAGCGTGCGCCTGGCATAAAGCGCCACCAGCGCCATGCGGCAAACCGGCTTGCCGGTAAGCTCCTTAAGCGCCCTGGCATACCAGGATAGCTGCACGCGGTAATGCTGAACCAGCTTGGGCGCCTGGTCATAGGATACGCGGTTGGTTTTATAATCGACAAGCACCCAGCCGCCTGGCGTTTCAAAGCAGGCATCGATGACGCCCTGCAGCAGCGTATGCTCCCCGCTGTCGGTACCGTCAACCTGCCGTGCAGGGACAGACAGGGTAAAGGGCACTTCCCTCAAGGGATGGGCCGCCGCCATCTCGCGCGCCAGCGGGCTGCCTGCCCACCACAAGATGGCGTCCACATCGATGCTGGCGGCTTCCTCCGGCGTTAAAATGCCGCGGGCCGTTATCTTGTCCAGCAGGGCCACAATATCATCCCGCCCCGGGATGGGCGACAGCGGCAGGCGCTCCAGCAGCGCATGATAGGCCGTGCCGCGGCGCATGGCTTCCAAGCGGGGAAGGGCGTCCTCCAGCCCGACGGCGTGCAGGGGGGGCATCTCCCCCATATCGCCCGCCAACAGCGAGGAAATGCTGCGTTTGGCCGGAACGGCAGGCGGTTTTTTTTCCTGCTGCCAGGGCAGCGGCTCATCCCCCGTATCCATATGAAGCAGCGCCTCCAGGCGGGCCATCGGGGCCTCGGCGGCGGGCGCCTCGGGCGGGGCGGGCAGCGGGGCAGCGATATGTACCGCAAAAGCGCTGCCCAGGGTTGGCTCCAATGGTGCCTCCAAACCGGTTAGACGGCGCAGCGCCTCCCCATCCGGGTGGCGGGCCAGGGCCAGGCAAAGCCAATCCAGCCAGCTGCCCGCCGCGCCGCAGGTGGCCGCGGTACAGGGCATCCGGCCAATCGCCGCGCGCTCCACGGGCGCGGCAGCCAGCAAGGCCAGGCGCTGCTGGGCGCGCGTCAGGGCAACATACAAAAGGCGGGCTTCCTCGGCCTTATCCTCGCGCTGGGAACGGGCGAGCACGGCCTGGCGCGCCGGGGTGGTGGATTTAAGCGCCAGCCTGGCGCTATGATAGGCCGGCCCTATGCCCAAAGCCTCGTGAAAGGCCACCGGACCACTGCGGGAAGCCCCCATGCGCGAGGCCACGCCGCCCACCAGCACGCAGGGAAACTCAAGCCCCTTGGATTTATGCACGCTCATAATGCGCACCACATCCTCGGCATCGCCCAGCAGCTTGGCCGCGCCCAGGCCCGCATCCCGGGATTGCACCTGCTGCAAAAAATCAAGCAGCTGATGGACGCTGTGCTGCCCCGTGGCGACAAACTGGCCGGCAAATTCCATCAGCAGGCGGACATTGGCCTGGCGCTGGGCGCCATCGGGCCATGCCCCCAGCCGCGCCAGGTATCCCGTATGCTCCAGCAGGTGCGTCAGCAGCTCATGGGGTTCCAGCACGCGGGCCAGCACCTTAAGCTGGGTAAGCTCCTCAAAAAAAGCAGCCAGGCGGCGGCCCAGGGCGTTATCCTGCTGCGACAGGGCGGCCAGCGCATCGGCCAGCTTGCCCTCCGGCTGCTGCGCGCGCGCCACAATAAGTTCATCCAGCGTAAAATCATATAAATCGCTAAGCAAAACGCCGATCAGGGCGTTATCCCTGCCGGTATTTGAAATCAGCCGCAGCATATCCAAAAGCGGCGCGGTTTCGGCGGTATCCAGCAGGTTGTTATCGGCATCCACATAGCAGGGAATACCGGCACGGTTAAGCGCACGCTCATAGGCCTGGCCCATGCGTTTGCCCCCGCGCGGCGCACGCAGCAGCACACAGATATCCCGCCACCGGGTCGGCCGCGTGCCCTGGCCATCGGGCAGGGGCTGTTCGTGCCATTGCCGGATGATCTCAACGGCCTGGCGCGCCTCCAGCTCCTGCTCCAGCGGCGGGGCCTCGCCCTCCTCGAGCGCCGCTTCCCTTATTTCGCCCAGCCCCGTGGTATCCACCCACCACAGCGCAATGGGGCTGTCCCCCGGCATATCGCGCCCGGCGGCCAGGCGCTCCTCGGGCGGGTAATCCAGCTCCAGCGTGCGCGGGTGCAGGATGTTGGCAAACAGGTAATTGATGCCCGCCAGCAGCATGGGATGGGAGCGGAAGTTGCGGTTGAGGCGGATCAGGCGCCTGTCCCCGCCCTGCTGCGTGGGGAACGTGCGCGCCTTGTGCAGAAACAGCCCCGGCTGGGCCTGCCTGAAGCGGTAGATGCTTTGCTTGACATCGCCCACCATAAAAAGCCGGTTGCCCTCCGACAGCAGCTCCAGGATGCGTTCCTGCAGGGGGTTGATATCCTGATATTCATCGATATAAAGGCTATCATAGCGCTGCCTGCATTCCAGGCAAACCTCCGGAATTTCAAGTGCCCGCAGGCATAATTGCTCGGAATCGGCAAAATCCATGCCCTGGCGTTCCCGCTTCATGGCATCAAAACGGGCGTCCAGCTCCCGCAAGGCAAGCGACAGCCCGCGCATGGCAGGCACCAAATCGGCCTGGCGCGCGGGGTTAAATTGGGCATACACCTCCAGCAGCCTGCGGATATCGGCCTTGGCCTTATCCCGCATGGCGCGCGCCTGGGCGGTTTTTTTGCTTTTTTGCCGCAGCGTTTTAACCTTGCCAAAGCAAAAAGCTTTGGCCCGGCCAAGCAGCTCATCAAATTGTTGCGCCTGGGCGATATCCAGCAATGCCTGGGCTTCTCCGGCAAACTGGGCGGCATCCTCCTCCACGCCGCCAAGCCCGGCCAATTCCGAAGCCGATTGCAGGCGGGCGGCCGCTTCCTCCAGCCCCATGCGCAGCGCACGGGATAGTTCCATTGCATAGGCAGAGGCCGAAAACTGCTGCGCGCAGGCGGCAAATTCCGCCACCTTTTGATCGAAAAAGTTCAGGTAATCGGGCAGGGCGCGCAGGCGGTTATACAGCCCCTCCACACATTCGCGCGCCCCACGGTCGCGCCAGCCATCGGAATAATCATCGGCAAAAGCAATAAAATCCGGGTGCGCCTGTTCGTACAGGGCGGCAAAGGCCTCGTCCAGGGCACGGGCACGCAGGACGCGCGCCGTCTGCTCATCCAGCACGCGCAGGCCGGGGTCGATGCCCAGCTGGGCAAAATACCGCCGGATAATATCGTTATAAAAATGGTGCAGCGTGCCGATCTGCGCGCGGGACAGCAGCATCAGCTGGCGCCCCAGCCTGGCCCTGTCGCCCGGCGGTGCAGCCGGGATGGCGGCAGCCAGGGCATCGTGCAGCCGGCCGCGCAATTCCGCCGCCGCCGCGTTTGTAAAGGTAGCCACCAGAAGGCGGGATACATCCTGGCGCCCCTCCAGCACGGAGGAAACAATCCGTTCCACCAGCACGCGGGTCTTTCCGCTGCCGGCCGAGGCGCTGACCAGCAGCACCCGCTCCCCGGCGGTGATGGCCAGTTGTTGCTCGGGTGTAAAGTTCATAATGCCCCCTCCCCGCCCCTGCGCGGGCACGCCGCACGGTAGGGGCAATAGGTGCAGGCCTGCTGTTCCTTAGCATAGGAAGCCTCCCCGGCCAGCATGCGCTCGGCAAGGCCGCCGGCAACCGCCACGCCGCGCTCAATCAGGGCGCCCAGTTCTTCCTGCGGCAGGACGGCGCTGCTTTTATCCGGGCTGCCATCCTTATTCAGGCGCACCGGGATGATATTGGATGCCTCCCCCGGGGACAGGGTTTCATCCATGGCGGTCAAAAGCTCCTCCCGCGCGGACAAAACGCCCTGAAAACGCCACATGCGCTCCAGGGGGGTATCCTCCCGCTCCCGCAGGCGATCCGCCAGGGGAAAATGCACCATGGCCGCCGGGATGGCCGGGCGGCCAAAACGCGCCGGCCACGCGCCCAACATGGCCGCCATATACAGCACCATTTGCAGCTGCGTTCCCTTTTCGACGCCCTCGGCGCCAAAGCCGCTGGTGCCGGTTTTATAATCCACCACGCGCAGCACGTCGCCTTGGGGCGTGGGCAGCACATCGACACGGTCGATGCGGCCGGCCACGCAAAAATTCCCGGCGCCGGTCTTAAGGGGCAGGGCGGCAAAGCGCTCCCCCGGGCCAAACCGCGCTTCCAGCACGGCGGGGGTAAAGCGCCCCAGCCTAAGCTGCATCAGGGCGGCGCGCGCCGCGCCCATCAGCGCATGCTGCATGCGGCGGGCAGCCTGGCGCCCCTCGCCGGTTTGGGTCAGCTGGGGCTCCAGCTGTTCGATGGCGCGGTTCATGCAAAAGGCGATGTCTTCCTCCCCCGGTTCCAGCGGCATATGACGCATATCCAAACCAGATACATAGCCCTCGATAGCGGCATGCAGCAGCGTGCCCACGCGCTCTGCCGGCGGGCGTGCCGTCAGATCGGGGGTGGGGCGAAGGCCAAAGTCCATGGCATGGCGCAGCGGGCAGGCCGCAAAGCGCTCCAGCTGGGTGGGGGATAACGTATCCCCATCGATCAGCGCCCTGGCCGCCTGGGGCGATAATTTTCCCTCGCCCTGGCCGATGCGCTTTAACGTGGCGCACAGGCGGGCAAACTGCACCGGCTGCTGCCGGCGCATCCACTGGGCCAGCACCGCGGCCTGGGCAGAGTCCTCCCCGCCGGCCAGCGCCTGGGCCAGGGCATAGGAGGCCTGCCCGGGGCAGGATGCCCCAACGGGGGCCTGCGCCTTGGCAAAGGGCTTTCCAAACAGCCGGCTGAGCAACGTCATGATGGCAGACGGGCGTTCCGCCCCCCCGGTGGAGCCGGAAGCACTCATGGAAACCGTCAACCGGCTGCCCGCGCAGGATAACACGCGGTACAGGGTATGATCGGCCTGCTCGGCCAGGGCCTGGCTGCTGGGGGCGGCAATAAAATCCGCTTCCTGGCGCAGGCGCTCGATATCGTCATCGCCAAAAAGCCCCTCGCGCGGGGCGCCCGCCATGGCGCTTTCGGTGGCCCCGATCAGATACACCGCCTGCACCCTGGGCAAAATGCTATATCCCAATGCGCCAACCGTCACCTGATCGGTTGTCGGCGGAATGACGCCCAGCCGGGTGCCCGTCAGCCCCGCGCGCAGCATGGCCGCCGTATCGGCCAGGGACAAAGCCACATCCCCCATCAGCTCGCCCAGCTGCCTCAGCGCCGATTGCGCCGCGGGCAGCGCACCCAGGCATTCCTGGCCCAGGCGCAGCAGCGCAGCCCCGTCCAGCCCATGCTGGCGCGCCATACGCCCGGCCATGGCCTCCGCCTGGGGCAATTCCCCCTCCACCAGGCGGCCAAGCTGTGCGCAAACCTCCAGCGCGGTTTTACCCTCCAGCTGCTGGATGGCTTCCATCGCCGGCACAAAGGCGGCGCGCAGGGTATTCAGGTATGCCAGATCATATCTTCCGCCCGGGTTTCTCAGCCATTCCCTTTTCCACATGGACAGGCCGCGGATACCGTTATGCAGGCAGTAGCGCTCCATCGCCTCGACGGCGGCCATCCAGGCGGCATCAAAATCCGGCCCGTCCAGCGGGCCCATCATGGCCTCCACATCCGAAAGCGGCCACAGGCCGCATTTCATGGCATCAAACACACCGTCGGCCGGGAAGCCATGGGCAGCGGCATCCAGCAGCGCCAGCAGCCCCTTGGTGGGCGGCGCCATGGTGGCATCGCGCATATCATCCAAAAAATAAGGGATGGAAAATTCATCCAACGCCCGCCTGAGCCGGGGCGCCCAGGATGCAATCTGCGGGCAAACAATGGCCATTTCCCGCCATTTTATGCCGCTGCGATGGGCCTGCAGCAGGGCATGGGCAATGCCGCGCGCCTCCTCCTCCGGGCTGGAATACAACAAAAGCGATACGGGCGAAGCATCGCCGGTATAGGGCGCGGGCGCATCGGCAAACAAATGCTTTTCCATATAATCCAGCGCATCCGGCACCGCCCGCGCCTGGCTTGGCACATCGATGCGCGTAAGGGGGATATTGCCCTCCCCCGCCATGCGGGCGATGGCGGCATATAACGCCTGTCCCGCCATAAAGGGCGCAGGGTCCTGACACGGCGGCGGGGCCAGGCAAATGGACATAACCACCTGCCGGGCTGCACCAAAAAGCGCCGCCAGCAGCCGAAGCATCTGGGGCGTTGCAGCATCCCATTCATCGATATAAATATCGGTTGTATCAAAAATTGCGCTTTCCCGGATGGCCTCAATGGCCAGATCCACCGCATCCTCGGCATCAAAACGGCCGGGGCCAAATTCTTTTTCCAGGCCCTGGCGCAGCAGGCACAGATCGGCCATACGGCTGCGCAGCAGCCCTTCGGGCAGCTTGTCCACCGCGCCGCGCATATCCGCCAGCGTCTGCCCATGCGCTTTCATCATGCGCAGGGTACGCACGGCAGGGTCGGCAAAGGCGGGGCGCTGGGCGGCACGCGCCCATACGCCAAGGCTATGCTCCATACACCGCGCCGCGCGGCACAGCATGATGCGGCGGCCCTGGTTATCGATCAGGGTTTTGCCCCCCGCGCCATGGTGCTCCAGCACCTTTTGGCATAACCTAAGCGGGCTCATGACCTCCACCCCCCACAAGCCGGGGGCATGGAGGGCTTCGATCAGGCTTTTTTCGGCATTATAGGAAGCCTGCTGGGGTACCAGATAAATGACGCGCCGCCCCGCCGCCAGCGAGGCGCGCACCCCTTCGGCCAGGCGCGCGGTTTTCCCGCTGCCGGCACGGCCGCACAGCACGGTAACCCCCACGCCAAAGCCCTCCTTTTATCAGTGGTTAAGCACGCGGGAGAGGAATTCCCGCGTCCGCGGGTTTTTCGGATGGCTGAAAAGCTCCTCCGGCGCGGCATCCTCCGCAATAACACCTTCATCCATAAACAAAACGCGGGTGCCCACCTCGCGGGCAAACTGCATTTCATGGGTGACCACCACCATGGTCATGCCATCCTCCGCCAGCTGCTTCATAACGCCCAGCACCTCGCCCACCATCTCCGGGTCCAACGCGCTGGTCGGCTCATCAAAGAGCATGATTTCCGGATCCATCGCCAGGGCGCGCGCAATGGCAACGCGCTGCTTTTGCCCGCCCGACAGCTGTGCCGGATAGGCGTTTTCCTTATCGGCCAGCCCAACGCGCTTTAAAAGCTCCCTCGCCTGTTGGATGGCCTGCTGCTTATCCTTTTTCAGGATGCGCACGGGCGCCATCGTCAGATTTTCCAGCACCGATTTATGCGGGAACAGGTTAAACTGCTGAAAGACCATGCCCATACGCCGGCGCACGGCATCCACATCGCAGCCGGGGGCGGTAATTTCCTGCCCATCGACAAAAATCTGGCCCTGTGTCGGCGTTTCCAGCAGGTTGAGGCACCGCAAAAAGGTGGATTTACCGCTGCCCGAGGGGCCGATGACCACCATTTTTTCGCCCTGGTCTATTTCCAGATCGATGCCGCGCAATACTTCCAGCTTGTCAAAGGATTTATGAAGGTTACGCACGGATATCATGGGCGCGCATCCTCCTTTCAAACAGATTCAAAAGCTTGGTCAGCCCCAACACGATAATCAGATAGGTCAGCGCGGTGGTTACCAGGGGCACGATGGCATCAAAGGTTTTGGCCACAATCAGGTCCGACACCTTGGTAATATCCTCCGCCGCGATGTACCCCATAACGGCGGTTTCCTTAATCAGCACGATAAACTCGTTGCCCAGGGCGGGCAGCACGTTTTTGACCGCCTGGGGCAGGATGACATAGCGCATGGTTTGGGAAGATGTCATGCCCAGGGAACGCCCGGCCTCCATCTGCCCCTTATCGATGGACAGGATGCCGGCACGGAAAATTTCCGCCACATAAGCCGCGGAGTTTAAGCCAAAGGCCAATGTGGCCACCAGCACCTTGGATACCGATGCGCCGGCAAATACCACCAGGTAGGCAAACAGCAGCTGCACCACCGTCGGCGTGCCGCGCACAATGCCCAGATAAATCGTGGCGATGGTATCCAGCGGGTTCCACGGTTTTTTACCCGGTTTTGTCCACCGGGCAAAACATTTGGGCGCGTGGGACAGCTTCATCAGCGCCAGAATAAACCCAACGATAACGCCCAGCAGCACCGCAAACAGCGATACCTCCAGCGTAACGCCCAAACCCTTAAGCCACCAGCGCCAGCGATCCTCGGTAATAAAGGTGGCCGTGATTTTTTTGCCCAGGCTCTCCCAGAAAGATGGCGACTGTGCCGCCAATATCGAAAATAAGGACATGCATACCCCTCCAGCACCCCATTAGGGGAATCATTCCTATCAAACCATGTTTTATGCATTTTGTCAACCGAAAACGCGAATAAAAAAGGAAAAATCGCTGGGTTTTATGCATAAATATCACATCCGAGATGTGCATATAAACAAGGTGGTGGCAAGGGGACCGGTGCCCCATGCCCGGCGGCTTGATGCATAAAGCACGTAGTTTTTTTGCTTTCAGCGATATCTTCCCGCCACAGCCTCCAAAGCAGGCTAAACGTATCCTGACAAGTAAATGTTACAGCCCTTCCCGTCATCAAAAGCATGTTTTATCCAAACATTGCCAGCGCATGTTTGGATTTTTATGATAAAACCAAAAAAGCAGTAGACAAACAGCCATTTAATACATATAATAGAATCAGAAAAAGCAAGTGTTGGCCTGCAAAAGAGAATAGGAGGGAGCCTTATATGGTACCACCACAATTTTCAATTCTTTAAAAAAAGCCTGTTCATTATCCGGCAGAAAGAAGGGAATTTGTTGTGAAGAAACGGCTGTTTGGAACCATTTGTACGCTTGTTGCATTACTTGTGCTTGGCGCCTGTGCCGGCAAGCCTTCCACCACACCCTCCCCCGAGGCTGCCTGGCCGGGCAGCACCACGCTGCCATCGGGGTACCGGCTGGAGAAGGTTCCCCCCTTGGAAAGCCCCGGTCAATCCATGAACCAGCTCATGGATTGGTCAAAGCTTTCTGCGCAGGAAATGGCTGATAAAACCACGTTTATTGTGCAGGGCGATGTAGAAAGCTGCCACCTGTACGATTTATATCGGACCCCCACCAGCGCTATGCCATTTGAAACGCTGTGTATCGTCGAGTTGAAGATTACCGACATCCTGTATGCACAGGAGGAAATCACTCACACAGTTGGGGATATTATTCGCTTCCAGATTATGGCAGAAGCATACGACGAGTATATGGTGCCCTACTTTACTTCCGAATTCCTGGCCCCCCAAATTGCCGACGGCAGCCTGTTTTTCCTTAGACAAACACAAAACGCGCTGGATGAAGAGGGCAATATCCAGGGGGTTCCCTATACGGAATTATCGGAATATACGCTTTTTCATAACGAGCTTGGCGTGTGGCGTCCCATTGAAAACGGATACTCCGTTTGCCAGGTCTGGGGATGGGACATGGAGGAAAAACTCAAAAACGGGCGATTTGGGCAACAAGGCGTTACTTCCATCACTACAGAGGGGGAGCTTCCTTACTACATCCGCCATGTTACGCCGGATCATCTGAAGGATTATTTCCTTGGCTTTAAATGATGCCATTTCCCACCATGTCATGTTGTACAAAGGAGGGCAGACTCATCATGAAAAAACGATTTCTATGCAGCTCTATGGCAATATGCTTGGCGTCTTTGCTATGTCTTTTGGCATTCCCGGTACAAGCTAGTATTACTCCCTCGGATCTTAAATGCAGCGATAAGATTAGCGGCTGGGTATGGCAAAATGATCCCGACTTCGGGCACAAGCACATGGGCAGCAAAAGCACCGTTGGTAAATTTGATGATGCGCAGGTGCAATCCTCCTATTCCAGCATTATTTCCAGCGGCAAAGCCTTATGGGGAAGCGCCATCAATTTTTCTACCACGGCACCGGGGAATGCTGGTGTGCAAAACATCATTACAAGCAGCAGCACCCCCAACACCGAAGGGCCAGCTTCTACCCAAATTATTAGCATAAACGCATCTTCCGGCCATATTACCCAGTGGAGGATGACAATCTATTCCGCTCTGTTCGATGAAAAAGCCACGGACATGAAGAAAAAAATCATCGCCCATGAAATCGGGCATGTGTATGGGCTGGATCATCTATATGACGCAAGCAAGTACACCAGTTTAATGTATGGCGGGTATGCTGGCGGTTCCTCCGCCCAAACGCTGCAACAGGATGAAATTCTGGGTATGAATCTATTAACCCATACCCACACCTCCCATTCCTTTCCGGCTTTTACACAAGTAGTCGGTGGAAATTCCCACCGCTCCATCTGCTCGGGCTGCAAGGGGTACCGGGAGGCTGCGCATGCAACCGATTATTATACCTGGTATAATTCCAGCCAGCATAAAAATGTTTGCGTGTGCGGGTATACGGTTGGCTATTCTTCCCACCGCATGTCGCAGGGCACCTGCCTGGATTGCGGCGGGCCGTAAAGCCCCTTTTCCAATAGGGAGAAAAGGGCAATAACCGCAAACGGCAAAATATCCCACGCCGCCATATGGCCATACAAAAAGGCGCTATCCCGCAGGATAGCGCCTTTGCTTTGGCCGGGCGGATGCAGCGGCAAGCCCCAGCCGTTACGCCTTGGCCTGAATGGTAACCGGGCCCATGGGGTACCAGCCATCCGGCGATTTGCCTTCGATGGCCAGCTGGATAGCCGGCTTGTCGCACCACAGGTTCATCAGGGCAAATTCCACCTCGTACGTGCCGGGAAGGATATCCTCCGGCAGGGTGACGGAGGTGGAAACCAGCGCATCCCCGGGCAGCAGGGTGCGGATATCGTAAGGGGTGTTCAGGATATAGCTTGTGCCGTTGCCCGTCAGGCGCAGCGCCAGCTTGTGCGGGCGGTAGCAGGGCGATACACCCAGGTTGCTCCACCAGGAATCCAGCTTAAGCTCGCCCCCGGCGGTGGCCTCATTCTGCCAGGACATCTTGCGCGGGGCAAAGCGGTAGCCCATTTTTTTCAGCCACGCATCCACCTTGTCCTGCCACTCCGGCGGCACGCGGGAGGATTTATTGTTGAAGTTATTGATATGCCACCGCAGCGATTGCTCGATGATATAATCGACATCATACCCCCGGTTAAACCACGATTGCATAACACCGCAGGCTTCCAGGCTGACGGGGCCGGTTTTCCAGGCATCCTCCACCCCGCATTCGATGACGGCCAGCGGGTACAAATCCAGCATATGGCACCACCGGCCGGGCTCGACGGTGCCGCGCATATCGCCCAGGCAATCGACGCGCCAGCCCATGTCGCGCCGACGCTGCCTGGCATAGCCGTTGGTAGCCGGATCGGTCAACTGGGCCACCATCAGGGTATCCGGGAAAGCATCCAGGTAAGCATCCATCAGCGCTTCGCGCGTGCCCTGAGTCAGGATATGGGTGCCCTCCCCCTCGCCCCAGAAGCCGATGATGGCGATATCCACGCATTCCAGATCGGGATGGCCGTTGTAGCGCGCGCCCAGGGCGCGGATAAACTCGCCATAATGCTGGATGTAGAGCGGGTCCTCATGGTCAACGCGCCAGAAGGAATGCAGCCCTTCCTGGCGGGGGCCCACCATTTGGCGGAACCAATCGGGCACATCGTCCTCCCCCGTGCCGCTGGAACCATACGGCGGCACGCGCAGGTACAGCGTTTGCCCGCGCATACGGCTGTAATACAGCGCCTTGTCCAGAATATCCCAACGGTATTGGCCCTTTTCAGGCTCCAAAAAACGCCAGTAGATGCGGAAATAGCTCAGGCTGCACAGCGGATGCTCCGGCGTGATCAGCGTGCCGCGGTCGCGCTGGTACTCGATGGGAAAGCCCTCCGTCCAGCCCGTGCCTTCATTGAGCAAATCGCCGTTGAAGCGCTGGAAGGTTTTAAACCCCATGCCGGGGTTTGTCAGCACATCATGAATCTCCTTGTAATAGCGCCTGGACATGTCAGCCACAATGATTCCTCCTTATTGTGTAATGGGTTTGTAAGCAACAGCGGGCAGCGCACCATCCAGCATCAGCTCGCCGCGGATGGCATATTGCTCGACAATGGCGGGGGCATAATCAACCGGAATGGCAGCCGCTGCCAGCGTGCCGGCCGCCTGGCCCGTCATAACGCAGGGCGCAAAGGCGGACATCCGCTGCGCAGCCTTGCCCCTGGCGGACAGATGGCGCCCGGGGCACAGCAAATTGGCAAAACCGGCCGCCACAAAGGCCCGATAGGGCACGGTATAATAATCGCCCTCCCAAATATAGGGGGTAGGGGTATCGCACAGATAACAGATGGCATCGGGAAAGCGGGTATGGCGGGCAAGGTGCCCCTCATCCAGCGTAAAATCGCCGTGTACAGCGCCGGAGGGCAGGCAATTTGCCCCCGCCTGGCGGCACAGCGCGCCTTCCCCCGTGGCATCGATAAACACCCTGGCCGAAAGGGCCTGCTGCCCATCCGGGCCGGACAGCGTAACGCTATCCACCCATTTGCCCGAAAAATGCCCGTGCGTGTTGCTGCAAGCCGATACCACCGCGGTGTTCAGCCTGATCTCGACCCCGGCCTGGCGCGCCAGGCGCTCCAGCGCCCCGGTCAGCTCATGGCTTTCAAGGCCGGCATCGGCCAGCTCCGCAAAAATGCCCCATACCAGCCTTTTGGCGCGCGGATGGGCAACGGGCGCATCACCGGGGGCAATGGCACCGCCCAGGGCACCGGTTTTTTCGATAAGCACCACCTGCATGCCGCGCCGCGCCGCCGCAATGGCTGCGGACAGCCCGGCAGCCCCGCCGCCTGCAACCAGCACATCCACCATGGCATCCCCTCCTTTTCCCCCAAATTGCTATAGGTATTGTAACATAGCCGGCTGTGGAAAAAAAGCGGCTGCCCGCCCCATCGCTGGCCGTGCAACGGCCTTTTTCCTGATAAAAGCCTCGCGGCGCCGCCGTGGCTTTGCCCGGCAAAACGCCGCCCCAAATATGATATAATACCTTAAGACAACAAGGAGGGGATTGGATGAAACTGGATTGCCACGTTCATATCATGGATCACCACAAGGATACGGGCGATATGCTGCTGGAAAAAATGGCCCAGGCGGGCATCTCCGGCGGGCTTGTTACCTCCCTGGCGCCGGCTTCCTTTAAAATGGTGCATGGCGAACAGCCCAGCAACGAGGAACGGTTGGATTTTTTAATGAACTTCTGTTCCGCAGGCAAGCTGCTGTTTCCGTTTTACTGGATCGATCCCATGGAAAAGGATATGTTCCGCCAGGTCGATCGCGCCATCGAAGCCGGCGTGGACGGGTTTAAAGTAATCTGCAACGCCTTTTATCCCGGGGATGGCCGCGCGCTGGCCCTGGCGGAGTATATCGCCTACCGGGGCAAACCCATGCTGTTCCACTCGGGCATTTTGTATGATAACGTCGCTTCCTCGCCCTATAACCGCCCCGTCGAGTTTGAGCCGCTTTTGTATGTAGACGGCCTGCGTTTTGCCATGGCCCACATTTCCTGGCCCTGGTGTGACGAGTGCATTGCGGTATACGGCAAATATGCTTCCACGCAGGACAATATCCGCGCCAAGCTCTATATCGATACCACCCCGGGCACCCCGCCGGTCTACCGCCGGGAAGCCCTGACGCGCCTGTTTACGTTTGGCGAACCCGTTCGGGATAATGTCATGTTCGGTACCGATTGCCATGCCGAAAACTATAATGTGCGCCAAACCAAGGCGTATCTGGAGCAGGATGAGGGCATCTATGCCGAGCTGGAGCTGCCCCCCCAGGATCAGGAAAAGATATTCAGCGGCAACCTGCTGGCCTTTTTGGGCAAGGCCTAAAAGGCACCCCCGGGCAAACGGCAGCGGGCACGGAAAACTTTCCGTGCCCGCGCTTTATTTTGCCTGCCGGGGATCCCCCGCCCTGTTGGATGGGCCTTTCTGCCTATCCCAGCAGCCCCATCATAAAGCGGAAGGTTTTATCGCTGGCGCCGGGCAGCCCTTCATGCCCAAAGTCGGGATAAAGCACCATATCCTTGGGGCAGGTCATGGCGTTATAGGCGGAAAATTGCGTGGACGGCGGGCAAACGGTATCCATAAGCCCGGTAAACTGCAGCACGCGCGCACGGATACGCGGCGCCAGGTTTTTTAAATCGATATAGCTTAACGTGTTAAAAAAGGCATCCTCATGTTCGTGCGTGGGATCAAACCGGCGGAAATACTGGTTAAATTCCTCATACGCATCCTTGCACAGATCCATTTCCCACACGCGGCGGAAATCGCACAAAAACGGATACATCGGCGCAGCCCGGCGGATGCGCGGCTCCAGCGCGGCGCAGGCAATGGTCAGCGCCCCTCCCTGGGAGCCGCCCATGGCGCCGACGCGGGTTTCGTCCACCTCGTCAAAGCCCATCACGATGCCGGCCAGCTGCACCGTATCCAGATAGATGGAGCGGAACAGCAATTTTTCCGGGCCATCCCACACCCCGCGGATGATTTGCCCCTGCATGGTGTTGCCGCTGACCCCGCCCACATCCTGGGATTTGCCGCCCTGGCCGCGGCAATCCATCGCCGCTACCGCAAAGCCCGCCGATACATAGGCCAATTTATCGCTCCAATCGCCGGAGTTGCCCGTATAGCCATGGAATTGCAGCACCGCCGGATAGCGGCCGGCCGCCTTGGGGCGCAGGTATTTGGCATAAATGCGCGCGCCGTCTACACCGGTAAAGGTAAGGTCAAAGCAGCTGACGCCGGGGGCCTGAAATTCCGCAGGGGTCAGCGTTACCTTGGGATCAACCGCGCGCATTTGCTTGAGTGCGCGGCTCCAGTAGGCATCCAGATCATGGGGGCACGGGGAAATACCCTGATAGGTACGAAGCTGTTCCAGGGGCATGTCGATAAGGGGCATGGGGCATCCTCCTTTAGTCATCTTTATCGGCAAAGCAACGGGCACGGCGGCAGGCCGCGCCCGTGTATGCACAAAATCATTCCACGGTAATGGGGCCAAGGGGATAATACCCCTGCTGCGTGCGGCCTTCAATGGCCAGCTCAATGGCGGGTTTATCCTCAAAGCGGCTAAGCACGCCGATTTGCAGCTGATACCGGCCGGCCGGCACCGTTTCCGGCAACGTTACCTGGCCATTGAACAGGCTGTCCCCCGGCAGGCAGCGCATCAGATCGATATCGGTTTTTAACAGGAAGGTACCGCCCTCCCCCACCAGGCGCAGCGCCACGGGATACGGATAATACACCGGGGCGACGCCGGCGTTTTCCCACCAGCTATCATAGCACAGCTGCCCGCCCGGGGCCACCTTGGCCGTATAGCTGAACTTGCGCGGCTGGAAGCGGTAGCCCATTTTGCGTTGCCAATCATCCATCTTATCCTTATAGGCAACCGGGATGGCGGCGGATTTGCCGTTATAGGTGCTCATGTGCCATTGCAGGCTTTTTTCGATGATATAATCGACATCCCACCCGCGCTCAATCCAGGTGGAGGTCCACCAGCACGCCTCCAGCGATACGATGGCCTGCTCCCACGCATCCTTTACGCCGCAATCGACGATCAGCTGCGGGTACAGATCATACATGTGGCACCAGTTGGGCGAAAAGCCGCGCATATCGCCCAGGCAATCAAAACGGTAGCCCACGTCGGGGCGCTTGGCACGGGTATAGTGAAGGGTGGCCGGATCGGTCAGCTGGGCAACCATGCGGGTTTTATGGAAGCTGTCCAAATATGCATCCATCAGCGCCTCGCGCGTGGGCTGGCTGAGCAGCCCCGTTCCCTCGCCTTCGCCCCAGAAGCCGACGATGGCAATATCGATGCATTCCAGATCGGGATGGCCGTCATAGCGGCGGGCAGCCTCGCGGATAAAGCGGGCAAAGCATTCGTGGTAGCGCGGGTCCTCCGGATCGCACACCCATTTGGTTTCGTTCTGCACATCATA
>JAQXFY010000055.1 GCA_029006015.1 bacterium
AGATAGGTCTGCCCCGGCACAACGACATAACTGGGCAGGGTTTCCATCGGCCCCGGGGTAGACTGCGCCGGTTCCTTGGTGGTACAGGCACACAGGTTACATCCCATGGCACAAATCAACATCAACCCGGCGGTGCGCCGCAGCCCGTTTCCCTTCATCCGTCCTTCCTCCTGCCTCCATAAAATCGAATATTTATTCTATCATGTAATTTGGTTATAGTCAACCAAACACAGCCCGCCACCCTGCCCATTTCCGCATGGTCTCCGCCGTTTTGGGGTTTCCAATGGCTATGTCCCGTGGCCGCCCTCCACCCATTTTGGGGGGCTGTAGGCCGCCCCTTTTCCTTTAACACAAGCCTCATCCGGCGCGCCGCATGCGCCGCCTATCTTTTTTTAGGATAGATCAGGTTGCGCAGCAGCCGGTCGGCCAGCCCGGCATCCTGCCGGTGCCTTTGGGCCTGCAGGCGCGCAGCATCGCGCTCGCGCAGGCGCATAAGCGTCAGTTTGGCGCGGTATTCCCGGTTATCCGGCTCCATGGCGCACGCCTGCTCCATACAGCGGATGGCCCTCATGTTCCATCCGCGGCTCTGGTAACACCTGGCGGCGGTAAAATACCAATATCCATCGCGCCGCTCCATGGCCTCCAGCGCCTCCAGGGCGCGCTGGATCTGGCCCATACGCACATAATCCTCCACGGGGCCATACCCACCGCAAGCCGCGCCGCCCCCGCTTTTGCCCCCAAAGCCGCGCGCCTTAATCTCGGCATAGGCTGCGTTGATGAGGGCCATGCGTTTTTCCGCCTGGTGCTGCTGGGGCGTGCCCGCAAACCGGTCGGGATGATAAGCAAATGCCAGCGAGCGGTAAGCTTTTCGCACCTCATCCTCGCTGGCATAATCGGGAACACCCAATATTCGATATGGATTCACGCTTCTCCCCCCGCCCGCCGGCGGGGCCAAGGGGCCTTATCTGGGCCGCTCGACAAACCCCACCTTGCGGTAGACTTTGGATAATGTTTTGGCCGCAATGTGCTGGGCGCGCTCCGCGCCGGTGCGCATAACGCCTTCCAAATAGGCTTTATCCGCCAACAGGCGCTTAAATTGCTGCTGAAGCGGCTCAAGCCCGGCAATAACGGCATCGGCAACCGCATCCTTGAACACCCCGTAGCCCTGCCCTTCAAAGCGGGCCTGGCAGGTGGGGATATCCTCCCCCGTCATGCAGGACAGGATGGTCAGCAAATTGCTGACGCCGGGTTTTTGCTGTTCGTCAAAGACGACCTCCGCCCCGGAATCGGTAACCGCGCGGCGCAGCTTTTTGCGGATGGCATCGGGCGTATCGGTTAAGCAGATGTAGCTGGCTTCCTCATCGGATTTGCTCATCTTGCGCGTGGGATCAACCAGCGATTTGATGCGTGCCCCCACCGATGGAATATAGGGCTCCGGCACCGTAAAGGTGGGGCTGTACAGGCCGTTGAAGCGGATGGCGATATCCCGCGTCAGCTCGACATGCTGCTTCTGGTCGCCTCCCACGGGCACCAGATCGGCCTGATACAGCAGAATATCGGCCGCCATCAATACAGGATAGTCGAACAGGCCGGCATTTATGTTTTCGGCATGTTTTTGGGATTTCTCCTTAAACTGAGTCATGCGGGACAGCTCGCCCATGCCCGTTACGCAGTTGAGCACCCAGGCCAGCTGCGCATGCCCGGCCACGTGGGACTGCACAAACAGGATATGCTCCTCGGGATCGATGCCCGCAGCGATATACAGCGCCAGCAGCTCCATCGTTTTTTTGCGCAGCGCAGCCGGATCCTGACGGACGGTAATGGCATGCTGATCCACCACGCAGAAAATGCATTCGTAATCCTGCTGAAGCGCCACCCAGTTTTTCATCGCGCCGATATAGTTGCCCAGGGTAATGACCCCCGTGGGCTGGATGCCGCTGAAAATCCGTTTTTTTCTTTCCTGCACGTCCTGCATGCCCATTCCCCTTTCAAAGGTTAACAACGCATAAATTGGGCGGGGAATATCCCCGCCCGCGCAAACCAGACAAAAAGCCCTTACGCAGCAAGCCCTAGATGATGTAGGGCACCAGCCACTCGGGCGGCTGCTCCATCCCATCCGGCGCGCTGATGGACAGCACCATCTGGATGGCGTGCTCGGCTGTAAAGGTATCCAGCTTGGCAATGACATCCTGCAGCTCATCTATCGGCTTTCCCGCCAGGCGTACAAAGCCATCGACAAAAACCAGCGCCAGATCAAAGTTAGAGGCTACCATGCCGCTTAAAAAACCAAGCAGCCCGTCCACGCCAGGGATGTAGTATTCGCTGGCATCGATAAAGCGGATCTGGTATTTGATATCCGCCCGGTAACGGGCATCATCATCAACAAATGCAATGTTGCCCGCCGTGGTGGCAATGGCCCCGTTGGCCATATCGATGATGCGTTTTGTCTTACCGCTGCCCTTGCGCCCGAAAATTACCTGTAGCAAACCCATCGCCCCTTTCAGATTTTAATCGCTGGCCCTATTATACCATCGCCCCCGCCAGATTACCACCCCACAATTGTAACCAAGGTGTAAATAAAGGCCGGGCTGCCAGCGGCTATACCTTACTTATGGAACAGCTTTTTGGTTTGATAGCGTGCCTCGCAGGTCAGGTTTACACCAAGCTTGCGGAAAACATTCTCATCCACCTGGGACAGGATGACGCTGGAATGCACCTCGCACCCCTTCAGGCGATGCAGCTGGTCGATGGCCAATTGGGCCGTCGGGTCGGAGGCCGCGCAGATGGACAGCGCCACCAGCACCTCATCCGTATGCAGGCGGGGGTTATGGTTGCCCAGATACCCTACTTTTAGCTTTTGCACCGGCTCGATAACCTCCGGGGCGATCAGCTTGGCTTCATCGGGAATACCCGCCAGTACCTTGACGGCGTTTAGCAGCATGGCCGAGGAAGCCCCCAGCAGCGAGGATGTTTTTCCCGTAACGATGCGCCCATCGGGCAGCTCGATAGCGGCGGCGGGCATGCCGGTATCCTGCGCCACCTGCAGGGCGGCAGCGATGACCGGGCGGTCCTCAAGCGACAGCCCCGCCTGTTTCATCAAAAGCTCCAGCTTATAGACCACATCGCTTTCAACATTGCCCTGGCGCTGGCCGCTGAGGGCCTGGCAATAGCGGCGGATGATCTCATTGCGCGAGGCCTGGCATACGGCCTCATCATCAAAGATGCAGTTGCCCGCCATATTGACGCCCATATCCGTTGGCGAACGGTAGGGCGAGCACCCGGCGATGCGCTCAAAAATGGCGTTGAGCACCGGGAAAATTTCGACATCCCTGTTATAATTGACGGCCGTTGTGCCGTAGGCTTCCAGGTGGAACGGATCGATCATATTCACATCGTTCAGATCGGCCGTAGCAGCTTCATAGGCGATATTGACGGGGTGCTTGAGCGGCAGATTCCAGATAGGGAAGGTTTCAAACTTGGCATAACCCGCCCGGATGCCGCGCTTATGCTCATGATACAGCTGGGACAGGCAGGTAGCCATCTTGCCGCTGCCCGGGCCGGGGGCGGTTACCACCACAAGGGAACGGCTGGTTTCGATATATTCATTTTTGCCATATCCCTTATCGCTGACGATATGGGCAACATCGGAGGGATACCCCGCAATAATATAATGCCGGTATACGCGGATGCCCAGGCCTTCCAGCCGCTTTTGGAAAGCTTCCGCCGCAGGCTGCGCGCTGTACTGGGCTAGCACCACGCTGCCCACATACAACCCCTTTCCCCTGAAAGCATCGATAAGGCGCAGAACGTCCAGATCATAGGTAATGCCCAGATCGCCGCGCACCTTGTTTTTTTCGATATCGGAGGCATTGATAACGATAACAATCTCCGCCTGATCCTTTAGCTGGAGCAGCATGTTGATCTTGCTGTCCGGCTTAAAGCCCGGCAGCACCCGGGAAGCATGGAAATCATCAAACAGCTTGCCGCCAAACTCCAGATACAGCTTGCCGCCAAACTGCTCGATGCGCTCCAGAATGCGCTCGGATTGCATGCGTAAATACGCCTCGTTATCAAACCCCGGCCTTATCACAGTATTTCCCCCTTGTAAGGTGCATGCGCGCCATGCGTCACCACCCAATCTGCTATATCATAAACCAACAGCCAAAAAATCACAACCGAAAATTTTTCTTTTCCGCCGTGGCGGCGCATGGGCCGGCGCGCTATGCCCCGGCAAGTCCGGCAAACCCCGGCGATGAGCAACGCACCCTTCCCCCATGGCCAGGCCTTCCCAATAAATGCCAGCCTTTTAGCTGGCGCATCCCTGCCGGCCCGCCCGTACAGACGCCTGGTTTATGATTTATTTTGCAGCTTTTGCTGTTTCATCCACACCCACATCACAAACCGGTGCGGCATCAGCTTAACCAGCAGCACCTGGGCCTTGACGGGCAGGCCGTGTACCGATACATCCTTGCCCTTTGCCATGTGCTTCAAGGCGGTTTTTACGATATCCTGCGGCTGGTAGAAAATATTAAAATAGGTGACGGCATGGTCGTTGGTCTGGGTGGCGCGCTGAAAAAACTCCGTCCTGACCCAGCCAGGGCACACCGCCATGCAGCGGATACCGCGCCCACGCAATTCTACATTGAGCGCGCGGGAATAGCTGAGCACAAAAGCCTTTGTCGCCCCGTATACGTTTAAATAGGGCACGGGCTGGAAGCTGGACAGCGAATCGATCTGGTAAATCTGCCCGCCGCGCTCCATATAGGGCAGCGTCAGCTGCGTCATGGCCACCAGCGCCTTGACGTTTACATCGATCATGCCCAGGGCATCCTCCAGCGGGATATCGTCATACCGGCCAAACTTGCCAAATCCGCTGCAGTTGACCAGCACCTCCACCTGCGGCTGCGCTTCCTGAAGCGCCCGGTCATATGTATGCAGGCTTTCGCCGTCCGACAGATCCAGCGCCAGGATGCGCAGGGGAATGGGGATTTCCCGCTGCAATTCCTCCAACCGGTCGCGCCTTCTGGCAATCACCCATATTTCATCCAGGCCCTGCCGAGCGCCGATGGCCTTTGCAAACTCCCGCCCCATGCCGGAGGACGCCCCCGTAATCACCGCAATGCGCATGCGCCCCGCCCCTTTTCCACCGTTTACGTTTTGTATTGGATAGCGGCTTTATCATACCTTATTTTTGCGCCGCACGCCACCCGCCTTTGCGGCGGGCCTGCCGCCGCCAGCCGCTTAGCGCCATCCCGCCCAACGCAAACAAGCGGCGCCCCATCGGGCATATTCGCCCTACCCCGGCACCGCTTGCGTTACCGCCTATTCTGTTTCCCTGCCGGCCGTCATGCGGGGCTTTCCCCGCGGGCAGCGGCCGCAATCAGCTGCGCGCAGCCCTCGATGCCCAGGGTGCCGCTATCGAGCATCATATGGTACTCGCCCCGGTCATCCCATTGCTGGCCGGCGTAAAAGTGGTAATAGTTTGAACGGTTCTTATCCTGCTGCTTGAGCAGCGCATCCACCCGCTTTTCATCCTGGCCATATACCTCGACGGCCCGCTTGCGCCTGGCGGCGATATCCGAATAGATAAACACCCTCAAAACGCCTGGCCGCCCCTTTAATACGGCCCCGGCACGCCTGCCGATAATCACGCAGTTGCCTTTATCGGCCAGCCCCATGATAATGCGGCTTTCCTGGCCCTGCAGCGCCGATTCCTGGCCGGTTTCCCCGATGCCGTAGGTGCTGGCGCGCGCCATCAGCACAAAGGAGTAAAAGATGGGATTGGGCGCCACCTCGTCATGCTCCTGCACATAATCCGGGGAAGCACCGATCTGCCGGGCGGCCATTTGCAGCACCTCGCTGCCATAATAGGGCATGCCCAGCAGCTGGGCTACCCGCTTGCCGATGTCCCGTCCGCCGCTGGCATACTCCCGTTCGATTGCGATTACCGAATACTTCATGCAAAAAGCCACCTCCCAATTCTGTTTTACCGGGGAACGTCCCCGCTCTGCTTTTATCATACACCCAAAGGAGCGCCCCCGGTAAGCTTTTTTTGCCGGGAACCCGGCGTTTTAGGAAACCTTTTCAAAATGGCTGTTGTAAAGCGCGGCATAGAAACCGTTCTTTTGCATCAGTTCCTCGTGCGAGCCCTGCTCCACAATATCGCCATCGCGCATGCACAAAATAAGATCGGCATCGCGGATGGTGGACAGGCGGTGGGCAATAATAAAGCTGGTCCGCCCGCGCACCAGGTTGTCCATCGCTTTTTGGATGCGCACCTCGGTTCGGGTATCGACGGAGGAGGTCGCCTCATCCAAAATCAGCACCGGCCGGTCGGCCAGAATGGCCCGGGCGATGGTCAACAGCTGCTTTTGGCCCTGGGATACGTTGCTGGCTTCCTCGTTAAGCTCCATCTGATAGCCGCCGGGCAGCGTCTGGATAAAGTGATGGGCATGGGCAGCCTTGGCTGCGGCGATAACCTCCTCATCGGTAGCATCCAGCCGCCCGTAGCGGATATTCTCCATAATGGTGCCCTTAAACAGCCAGGTATCCTGAAGCACCATGCCAAAGGCGTTTCGCAGTTCCCTTCGGTTAAAATCCTTTATGTTGTGCCCGTCCAGTTCGATGGCGCCGGAATTGACATCAGAATAGCGCATCAGCAGTTTGACCATGGTGGTTTTGCCCGCGCCGGTCGGCCCGACGATGGCGATTTTCTGCCCCGGTTTTACATCGGCATTAAAATCATGGATGATGATCTGATCCGGGTTATAGCCAAAGCTGACGTGGTCAAAGGCAACGCGGCCCTCTACCTGCTCCAGATGGACGGGGTTGTCCAGCAGCTGTACCTCCTCATCCTCCTCCATAAACTCAAACACACGCTCGGCCGCAGCCGCCATGGATTGCATCATGTTGGATACCTGGGCAATTTGCTGGATGGGGTTTGTAAAGTTGCGCACATACTGGATAAAGGCCTGGATATCGCCGATGGTGATGGTGCCGCGGATGGCCAGGAACGCGCCCGAAATGGCCACCCCCACATACCCTAGGTTGCCGACAAACACCATGATGGGGTGCATCATGCCGGACAGAAACTGGGATTTCCAGGCCGATTCGTACAGCACGGCATTGGTATCATGGAATTGCTTTTTAACGTTTTCCTCCTGGTTGAAGGCCTTGACGATGCTCTGCCCGCCATAAACCTCCTCCACCTGGCCGTTAATATGCCCCAGGTATTCCTGCTGGGTGCGGAAATGCTTTTGCGATTTTTTGACAACCATGCTGATAAGCGCCAGGCTGATGGGCAGGATGATAAGGGTAATACCCGTCATCAGCGGGCTGATGGACAGCATCATCACCAGCACACCGATCAGCGTGGCGATGGAGGTAATCAGCTGGGTGATGCTTTGGTTAAGGCCGTTGCCCAGGGTATCGACATCGTTTGTGATGCGCGAGAGCACTTCGCCATAGGTGCGGGTTTCAAAATACTGCATAGGCATACGGTTGATTTTTTCGGTAATCTCCCACCGCATGCGGTAGCACACCTTCTGGGTAATGCCTGTCATGATATACCCCTGCACAAAGCTAAAGAGCGCGCTGACGGCGTACATGCCCAGCACCAGCAGCAGGATACGGGCGATGGCATCAAAATCGATGCCGCCGGTGCCCTGGATTTTGCCCAGCAGGCCGTTGGCCAGCTCGGTCGTTGCCTTGCCCATCGTCTTGGGGCCGATGATCATAAACACCGTGCTGCCGATGGCAAACAGCAATACCACCGCCACGGCGAACTTATACCGGCCGATATAGGCCAGCAGTTTTTTAATGGCGCCTTTAAAATCCTTGGCTTTTTCGCCCATGCCCATGGGCCCATGGCCCATTGGCCCGCGCATGGGGCGCCGGGGCGCCTTTGTATGTTGCTCGTTAGCCATGTTATTCACCCGCCTTTGCATCGTAATCGGCTTCCAGTTCCTTTTCGGACAGCTGGGATTGTGCAATCTGCCGGTAGGTTTCGCATGTTTTCAGCAGCTCGCGGTGGGTGCCCTTGCCCACCAGGCGCCCGTCATCGAGCACCAGTATCTGGTCGGCATACAAAATGGTGCTGATACGCTGGGCCACAATGATGACCGTGCTGTCTTTTACCTTGGGGCCAAGCGCCCGGCGCAGGGCGGTATCGGTTTTAAAATCCAGGGCGGAAAAGCTGTCATCAAAGATATACACCTTGGGATCCCTGGCGATGGCGCGGGCAATGGACAGGCGCTGCTTCTGGCCGCCCGAAACATTGCTGCCGCCCTGGGCAATGGGGCTGTCATAGCCTTCCGGCTTATCCTGGATAAACTCCGCAGCCTGGGCAATGGCCGCAGCCTGCTCCATGGCGCCCTCCGGCGCATCGGGCGCGCCGTAGAGGATGTTGGAGGCAATGGTGCCGGAGAAAAGCACGCCTTTTTGCGGCACAAAGCCAATCTGGCTGCGCAGCTGTTTTTGGGGAAGATCGCGGATATCCCGCCCGTCCAGGGTGATGGAACCCTGCGTTACATCATAAAAGCGGGGGATCAAATGAACCAGCGTCGATTTGCCGCTGCCCGTGCTGCCGATAATGGCCGTTGTTTGGCCGGGAACAGCCGTAAAATCGATATCCTCCAGGGAAGCATCCTCCGCCCCCGGATAGGTAAAGGATACATGATGGAACGCCACCTCGCCGCGAACGGTGTCAAGGGCCTTGGCGCCTTCCTTATCGTGGATGGAGGGCTGGGTGTTGATGACCTCGTCAATGCGCTCGGCCGCAACGGCGGCACGGGGCAGCATGATGGACACCATGCAGATCATCAAAAACGACATAACGATTTGCATGGTATAGGTGATAAAGGCCGTCATCGTGCCAACCTCCAGCGTGCCGGCATCGATGCGCCCCGCCGCCACCCAGACAATCAGCACCGAGATAGCGTTCATGATCAGCATCATAATGGGCATCATAAAAGTCATCGCCCGGTTGGTAAACAGCATGGTTTTGGTCAGGCTGCGGTTGGCTTCATCAAAGCGCTTTTCCTCCACATTCTCCCGCCCAAAGGCGCGGATGACGGACAGGCCGGTCAAAATCTCGCGCGCCACCAGGTTGACCTTGTCCACCAACGTCTGCATCAGTTTAAACTTGGGCATGGCCACCGCCATCAGGAAGGCGACCAGGCACAGGATGGCCAGCACGGCGATGCCGATAATCCATTCCATCCCCGCCCCCGTGCGCAGCACCATGATGATGCCGCCCACGGCCAGGATGGGGGCGTAAAAGACCATGCGCAGCAGCATGGTAGATGCCATCTGCACCTGCTGGATATCGTTTGTGCTGCGGGTAATCAGGGAAGCGGTGGAAAAGCGGTTGATTTCGGCATTGGAAAAGCCGACCACGTTGTTAAACACCTTTTCGCGCAGATCACGGCCAACCCCGGCGCCGATCCTGGAAGCCAGCAGGCCAACCATAATGGCCGAGGCCGCCATCAAAAGCGACATGCCCAGCATCATGCCGCCCGTGCGCCACAGGTAGCTGGTCTGAATATGGCCCAAGTTCTCGCCGGTGGCCTCATACTCCGCCTTGGTAAAGGCAACGGCGGTGGAATGGATCAGGTTATCGCCCATGGAAGCCATTTTTTCCTCCATCTTGGCGCGGATATCGGCCATGGAAGGCGCCTGCCCGGCAGCGGCGGACTGCTGCGTCTGCTGGGCCATGGCGGCCCTGGCCTCTTCATCGAGGTTATCGATCATATACGCAATCAGGATAGGCGTGGTAAAAGTTTTATCCAGCGCCTTGAGGTTTTTAGCCGAGGTATCCTTCAGGTGGTAATACCCATCCTCCCCTAGGGCATAGCATTGCTCCCACAGCCCGGCCTCCTGCTCCGTCATAAACAGCTTAACCTTTTCGGTCTGCTCCGCCCGGATAACCGTGGGGGTTACATATTCCACCCCGCTGTTTTGGATGCCCACATCGATTAATTTGGATGTATAGTTGGGCAAGGCCAAATCGCAAATGGCCTGCACAAACAAAAGCAGCACAATGGCTACCACGGCCTTCCATTGCGATTTCATATTTTTCATAATCTTAAACATGCGCGCGCTCCCTCCCTTGATGCTGATCTTGAGCCGGCCCTGCCGGCACAGGGGGGCCCATGGTATCCAGTTCCTGCCGGACGGCCCAATAGATTTTATCGAACAGCCGGTAAAACGCATCCAGCTCCCCCGGCTCCAGATGGGCCAGCGCCCGGCCAATCAGCCCGCTTACCTTTTGCCGGTTGGCATCCAGCGCGGCCATGCCTTCCCCGGTTACCATGATATACAGGTTGCGCCGGTCCGCCTCATCGGGGATGGTTTCGACAAAATGCTTTTCCCTCAGCCGCCGCAGCGTGCGCGAGATGGCCGGCGGGGATACATGCAGCTGCCTGGCAATTTCCGTAACGCTGCACTGGCGCTTATCCCCCCTGGCCCCGGCGCTAAGCACCGCCATCAGGATGACCAGCTCGCTTTCCGGGATCAGCCCAAGTTTTTCCCGCAATGCCAGTTTTTTAAACCGATGCACCGCATCGAATAACCGGGTGCTTTCATCGGGCATCGTATGGCCTCCTTTCACAAATAACCATGTAAACAATTAACATTGTTACGCATTTTACCCTTGCTTACCTGCCCCGTCAAGCGGGGCGGCATGAACATTCTATGAACATTTTTCAACAAGCCGCCTGCCCCACCTTTGGGTGCGGCCGGTTTATCGCTCAACAGGCGGGCTTTTGCATGGAATGGCGCAAGGGTGCCCTGGCGCCACCCATACCCGGTGCATTTTATCCGGCTGATGATGCCATGCAGGCCCGATTGCAAAGAGAGCGTTTTATATGGCCCCCCTGCAAAGCCGATGCACCCCCGCATTTTCTTTGTGGCCGGCACATAAAAAAGGGGCGATGCTCTCGCCCCTTTACCGCCGCCATAAGCGCCCTATTCCTGCCTGGACCCGGATACCCAAGCCATCCGGCAGCCCTGCCTCCATATTCCGCGCAGGCCGCCGTTGCGGGATGACATCCGGCCAACCATGCCTGCACCGATCCGTCCATTCCCTGCCCCGGCCAAGCACCATCCGGCATGGGGCGCATACGCCCGGCCCCATCCCGCCCGATTAGCGCTAAAGCATGCCCGCGTAAATGCCGGGTTCCGAGCCTTCGATAACGGTGGCTCCGCACACCTTTTGATAAAAATCAACCGGCCCGGCCCCGCCGATAACGGCATAGCCGTATCCTTCTTCCCGCATGGCCTCCAGCGCAGCCAGCAGCAGCGCCGCGCCGATGCCCCGGCCCCGCTTATCCTGCTGCACGCCCGTCGGCCCGAAAAAGCCCTTTGCCGTGGCGTCATAACAGGCAAAGCCCACCATTTTGCTGTGCCCGTCCACCTGCTCCACGGCGATAAACAGCCCCTTGGGGCTTCTGAAAAATGCGTTTTCCGCCTCACCAGCCCAGCCCCCGCCAAAATGGTTGGCGATCCACTCGATAACCGCATAGTTTTCCGGCCCGATCGGCCTGCGAATGGCAATGCCTTGCTTTTGCAGTTTTTCCACAAAAGGCGCCTTGGGCGGCAACTGATAAAGTTTAACCAGCATATCCGGCATACCGGCTTTCACCCTTTTGTATATGGCCCGTTTCCCTCTAAAGGGGTTTTCCCGGCCGGGCAGCGCTTTCCCGGCGCATATACCGGCCCTATCGCGCAGCTACACGTTCAGGCTTTTTACATACGAAACCGCATCCAGGAAAGCCTGCTTTTCGTGCAGATGCTCGATAATCAGCGGCAGATTTTTATCCTGCTCATCGATTTTTTCGATGTAATGCACAATATCCAACCCGCCTTTTCCGCATTCCGCCTCTTTTATCGAAACCGTAAGGCTGTGCTCCAGGTATGCATCCTTTAAATGGCAGCTGCAAATCGCAGGCCCCAGCAGCGCAAAGCAGCGATCGATCAGATCCACATTGTTAAAATAGACCTGCGGGGAGGTAATCATGTTAACCACATCAAGATGGACGCCAAACCCCGGCCTGTTGATATCGTTGAGCAGCTTAAGATAGTTTTCGGGCGAATCGGGGGGCATATGCGGCATGGGCTCGAGCGCATACTTTGTTTTTTTGGGCTTAACCGCATCGATAATATCCCTTACGGAGCAAACAATCCGTTCATAGGTTTGGGGGGAATAATTTTCCGCATAGCTGCCGTCCCAAACCTGGCCCGCCGCCCCCGCAATGTTGACGCAGCAATTTGCGCCGATATATTCCGCCAACTCCAGCTGGCGCTTGCAGTATGCGATATTGTTTTTGCTGGTTTTCACATCCGGATCAATGGGGTTGCACCAGGCTCCAACCTCTGCAATCAGCAATCCCTGTTCCTTTGCACAGCTGACATATTCATCGATCAGCGGCTGCGGATCGCTTGCCTCCAGCGGGAAATAAACCGCCTCAAGGCCCAGTTCCTTATTCTGCCGTGCCCATTCCATTGGCGTTTGGTGCGGCAAGGTCATTGCAATTCCCAGTTTCATACCCCAATTCCCCCTTACATGCCTTTTCCGTTGTGTTTTATTTTATCATATATTGCGCCGCTTCACCCAGGCCGCTCATCATACACACAAAATAATTTTTGCAGCAACCGGCATACAAGGCAAAATTGCACACCCTTACATCCAAATGGCTGCTTTTATACCATTACCTGTTCACTATTCACGATTACCTCTTACCTATTATTTCCCAATCCCCGAGTTTTTAGTGAAGCGTGAAAAATCAAGATATAAAAAGCAATCCCCAAGGATAAATCCTTGGGGATTTGGAGGCGCCATCCAGAATCGAACTGGAGAATAAAGGTTTTGCAGACCTTCGCCTTACCGCTTGGCTATGGCGCCGTTGGAGCGGGAAACGGGATTCGAACCCGCGACATCCACCTTGGCAAGGTGGCACTCTACCACTGAGCTACTCCCGCGCATGGTGCCTCAGAGTGGAATCGAACCACCGACACAGGGATTTTCAGTCCCTTGCTCTACCGACTGAGCTACCGAGGCGCATGGCGATCCGGAAGGGGCTCGAACCCTCGACCTCTAGCGTGACAGGCTAGCGTTCTAACCAACTGAACTACCGGACCAAATGTGGTGGGAACAATTGGGATCGAACCAATGACCCCTTGCTTGTAAGGCAAGTGCTCTCCCGCTGAGCTATGCTCCCAAAGCCCCCATGCGACACCAAGGCATTATACCGTTGCATTCCCGGTCTGTCAACCCCTAAACGCCATGGGAAGCCACATTTCCACCAATTTTTTCGTCAGCCCCGCCCGGTGTGCCGGCTGGCCAGCTCCTCAAAGACATCCTGTGTGGGCACGCCCTGTTCCACCAGCAGCACCGTCAGGTGATACAAAAGGTCGGCCACTTCATACTGCACCTCGTCATGGCTGCGGTTTTTCGCCGCGATGATAACCTCGGCGGCTTCCTCCCCTACCTTTTTGCAGATCTTGTCGATGCCCTTTTCAAACAGGTAGTTGGTATAGGAACCCTCCACCGGGTGTTCCAGCCGGTCCTCAACCACGCGCCGGACATCGGCCAGCACCCCCGCCCCGCGGGAAAATTCCTTCTGCGGCTGGATGGCGGTATAAAAGCACGTCTGCGCCCCGGTGTGGCAGGCCGGCCCGGCCGGGCGCACCTTCAGCAGCACCGTATCGCCATCACAATCCAACCATATGCCGATAACCTTCTGAATGTTTCCGCTTGTGGCGCCTTTTTTCCAAATTTCCTGGCGGCTGCGGCTAAAATAGACGGCCTCGCCGCTATCCAGCGTCATCTCAAGCGATTGGCGGTTCATCCACGCCATCATCAGTACCTCGCCCGTATCGACATCCTGGGCGATTGCGGGCACCAGGCCCTGCTCGTTCCACTTTATGCGATCAAAATCCATATTTAACCCTCCTTCGCCGCGGCCAGCGCCTGCGCCAGCGTAAAGCGTTTTTCATAGATGGCCTTGCCAATGATAACACCGGCGGCGCCTGTATCCGCCACCCGGGCGATATCCTCCAGCCTGCCCATGCCGCCGGAGGCGATAACCTCCATGCCGCTGGCCTCAATCAGCGCGCGGGTAGCCGCCGCGTTGGGGCCTTCCAGCATGCCGTCGCGCGAGATATCGGTATAAATCAGGGTGGAAACCCCCATGGTCTTTACCTGAAGCGCCAGCTCCAGCGGGGTAATGCCGGCATCCTTTACCCATCCGCGCGTGGCCACCCGGCCCTCTTTGGCATCGATGCCCACCGCGATGCGCCCCGGATAGCGCGCACACGCGGCCGCCACCAGCTCCGGCTGCTCCACCGCCACCGTACCCAATATGACCCGCTGCGCCCCGGCCTCCAGCCTGTCGGCGATATCCTGCATCGTGCGGATGCCGCCGCCCGTTTGTACCCGGGCTATTTTGGCGATATCCGAAATGACCGCCAGGTTGCTGCCCTGCCCGGTAAAAGCGCCGTCCAGATCGACCACATGGATCCATGTGGCGCCCTGGGCCAGAAAATCGTGCGCCATGTCCATGGGCCGGCCGTACACGGTTTTATCGCCCGCCACGCCCTGGCGCAGCCGCACCGCCTGGCCTTCCTTTAAATCGATCGCCGGATAAATAATCACAAGGCAATCCCCCTTACAGCGCGCCCTTGGTGGAGGGCACGCGGGTATCGCGGCCATCCATCTCCACCGCGCCGCGCAGCGCGCGGGCAAAGGCCTTAAAGGCCGCTTCCACCACATGGTGGCCGTTGCCGCCCGCAAGCGCCTTGAGGTGCAGGTTCATGCCGCTGTTCATGGACACGGCACGGAAAAACTCCTCCACCAGCTCGCTGTCAAACTGCCCGATTTTTTCGGGCAGCTGCGTCAGCTCCATGGCCAGATAGGGCCGGCCGGACAAATCGAGCGCGCACAGCATCAGCACCTCGTCCATGGGCAGCATCATCTGCCCATACCGGCGGATGCCCGCCTTATTCCCCAGCGCCTGGGCAATGGCCTGCCCCAGGCAGATGCCAATATCCTCCACCGTATGGTGGCCATCCACCTGCAGATCGCCCTTGCAGCAAAGGGTAATATCCATCAGCGCATGGCGCGCCAGCAGCACCAGCATATGATCGAAAAAGCCGATGCCACTTGTGCCCTCAAAGGTGCCCTGGCCATCCAGGTTAATGGACAGCGTAATATCGGTTTCGGCGGTTTTACGCGCAATGGCAGCGGTGCGGCTCATGTCTTTTCCCCCTCAAACCGGATGGAAATGCTGCGGGCATGGGCTTCCAGCCCTTCCTGCCGGGCAAAGGCGGCAACATCGCGCCAAACCCCTTCCAGCCCATTCCGGTCATACTCGATAACGCTGGTTTTCTTGGTAAAATCCTGCACGCTAAGCGGCGAGAAAAAGCGCGCCGTGCCGGAGGTGGGCAGCGTGTGATTGGGGCCGGCATAATAATCGCCCAGCGGTTCCGGCGAAAAATGCCCCATAAACACCGCGCCCGCATGTTTAACAAGGCCCATATAGGCATGCGGCTGCTCCACGCACAGCTCCAGATGCTCCGGCGCAATGCGGTTGGCGATATCCATGGCCTCCCGGGCCGAGGACGCCACAATGGCCGCCCCGTTTGTTTCCATGGCCTGGCGGGCAATGCTTTCCCGCGGCAGGGCCGCAAGCTGCTTTTCCACCTCGGCCACCACCGCGCGCGCCAGGGGCTCGCTGGTGGTTACCAGGATGGCCGCCGCGTTTTTATCATGCTCCGCCTGGGACAACAGATCGGCCGCCACCCAGTCTGCCCGGGCAGTATCATCGGCCACCACCAGCACCTCGGACGGGCCGGCAAAGGAATCGATGCCGCAAAAGCCAAAAACCTGACGCTTGGCGTTGGCCACATAGGCGTTGCCGGGGCCGGTAATTTTATCCACGCGGGCAATGGTCTTTGTGCCAAAGGCCAGCGCCGCGATGGCCTGCGCGCCGCCCATTTTATAGATTTCATCCGCACCGGCTTCCACCGCCGCCACCAGCGTAGCCGGGTTGGCCTTGCCATCCTTTCCCGGCGGCGTGGCCATGACGATGCGCCCAACCCCGGCCACCTTGGCCGGGATAACATTCATCAGCACCGTCGAAGGGTACGCCGCAGTGCCGCCCGGCGCATACACGCCGCAGCTTTCAAGCGGCAGCACCATTTGCCCCACCATGCCGCCGCCTGCCGGCGCAAACCACGATTGCTCCACCTGCCGGGCATGAAACTGGCGTATGGAGGCCGCGCTGCGCCGGAGCACGCGCAGAAAATCCTCCGATAAAGCCGCGTAAGCCTCATCAATTTCCGCCTGGGATACCCGCAGGGTATCCGCCGTCAGGCTGGCCCCGTCAAACCTGGCGGTATAATCCAGCACGGCCTCATCGCCCCGCTGGCGCACATCGGCAATGACGCGCTCCACGGTTTGGGTAACCGCCTTGTCCGTCAACTGGCTGCGGGCGGCCAGGCTGTCCAGCAGGGCCTGCCGCCCCTGCCCCTGTACAATCAGCTTCATGCTTTTCCCTCCACAACCGCGGCCATCTGATCGATCCACGGCCGCAGGGCATCGCCCTTTACTTTCAGGCTGGTCTGGTTGACGACCAACCGCGCGCTCAGGGGGGCGATTTCCTCCAGCACCACCAGCCCGTTGGCCTTTAGCGTCGAGCCGCTTTCGACGATATCGACAATAACATCGCTAAGCCCCACCAGCGGCCCCAGCTCCACCGAACCGCTCAGCGGGATAATATCGATGGTTTCGCCCTTGCGGGCATACCAGTTCCGGGCAATATTGGGATATTTGGTGGCCACGCGCAGGTTGGAAACGCCGATGGGCCGCTCCCGTTTATCCGGGAAACCGGCTACGCACATGCGGCACTGGCCAAAGCCCAGATCCAGCATCTCGTACAGCGGCAGATTGGCCTCCATCAGGGTATCCTTGCCCACCACGCCGGCATCGGCCACGCCGCGCGCCACATAGATGGGCACATCCGCGGGCTTTACCAGGATAAAGCGGAAACGGCCGGTCGGATCTTCATGCACCAGCTTGCGCGAGGGATTTTGTACGGAGGAGCAATCGATGCCGCACCGGGTAATGATATCGATGGCCTGCTCGGCCAGGCGCCCTTTTGCCAGGGCCAGTGTAATGACGTTCATGCTTCCGCCTCCCGTACCGTGCCCAATTCATCGATTATCACCTGCGCGCCGTCCAATCCGGGCTGTACCACCGCGCGCGTTCCCCGCTCCCGCAGGGTTCTGGCATAAGCCTGCGCCTGGGCACGCCTGCCCGGCGCATAGCCGATGACCACAGGCGCCGATGGCGGGGCCTCCAGCGCGCCGCGCGCCTCCAGCGCGGCCAGCAGGCGCGGGATATCCACCGCAAAGCCGGTAGCCGGTAAATCGCGCCCAAAGGAAGCCAGCAGATCATCATAGCGGCCGCCGCTTAAAATGGGCTCGCCCACGCCGGTAGCCAGGCCGCGGAAGATAACGCCCGTATAATATTGCAGCGAGGGCACCAGCCCCAGATCCAGGGACAAATAGCCGCCCAGGCCCTCACCTTCCAGCGAGCGGAAAACCGCCGCCAGGTTATGCAGCGCCGCCAGCGCGCCCTCATCGCGCGTCAGCTTTTCCGCCTTGGCAATCACATCGATGCCGCCATACAACGTGGGCAGCTGCAATATTTTTTTGCGCAGCTCGCTCAACGTGCGCCCGCTGTCCAGCGCCAGATCCAGCGCCAGCATATCCTTGCGTTCGACGGCGGCACGCACTTCCTCGGCCTGGCGTTCATCCAGCCCCGCCTCGGCCATCAGCCCTTTAAAAAAGGCAACCTGGCCGATTTCCAGCTGAAAGCGCGTCAGGCCGGTATCGCGCAGCCCTTCCACCGCCAGGGCGATCACCTCGGCATCGCCCTCCGGGCTTTTTTGGCCGATAAGTTCCACCCCGGCCTGAGTGGATGCGCAAAACAGCCCACCCTCGCTTAAAAACGCATCGCCCACATAGCAAAGGCGCATGGGCGGGCAATATTCCTTCATGCGGGTAGCCGCCACGCGCGCGATGGGCATGGTCAGATCGGGTCTGAGCGCCATGACGCGGCCGCGCGCATCAAAAAAGCGCACCATGCGCTCCGGCCGGCTGCGCATGCCCTCCCCCTCAAAAACATCGGCATATTCAAAAGCCGGCGTCTGCACCACATCGTAGCCCGCGCGCTCAAAGCCCGATAGCAGGCCTTCCTCCACGCGCCGCTTATGCCAGGCTGCCGAGGATAAAAAATCGCTGGTTCCATCGGGAACATGGTACCGCCAACCCGCCATATGCATCCCTCCCGCCGTTTCATTGCTTTATCGCTTTATCGCAATAAATTGCAGCACCTATTATATGCGCCGGTTCATGCGTTGTCAAGGCCGCCTTGAACCCGGCCCGGCCCCATCGCCCATTTTCCCATGCCCCGGGCAACAGGCAAGATCCGGCGCGCCGGCGCGGGGCCATCCAGGCCCTTGCATGGCTTGCGCACGCCACAGTATACCACCGCTTGGCCCCGCCGCCAAGGCGGATGGGCGGCGTTCAGCCCCGGCAACCCCCTCCAGCAGCATCCAAACAGGGCGGGGCGTGCAGCCCCTGTTTTCCCCTATCGATAAAAGCAGGCGCCGCTCCCCTACAGCCGGGCACACGGGGGAAAATGGTCCCCGCCGCATGCCCTTTGCACCGCCCTGCAGCCAGCCTTAAAGCCCGGCATCCCCGGCCGCCTTCAACCCGCCATCTATACCAGGGTAAGGCCGTCCGGCCCCAGCCGGTAGAGGGTATCCATGGTTTCCATCAGCTTACGGTCGTGCGTGGTCACAATCAGCGTGCCTTCAAAATCGCGCAGCTGCCGGCGGATAACCAGGCCGGAGATGGGGGAAAAATTGCGCGTAGGCTCGTCCAGCACCAGCACATTGTTGCCATCCAGCACCGTTTTCAAAAGCAACAGCTTGGCCTTTTGCCCGCCGGACAGCCCGGCGATGGGCGCGGCCATTTCATCGCGCGTCAGCTGCATGCTGCCCAGATAGGTACGCGCGCGCGTTATACCGGCCTTGTCGCCCGCAGGCGCCAAAAAGTCCACCGGCGTACGGTCCAGGGGCAGCAATTCCTCATACTGCTGGGGCATATAGCCCAGGGAAATGCCTTTCCCGGCGGACAGCTGCCCCAGGATATGGCGAAGCAGCGTCGTTTTGCCCACGCCGTTTTTCCCGATGATGGCGATATGCTCGCCCCCACGTACATCCAACCGGATGGGCCCGCACAGCCGCCTGCCTTCCAGCGCCAGCTCCGGCAGGCAAAGGGATAATATCCGTTTTCCTGCGGGCAGAGGCGCCGGTTCAAAGCTCATCACCATGCTGCGCTGGACATCCGGCATCTGCGTAAAATTTTCCTTTTCCCGGTCATACCGCTTTTGTTGGGATTTGACGGCCTTCATCTTCTTTTTCAAAAGCCGCCCGCCGCCCGGGTCGGCACGGGAAATGGTGGCCTGCTGGTGCTGCACCTTTTCGTAGATCTGCCGCCAGCGCTGCATCTGCTTTTGATAATCCGCCTGCTGCTTTTTGGCCACCTGCTCCTGATGGGCCAGCGCACCCGCCCGCCGCCGGATATATTCCCCATAGGGAACACGCGCGATGGTATGGCGGCAGCCGCTTTTATCCGCCGTCTGTTCCAGATGGATGATGACATTGGCCGTGCGCTCGATCAGTGCCTCATCATGGGAGATATAGACAACGGGCAGGCCGCAGGTTAAAAGGAAATGTTCCAGCCAGCCCCATGTATCCATATCGATATCGTTGGAAGGTTCATCCAGCAGCAGCGCCTGCGGATTGCCCAGCAGTATGCGCGCCAGCTGCAGCTTTACCTTTTCCCCACCCGAAAGCGTATCGATAACCTGGGCGGAATAAAACATGCCGGCATCCAGCCCCATGCTGCGGGCCAGGGCATGCACTTCGCCGGGCGTCCTGTCGTTTAAAGCGCCCTCTGAAAGATAAGTGTAAACATCCTTTTGCCGCTCCACCAGCGGCAGTTCCTGCTGCAAATAGCCCAGATGGGTCTGCCCGCGGGCAATGCTTCCCTCCACCGATGCATACGCCCCGATCAAGGCCGTATCTACCCCGGCCTTTAGCAAGGTGCTTTTGCCGTTGCCCTCCTCGCCAATGATGGCGGCCCGGTCGCCCGGCATCAGGGAAAAGGAAAAATGTTCCACCAACGGGCGCAGATTTTTTTGCAATGTAATGGTTACATCCGAATATATAAGCATGATTGTCCTCCGCTGCTTATCAAAAGCACTTCCCCGCACGCCTGCGGCGCCGGGGCACAACCAGTATCGGGCGAAGGCGCGCTGCGGCGCGTCAAAAATCATGCTTTTTCCCTGCGCCAACAAAGCGTGGCATGACACAAGCGCTTTACCACCCCGCGGCGCATAAAAAAAGCCCGTTCCCTTCCGGGAGCGGACACAGCGGATGCCTGCTTTTTCTGCCTTCCTTTTCCTGCATATATCATTGCGGCACAGGCATTGGAAAGCTGGCGTTAGCCATCATAAAAAGGGGCTTGGCGCATGCCGGAACACAGAAGGAAACCCGCCCGCACCTGGCGGACGCATCGCCCTGTCCATCCGGTTAGTTGCGCATCTTCCCACTCCTTCGATCAATTTATAAAAATGATAACGACATATGACGGATTTGTCAAGCCATAAAAAGGCCGGGGGACAGGCCCCCAGCCCTTTTACAATCGCCTCATCCGGCGAAAGGCATGGAAGTCAGGCTGCGTTAGCGGCCGCCGGCCATCTGCTGCTCCACCTGCTCGATCATCTTCTGAACCATACGGCCGCCGACGCTGCCCGCCTCGCGGCTGGTCAGATCGCCGTTGTAACCCTGCTTCAGGTTGACACCCACTTCCTTGGCCACTTCGTACTTCATGTTGGACATAACCTGTTTGGCCTGGGCGGACATCGAAGAAGAATTGTTGTTATTGGAAGCCATCGTATTTCACCTCCTGTTTGTTTTTTTAATACCGTGTGTTATCGGGCGTTGGAATTGGCATACTGCTCCAGCAAACGCTTGACCATTTCGCCACCGACGCTGCCGTTTTCCTTCGCGGTCAGGTCACCATTGTAACCCTGCTTCAGGTTAACGTTGAGGGACTGCGCCACCTCATATTTCATCTTATTGAGGGCTTCCTGCGCCTGGGGAACCACAGGTTTATTAGACGACATCATGTTTCACCTCCTTCTCGGTTGGTAGTCCTATTGTTTCCGCAGTAACAAAAACCAAACTGGAAAAATTAACCGTTTTTTATCCTGTTGTTTTTCCTGCTGTACAGCCCTATTATGGCCCCGACACACGGCCGTTTATGCCCTTGTTCTGCGCGGCATTTTATCTGGATTTTGGTTTTGCAAATTTAAAAAAAGCCAGGTGCAGGGCACGCCCGACAAACAAAAACCGCCCCCAAGGGGCGGTTTCAAACCGTTTTACAGGCGCGGCAGCCCTTTTCAGTTTTCATGGCCATCCTCCATGGAAGAAGACATGGCCCTAAGCTGCGCCCTTGCGGCCAGCGCCTGCTCCCGGCTTGGCGGGGGCAGCTGGCATAACAGGCGCACTTTGAGGGGCCTGGTGGTTAAAAACTCTGCATGTTTATCCATGGTGGTGTGGGGATGCGCCTGTATATCCCGGCCGATAACAAGCGCCTGCTCGATGGCATACAAAAAGCCGGGTTCCGCCCCGTCGTGCACAATTGCATCCTCCCCCATGCTCAGTATGGTGGGCTGATGGGAAAACGCCTCCGCCAGCGCCCGGACAGGTGTGATGGTGCTGCCCGCGAGCAGGGTATCAAACCGTTTGTTGGAGCCATGGTACCACCGGGTATCCGGTCCGATGAGTATATCCATAAAGCAATCCCTTTCCCTGATTTTTCCCCGCGGCTATCATCCGGCCCGGCGCACAGGCCAAATCATGCCGCCTGTTTTATCCTTGGCCCCGGCAAGGCCCCTGCCGGCATCAGCGCGGCGCAACGCAGCGGGCAAGCCCCGGCATGCGCCTAATGGATGCCCGCCGCCTCCAGGCGCAGGCGGTAGCGCTCCCTGGCGGCGCGCTGCAAAAGCGCATATTCCTCTTCCCAGCCCCCGCCGCTGACGCGTTCCAGCACCCGGCGAGTTTCCTCCAGCAAGCGTACATCCTGGGCCAGGCTGGCCAGCTGCCCATCCGCCAGGCCACTTTGCCTGTCGCCCAAAAATTCCCCCGGGCCGCGCATGGCCAGATCCGCCTCGGCAATTTTAAAGCCGTCCTGCTCCCTGGCCAGCAGCTGCAGGCGCTGGCTGCCCTCCGGCGTTTCGCAGGATAAAAAGCAAAAGCTTTCGTGCCGCCCGCGCCCGACGCGCCCACGCAGCTGATGCAGCTGGGCCAAGCCAAAGCGTGTGGCATCCTCCACGGCCATTACCGTGGCGTTTGGCACATTAACGCCTACCTCCACCACCGTGGTACACACCAGCACCTGCGTTTTGCCCGATGCAAAATTTTGCATGGCCGCCGCCTTATCCGCGCCGGACATCCGCCCATGCAGCAGCCCTACCGACAGCCCCCTGAGCGGGCCTGTACGGATGGCCTCGTACACTTCTTCGGCGGAAGCCACATCCAGCTTGTCGCTTTCCTCCACCAACGGGCACACCACATAAGCCTGACGGTCTTTGGCCACCTGGGTTTTGATAAAGCCATACATGCCATCGTGCTTGTGCGGGGGCACCACATAGGTTTTGACCGGCGTGCGGCCCGGCGGCATTTCATCCAGAATGCTGATCTGAAGATCGCCATACAGCACAAGCGCCATGCTGCGGGGAATGGGCGTAGCGCTCATAACCAGCATATGCGCACCCTGGCTTTTATCCTGAAGGGCCTGGCGCTGGCGCACGCCAAAGCGGTGCTGCTCATCCGCCACCACAAGGCCGAGTCTTTGAAACCTAACGCCCTGCTGAATCAGCGCGTGCGTGCCCACCACCACGTTCCACTGGCCGGTTTTGATGCATTCATAGGCTTGTTTTTTTTCGCTTGCCGTCAAGGCGGAGGTCAGCAGCCCGATGCGGGCCTGCGGCCCCATCATGCCCTGCAGGGAGCGGACATGCTGGTTGGCCAGGATTTCCGTCGGCGCCATCAGCGCCGCCTGGTACCCGGCCTGGATGCAGGCTTCCATGGCGATGGCGGCCACCGCGGTTTTGCCGCTGCCCACATCGCCCTGCAGCAGGCGCGCCATCGGCTGCGCCTTGGCCATATCCTCCAATATTTCCGATGCCGCGCGCTGCTGGGCGCCCGTCGGCTCAAAGGGGAAGGCACGCCAGAAAGCCTTGCGTTTATCCGCATCAAAAGCAATGGCCGGGGCCACCTTGCCCTGCCGGCCGGCTTTCAGGCTGCGCACCGCCACCTGGAACAGCAACAACTCCTCAAAGGCCATGCGCCGGCGCGCGGCAGCCAGCGCCTGCGCATTCTCGGGCTGGTGCAGCGTGCGGATGGCTTTGGCGCGCGGCATCAGGCTGCTGCGGCCGATGATGCGCGCAGGCAGGGGATCCTCCGCCGGGGGCAGCTTATCCAATACCACCGTCACCCACTGGCGAAGCAGCCTGCCCGGTATGCCCTCGATGGTGGGGTATACCGGCTGAAGCCCACCACCCTCATCCTGGGCGATGATGGGGGAAGTCAGCTGTAATTGCCCGCGCTGTTTGCGCACCCGGGCGGATAAAAGCAGCCACTGGCCGCTCAGCAGCCGCGCCTTAAGGTAGGGCTGGTTAAACCACACCGCGCTGGCGCGGGCGCTGGCATCTTCCACCGTTACGCGCAGGATGTGGCGCCCGCCCTTGCGCATTTCCCATGGGGCGGATACCACGCGCACCTGCACACAGGCTTCCTGCCCATCGGTCAGCTGCGCAAGCGGCACGGGGGAAGTAAAATCCAGATATTTGCGCGGAAAGAAAAGCACCAGATCCTCCGGCGTGGTAATGCCGGCCTGTTCCAGCTGCAACATTCGTTTGGGCCCGAGGCCGGGCAGCTCCGTCAGCTCCATAGCCGCCTTCCTTTCCCCCGCTGCCCTGCCTGCCGGCAGCGGGCATCGCACTCCAAAAAAGGGCGGGCCGTTTGGCCCGCCCCATCCCTGCCCGGTTTATTCCACCGAGATAAAGTAATAATACAGCGGCTGCCCCCCGCAGACCACTTCGACATCGCACCGGGGATATTGCCCGCCGATGCGCTGGCTCAGCGCCTCAGCGGCCTCCTCGGTAACATCCTCGCCAAAGTAGAGGGTAATCAGCTCGTGCTCGGCATCGACCATGTGGCCAAGCAGATCCATAACCACATCCTCCACCACGCTGCCGTCGGCCACCAGCTTGCCATCGGCCAGGCCGATGATATCGCCCTGGCGCACGGCCACATCGTTTACCGTGGTATCGCGCACGGCGTATGTCACCTGCCCGTCGCGCACATGGGCAAAGGCCTCCGTCATCTGCTTTTGGTTTTCCTCCAGCGTATGCTCGGGGTTGTAAGCCAGCGCGGCGGCAATGCCCGCCGTCATGGATTTGGTTGGGATCACGCAAACGTTGCGCCCTTCCACCACCTGGGCTGCCTGCTGGGCTGCCAGGATGATGTTGGAGTTATTGGGCAGCACGATGACGTTTTCCCCGCCGGAGGCCATGATGGCCTTGGCGATATCCTCGATACTGGGGTTCATGGTCTGCCCGCCAAAGATAACCTCATCGCTTAAAAGATCGCCAAACAGCGCCTTCAGCCCTTCGCCCGCGGCAACGGACACCATGGAAATGGGCTTTTTAGGCGCGCGCTGCGCGGCGCGCTGGGCCAGCAGATCGCGGTTTTGCTGGCGCATGTTGTCGATTTTAACGCCGTTGATCTCGCCCAGTTCCTGGGCGTATTGCAGCACCTTCCACGGCGTTTCGCTGTGGCAGTGCACCTTAATTAAATCCCCGTCGCTGACCACCAGCACGCTGTCGCCAAAGCTGTCGTACATCTGGCGCAGGGCTTCGATTTCCGCCGGACCGACGCCGTCTTTGATATGGATGATATAAAGCTCCGTGCAGTAGCCAAACCGGATATCCTCCAGGTTTTCGATATCCGCCACCGATTCGGCTACGGTATCCTCGGGCGCATCATCCTGCCACGCGACCTCCGCCTGCTGGCCAGTCAGGGCCTGATAGTAACCGGCGCATACATATAATAATCCTTTGCCGCCGGCGTCCACAACGCCAGCCTGCTTTAATACCGGCAACATATCGGGTGTGCGTTTGAGCACTTCTTCCCCGCCCGCCAGGGCCTGCCGCATGATCTCGATGATATCCGCCCCCTGCCGGGCAGCGGCCTGCGCGCTTTCCCCAATGACGCGCGCCACGGTTAAAATGGTGCCTTCCTTGGGCTTCATCAGGGCCTTATAGGCCATGTCGGAGGCCGCCTGGAAGCAATCGGCAAAATCCTGCGGGGAAAGGAACTCCAACCCCTGCATCCGCTGGGCAAACCCGCGGAACAACTGCGACAGGATAACGCCCGAATTTCCCCGCGCGCCCTTGAGCGCGCCCTTGGACAGCGCCTTGGCAACATCCTCCAGCGCATCGGATGGAACATGCTGCACCTCGCGCGCGGCGGATTGCATGGTCATGGTCATGTTGGTGCCGGTATCGCCATCCGGTACGGGGAAGACGTTCAGGGCGTCGACCCCCTGTTTGTTTTGCTCCAACAGGGCAACGCCTGATAGAATCATCTTGCGCAGCATTGCCCCGTCGATTCGGTCAAGTGTCATTGAACTGCCCCCCAGCCGGGTCATCGGACCCGAATCCCTTCTACCGATATCTCAACGTGCTTAACCGGCATCCCGGTCATGCTTTCCATGCGGTAGCGCACCATATCCATGGCGCTTTGGGCAACCGCCGCAATGGACGTGCCATATTCTACAATCACTTTAAGTTGCACCTGAAGGCCGCCGTCCGCCACGGTCACCTTGCAGCCTCGGCCGTAGTTTTCACGGCGCAGCAGCTCGTTGATGCCGTCCATGGCCTTGCCGCTGGCCATGCCGACAATCCCCGCGCAATCCTCAACCGCAACTCCGGCCAGCACTGCCAGCACATTCTCGGTAACATGGATAGCGCCGTTTGGCGTTTTTTGCATAACGGGCATGTCAATCCCTCCGATCTCCTGTAAGGTGGGCAGGCCGGCATCCGTTTGGCCGCCCATCTGCTTGCGGTTGTCTTTTATCATACCAAACTTCCCCCTTAAACGCAATTCCCCCAGGTTTCAGGAATATGGAAAAGGAAGGGCGAACATGCCTTATCCTTGACGCTTGCCCGCCATGAATCTATAATTGTCAGGAATACGACGGCATATAATTGTCGGGAACAAGGAGGGCCTGCCTTTGCCTGCATGGCTGACGGACATTTGGCACGAACTTTCGGTCTTCGGCATGGCCCTGCTGCCGATGATCGAGCTGCGCGGTTCCATCCTGCTGGGTTCCTATTACGGGCTCGCCTGGTGGCTTACCTTTATTTTATCCGTTGCCGGTTCATTTCTTCCCGCGCCTTTTATCATTTGGCTGATGCGCCCTATTCTGGCGTGGATGCGCCGCCGCATCGGCTGGCTGTCCCGCCTGGCGGACAAATTGGAAAACCGGGCCCTTAAGCACAAGGATACCGTTATGAAATACTCCTATGTGGCGTTGTTCCTTTTTGTGGCCATTCCCCTGCCCGGCACGGGCGCCTGGACGGGCAGCCTGATCGCAGCCGTGTTTAACATGCGCATGCGCTACGCCCTGCCGGCCGTGCTGCTGGGCTGCCTGACCGCAGGCCTCATCATGACGTTGGTCGGCTATGGTCTGCTGCCCTTCGCGCTTCCCGGCTTTGGCTGACGGATTTCCCGGCGTATTTTTTTGAAACGAGGGGTTTGTGCATGGCGTTGGATCTTTCCCAGGTAAAGCATGTTCACATGATCGGCATCGGCGGCATCAGCATGAGCGGGCTTGCCGAATGGCTGTTACGGCGCGGCATCGCGGTCAGCGGAAGCGACCGCGCGCCTTCGCATTTAACCGATAAACTGGCCGCCATGGGTGCCACCATTACCATCGGCCACCGGGCCGGCGCCTCCCAGGGGGCGGACCTGGTCGTCTACACCGCGGCCATCAACCGTGAAAACCCGGAGCTTAAATGGGCGATAGAATCGGGCGTGCCCTGCATTGTGCGCCCGGTGCTGCTGGGGCACATGATGGCCATGCACCCCGTGGGCATCGGCGTATCCGGCACGCACGGCAAAACCACAACCACCGGCATGCTGGCCACCATCCTGCTTACCCTGGGGGAGGATCCCTCCGTCCACCTGGGCGGGGAACTGCCCCTGATCGGCGGCACCACGCGGGAAGGGCGCGGCCGCGCCTTTGTGTGCGAAGCCGATGAATATGCCCATTCCTTTTTGCAGCTTCGCCCGAGCGTGGCCATCATCACCAATATGGAGTTTGACCACCCCGATATTTTTGCCGATATCGGGCAGGTGCGGCATGTCTTTGGCCGGTTTGCTTCCCTGCTGCCCCCCGATGGTACCCTGATCGCCAACGGCATGGACCAAGGGTGCGTGGAAATTACCAAAAAGGTATCCTGCCACACCATCACCTTTGGCGATAACCCCTCCTGTGCCTGGTGGGCGCAGGATATCCGATCCGACGGGGCCGGCTGCATGCATTTTGTGCTTCACTGCCCGCTGTGCCCGCCGCTGGCGGTATCGCTGTCCGTGCCCGGGCGGCACAATGTTTTCAACGCCATAGCGGCCATGGCCGCGGCCAGCACGCTTGGCATCGCGCCGGAGGATTCCGCGCGTGCCCTGCTGGGCTATACATGTACCAAGCGCCGTTTCGAGCGCGTCGGCAAAACGCCCTCCGGCGCCCAGGTTATTTTGGATTATGCCCACCATCCTACGGAGCTGCACGCCCTGCTCGATGCCGCACGCGGGTGTACGGATAAGCGCATTGCGCTGGTATTCCAGCCGCATACCTATTCGCGCACCAAAGCGCTGCTGGCCGATTATGCGCGTGAAATCGCCCTGGCGGACGATGCCTATATTACCGATATCTGGGCCGCACGCGAGGCCGATACCGGCCTTGTCCATGCGCGCGATCTGGTTTTGGCCGCGGGCACCCCGCATTGCCATTATGCCGGCAGCGATTATGCCGCGCTGTCGGGCATGTTAAAAGCCTCCTACGGCCCCGGGGATTATATTCTGGTAGCCGGCGCGGGGGATATTTACCGCTTATCGGATCAACTGATCGCCAAGGAGGAAGCTTAACCATGAAGCTGATGGTTTTTCCCACCGCTGCCCAGGTGGATGATGCCGTGGCGCAGCGTTTTGTTGCGCTGCTTGAAAAAAAGCCCCAGGCGGTGCTGGGCCTTGCCACGGGCGGCACGCCGGTTGGCATGTATGCCCGCTTGGTTGAGCTTTACCGCCAAGGCCGCATTTCCTTTGCCAAGGCCCGCTCCTTCAACCTGGATGAGTATATCGGCCTGCCGGAAGGGCATCCGTGCAGCTACCTGCATTATATGCGGGAAAACCTGTTTGACCATGTTGATTTTGCGCCCGGCGCCGCCCGTGTGCCCGATGGCCATGCGGCGGATATCGCTGCGGCCGCGCTGGCCTATGACCGGGACATTGCCCTGGCCGGCGGCATTGATTTGCAGCTTTTAGGCATTGGCCACAATGGCCACATCGCCTTTAACGAGCCGGGCACGCCCTGGGATTCGCCCACCCGCGCCGTCCAGCTGGATGAATCCACCCGCCGGGCCAACGCCCGCTTTTTTGAGGATATTTCCCAGGTGCCCACGCAGGCGCTGTCCATGGGCATGAAGCCTATTTTGCAGGCCAAAAGCATCGTCATGATGGTACTGGGGGCGGACAAGGCCGATATCCTGGCCCGCATTGTGGCCGGCCCGGCCGATGCCTCCGTGCCCGCCACGGCGCTGCTGTCCCACCCCGATGCCACGGTCTATGCCGATGCGGCCGCCGCCCGGGGGCTGACCAGCCGGGAGGTGGGCTGATGCCCCTTCACATCGTACTGGTGGAGCCCGAAATTCCCCAGAACTGCGGCAACATCGCCAGAACCTGCGCCGCCACCGGTGCCGCCCTGCACCTGATCCGCCCTCTGGGATTTGAGATCACCGACAAGGCGCTCCGTCGGGCCGGCCTTGACTACTGGTATCTGC